>JAUNSU010000166.1 GCA_030539035.1 Planctomycetia bacterium
AAACACGTTTTCATCAAAAATATCAGTCCCGAATCTTATATTGATTTCATCCGTGGTTCCAAACAAAAATATTTTTACAGTATGAGTAAACAGAAACCGGAACGGTTCCTCTTCAGGGAAATGAATTTTACGGCAAGTCGAATTCACGGTCAATTGCGCGCTGTACTTGCCGAAAGACTTCCTGGGTGCAGGGAAGCTCTCCATTATCGAACATAAGCGCCGCGCCGTAGATCATGGATCGAACAATGTACATTTTAATTTCCGCCGTCTTGGCCGGCATGTTGACTTCTTCGCAATACTGCCGCACAAGATCTTTGGATACCGGGCTTAATTCTCCTTTCGTTTTAATAAAGGCCGCGTCGAACGATTCATCTTTCAGCATGATAATGGATCGAAAATGGGGGTTTTCCACAAGAAAGTGAATATATTCCACGCTGATCGCAACGAGCTGTTTCCGAAGATCCGGACTGTTCTCGCGAAGGATCTTTTCCTGCCGGAGATACCAAAGCTGCTGGATATATTCGATGATCGCCGCGTAAAACGCCTGCTTGTCTTTAAAATGCTTGTAAGGCGCCGCGCAGGAAACACCGCAATGATTCGCAACCCGTCGAACGGAAAAATTCTGGATCCCGTTCCGGTTGATCTCGTCGATCCCCGCTTCAATAAGTTTTTCCCGAATCGATTTTTTGTTTTTTTCGTCCATGATCGTTTAAAATGAGAATGAATGAAATCCTCAAAAATCTCAGATTTTGCTTCTGATCAATTTTTTTCCATTTTCTCATTACTCCATTACTCAATCTTTTTTAATATATTGGCAGTATGTGTAAAATAGGTAAAATGTATTATTGGAATTACTTGGCAATTACAAAAGAGGTTCCTGTTCCTCCTGATCGCCGTTGATGTTAAAGTCTACCAAAAAAATCCGGAGATACAATACCGGGAACCGCAAAACATTGTTCGCGGTTCCCGGTTTTTTTTAAAGATCTTCAAAATGTTTGGAAAGATCCTCAAGGGGCAAGAGATCGTTCTGTCTTATTTCGGCAGTAAGATCAGTTCGTTTTCCTTGAATACGACGTGTTTTACCGGACTATTATTGATTCGGTAATCGATTCGAAGCGTTTTTACCTTTTGCGGAGCAGGATCTCCGAAAACAGTATTGTACTTTTGTTCGTTGAGATCGATCATCCGGCTTCCGTTAAAGTATTTCTTCAATTGTTCAAGGACATTCTTTTGAATCTTGTACTCATCGCTTCCATAGTTGGAATTGACCAGTTCAACCTTGTATACTCCTTTTTTCAATTCATCCGAAGCTTCCTTGAGTTGGAAATCATGAACCCTTTTGTTCGGATTGAATTCTTTCGGCGCATTCGGAAGAAGCCGGAGATCCCCCAGCATCGCTTTGGTATTGCCGTCCTGCCGGATATTGAAGCGGTTGATCCGCGGAGCGGTTCCGATTCGCGGATAAATCGGCGGAATCGCTGCGACCGTTTCCGTTTGCGGATCATACATTTTTCGCACTTCCTCATCACCAAGATAAGGTCCGTTGCAATCGACCCAGGCGATCAGACGGGCAAGATCTTCACCTTCGACCTTCACCCCGTTGTGTTCACCGCTCATCGCGTTGTGAACGAGTTTACTGACCGGAGAATAGGCGGAATAAGGAGGAAGGGTTTTAAGATTTTCCGGATCGGTCCCCGAATAGGCTTCAACGATAAAGAGGCCGGCGATATTTCGAGGAACATTACGTTCGTCCCGTTCTTTTGCGAGTCCCCAACGGGTCTTTCCGGTTACCATGGTCAAGTAAGGTTCATTGAACGGACTCACATCGTCCGGACGGTGATGAACAGTTGCCCACCAGCCGTGCGCGGAAGGCCGCCAAACCATATTGAGTTTTTTATAAGCCTCGTGTTCCGGATTCTGATGGCATTTCGCGCAGTATTTATCCAGAACCGGTTTTTGAACGAATCGTTCGAACCCGATGCTTTCGCCTGCACCCCAGGAAGGCGGCGTTAATTTTGCCGGAGCCTTTCGAATCGCGTCTCCGACCTGCGCACCGGCCGCCGCGATGTTCTGCTGAGTCGCATGCTGGGATTCATGGCACCCGACACATCCGCGCCGTTCGCCGGGCATTACGTTTGTAAATGTCCGCATTACGTGAATCGCGCGCCCCTGCTCATCCAGCATTTCAAAGAAAATCGCTTCTCCGGCGGGAACTTCAAAATTGATGCTGCCGTCCTTTTCGATCGGAACGGTTCCAAGAATTCTTTTGACGCCGTCGGCCTGGAAGACACTGATCGCAGGACCGTCGTGCTGGACTGTTTTATGCCAGGTCGTATAGGTTTTCGGATCCATTTGGATCACTCGAATCGCTTTTCCTTTTTCTTTTAAAACGGCGGGCGCTCCTTCAAAGACATTATTGCTGTAAAGAACGCCGGGAGCCGGTTTCTCATCCGATCCGATCTTCGGCCATTTGACCGTATCCGGCTTCACGGGATATTCCCGCTTGACCAGGGGCATTGCGTAATACGCGTTGTATTTGCCCTTGTAGACAAGTTCCTTGTTGCCGTAAATATCCATCATGTAAAGGCGGAAGAACCAGCCGTGATCGTCTCCGCTGTAGAGACGTTTTCCTTCCCGTGCGCTCACAAGGAAGTATTCTTCGGAAAGCGGGTAAGGGCTTTTATAAGCATAAAATTTTCCGGCGGCGTGATAATCGACTTTCGGAGCGGGATCTTCGGGACCATTGCCGACTTCCGCCCAATTGACTTCCCGAGTGATTCGTTCAAGACCGAGCGGATAATTTAATCCGACACTCGGATCGATAATTCCCAGCGATCCGTCAAACCAGGCGTGATGCCCCAATCCGATGAAGAAGACTTTGGAACTGTTGGGAACGGCGCGGGCTTCGGTTAATACATCCGGCCAAACCGACTGATTTCCCCAGAACGTCTGAGTATTTGTTCCGTCGGGATTCATCGACCAAAGACTTTGAACCCGCCAAAGCGCTTTATCCGTATACTCCCAACGGGTAAAAAGGACCCTGCCGTCGTTGAGCATCGAGGGGAGATATTCCGGCTCTCCGTTGGCGGAGATCACGTAAATATTCTTTCCGTCGGCGTCACACCGGGAGACCGCGAACGAATGGGTCATCGGCATACAGCGAACGTAGGAATGCTGGCGGCTGCTGCAAAAGATGATCTTTCCGTCGGGCGAGTAAATCGGATCCAGATCGTCGTAATCGCCGAAAGTCAACTGCTTTAAACCGGATCCGTCCAGTGCGCATTCATAGAGATGGAAGGATTTTTCCCCTTTCGGCTGAAAACTGAAGAGGAGCTTTTTCATATCGTAAGAGACATCGGGCCGCCAGAAGCTTCCCTCTTTTCCTTTGAGAACATCCTGAACAGGTTCGCCGGGATTCAATCCGACGACCAGAAGACGTCCGCCCGGCTCGGCCATAAATCCATTCCGGTGCCGCGCTTCATGTCCCCATTCGTCCGTTGCGTCCCCTTTTTTTCCTTTCGGATAGGGATTGTCGATCAATACGATTTTATCGAAATTGATGAGCGGATTGGCGAAGACAATCGCACGTTTGATTTTGCGAACTTCGAAATAGTACTGTTTGGCAAGTTCCGGGGTCTCTTTGGCCGCCGCGATTTTCATTTCCAGATCGGCGAGAGCTTTCAGTTCTTTCGGGAATTCCGGGGCATCATCGAGATCGGCCATTCGATCGGCCAATTCCCGCGCACGAGTGATTTCAAACTTTGCCTTTTCAAATGTCGGCGCATTATCGCACTGGAAGAGCCAGTCGGATTCGATCTGCTCTTTCCCTTCCGGGGTTAATTCCGCTGCGGATAAAAAAGAAATCGAAGGCAATAAAAACAGCAACGCAAGAAACAGTCGGCGCATTTTTTTACTCCTGATGGGGAAATGGTATTAAAGGCGGGTTAAGGCATGAATACACCTTGAGGTCCTCATTATATGATAATTGTATTCCCTTTTCAAGGTCCTCCCCGAAATTTTCATTCAAGGGGAGGAGCGAATTTTGAATTTTTTGATCGGCTGAAAGTCCGGTATTATTTGGGCGGAGAAGCCTTTTTCTTTCGGCTGAAGACCGAGGCCGCAAAAAGGGCAATCGCAACAACAAGGGGCGCGCGCATCCTCATGTTCGTCCAAAAGAACAGATGGGGGATCTGGACCGAAAGAATCAAAAGGAAGACCCAAATCCAGAGTGTTCCGCAGGGAAGGTGCGCTTCCCGTTTGCGGAACAGAACAAGATGATATCCGAGAATCATAAAGAGAATTTCAATCGCGTAAAAGATCCCGATCGAATATCGTCCGTATTTTACCATGTCCGTTTCCGGCTTTTCCAGATCGGTGCGGTAAGGAAGACATTGCCAAAGATTGCCGATTCGGATCCCCATTGCCCGCATGAAGTCTTTGGGACGTTTTCGTGCAATATTGATTCCTTCCTGTTTGGCGAGCCGATCCTGCAAGAGTTCCATCTCTTTGGAATCGGGCTGGATCCCCTGTTCCGACGCGGTTTGAGTCAGCTTTTCTTTCCACCATTTATGAAATTCTTCGGCGTTCCAGAAGGTTTCCCAGGGCCGGACTTTTTGATTATGATCGTAGATCAAGGCATTGTTGGCGAGTAAAAACGTATATCCCGCGTGAGTTGTGGTTGGAATGATCTGTTTGAATTCCTGATAATTTCTTTGCGTCCAAAGGCCCGGAAAGATCGCAAGCCCGGCAAGAAAGGCGATCAGATAAACCGGATGAAAACTCATGCAATGCTGAGATTTTTTCTCCGGTTTTTGTTCCCGAATGGTTTCCGCGATCTGGGGTTCCGGAACCTCAAAGATTTTTTGATCGATCTTTTGCTGTTCCGCAACGTCTTTGGGCGGCTTTTTCAAGATCAAAAGGAAAAACGCGATCATTACCGCAAAACCGAGAAACGCCGGACGGCAAAGCGATGCGATTCCAAGAATGATTCCCAGAAAGAAAAGAAAGAACAGATCGGTCAATCGCCGGCGGCGGGTATAAAAACGAACGGTTAAAAGCAGAATGGCGGAGGCAAAAAAGGCCGCGAGGGTTTCCGTCATCACGAGCCGGGACTGCTGCAGCAGGATCGGATCAACCGCAACGAGAAAGCCCGCAAACAGCGCCGCCGATCGGCTCATGCGCAAATTTTTGGCCGTTTCCCATACACAAAGAACGCTTAAAAGTCCAAGGATCCAATGAAAAAGCGCAATCGCCGTTGTTCTTGTCAACAAAAGATCAGGCGGAATTTTCGCAATAAGATCGGCGAGCGGATCTGATCCCTTTTTGGGGACTGCTTTTTGCGGAAACGATGTAAGAGGCGCGTCTTTCGTGAAGCGAAAACTTTCCCGAAGAAGCTCGGGATAAAGCGGCGGGCGATACGCGGTTGCCGTTTCTCCTTTTCCGAATACACCATAGTATTCCAGATTTTCCGCGAGCTGCCGGTAATTGTCCGGATCTTCTTTAAATGTTCTTGTGTCGTAAAAAAGAACTCCTCCGCGGACGATCAGGGTCATCAGCAGCAGGAGCAGAAGCCCGCTTGAATACTTTTCCTTTTTCATGATTGGATCTCTCCTCGTTATTTCTTTCTTATGTATCGTCAACCGCGAATCAGGATTCCATGTCCTGCGGTAAGTTTTTCATTTTGTGCTGAATCTATAAAAATGGGTTCAAATGAGAATAAAAGACGGTTCTGATTTGCGCCGGTGAACTCATTTTTAAAAACCTCTTTCACCTTGGCCGGAATGGTTTTGATCTCCGGTCCGACTGCGTGGAATGTCAACAGAACGAAAAAGTCTTTCGGTTCCAAAAGATGAACGAGATCCGACATCAATTTGGGAAGATCCCGCGAGAGCCGCCAAACTTCGCCCGACGCTCCATGTCCATAGGTTGGGGGATCCAGAATGATTCCATCGTAATGATTTCCCCGCTTCCGTTCTCGCCGGACAAACTTTGCGGCATCCTCGACGATCCATCGAATGGATCGCGGTTCCTTAAAAGAAAGATCGGCGTTCTTTCTTGCCTGCTGGACGATATTACGGGCCGCGTCCAGATGAACGACCTCCGCTCCCGATGCGGCCGCGGCCAAGGTACTTCCGCCCGTATAGGCAAATAAATTCAGAATACGGGCCGGGCGTCCTTTCTTTTGAGTCATTTCTTCACACAGGGTTCGGATCCTTTCCCAGTTGTGCATTTGTTCCGGAAAAATACCGATATGCCCGAACGGAGATCCTTTCAATTCCAGAATAAAAGTGGGATGAGAATGCCGGATATTCCAGGCGGGCGGAGTGTCCTGGTTTGTGCTTTTACGGGTAAGGAAGTAAGCGGATCCCAGATCGGATTCAGGGATCCAGTTTCCTCTTTGAAAAGTGTCGATTCGGGATTCGCCCGACTGAAGGAGAAAACGGACATCGACATCCTTCCATAGGGAAGGGGCGGCGGCAATATGATCTTCTGCAGCCGGACAAGGCCGATCCAGAATCAATCCCCCCAATCGTTCGAGCCGTCTTCCGTTTCCAAAATCAAGCAGTTCATATTGTTCCGATGTAAACATTTTGACCATCCCTCTGTATTTAAAAAGTTATTTCCTCAAACTGTGAATAATCGACATTGAAACCACGGATAGCACGGATTTTCACGGATCATTTTTTGATAACAAATACAT
>JAUNSU010000035.1 GCA_030539035.1 Planctomycetia bacterium
GTAATCAGCGCCCCGAAGGGGCAATGCCTTCCAGCCCGGGGCAGAGCACAAACATGAAATGTTTGTGCGGCACCCCGGGTCAACGTCCCCCAAAAAGCAGCGCCCTGTAAGGGCAGTGCAAAACAACTTAAACCACCGTTTGAGCAACCGTTCCGTTTGGGATGATATTAAGCGCCATTCCTCCCAATAAAACATAATGAAGGGATCCATTTTAATGAAGCGATTTGTATTTTTGATTTTTATCGGGATCTTTTTTGCATCGATTTCATCGGTTTTCGGCGCAGGCCAAAAAGCCGATTATGTTCCGGTTCCGCAGCCGGCGCGGAGCGATTATGAAATCGCCGCGTTTTATTATCCGGGAACGGAGCAGATGGCGGAGTGGAACATGATCGAACAGACCTGTCCGAAGATCAAGCCGCTTTTGGGGTGGTATGATGAAGGGAATCCGGAAGTGATCGATTGGCAGATCAAATGGGCCGTGGAAAACGGGATCTCCGTCTTCTTCGCCAACTGGTATCCGAATCGCTTGCAGCACTGGATCGAAGGATTCTATAAATCGAAATATAAATCGTATTTGAAATGGGCGATCATGGGCGGATGCGGATCTGATACCCCGAGTATCCGGCAGCGCATGAAGATCTATATCGACCGCTATTTCCATACACCGGAATATTACAAGATCGACGGAAAACCGGTTCTCATGTTCTGGGAAGTGGATGGAATGGACGAAGGCTTCATTCGGGAAGCGGCGAAAAAGGGCGAAAAACTTCAGAAAGGCGAAGGAATGAAGCGCGCCGTCGATCTTATGAACGAAATTGCCCGGGAAGCCGGTTTTCCCGGAATGTACTGCTTCGCGCAATATTCGCATCCCCCTTATCCCGATCCGGGAAAACCGAATATCTATGTCGATAAAACTAAAGAACAGCTGAAATTAATCGAAAAGGCGGGATTCGACGCGACCTTTTTGTATAATTACACCTCCCCGATTTGGCGGATAAAAAATCGGCTCCCGAGTGAATCGAAAATGAACTTCCCGTTCAAGTACATTGTGAAAGAGAATCCCAATATTTGGCGGGAATACCTGAATTACACCAAGCTTCCGTTCTTCCCGATCATCTCCGCCGGCTGGGATGATACTCCCCGATCGTTCGAAAAGGCAAAAGTGGTTACCGGCCGGAATCCGAAAGATTTCAAAACGATCTGCGAAGAAGCGAAGAAATTCTGTGATGAAAACGGACTCAAACGCGTTCTTCTCGGTCCTTTGAACGAATGGCAGGAGGGAAGCTATCTGGAACCGAATCAGGAATTCGGATTCGGATATTATGAAGCAATTCGGGACGTCTTCTGCAAAAAGCCGGCTTCCGGCTGGCCGAAGAATATTGATCCGAAAGAGATCGGACTCGGTCCCTACGAATATCCGCCGATGAAATTCGATCCGAAGACCTCATGGGAATTTGAAGATTCGCTCGACGGATGGTATCGGCAGCCTTACGGAACGACTCTTCTGAGAATTGAGAAGGGAACCCTTCGCCTTTCAACAAATTGGGTAGGACGAAGCGCGATGAGAAATCGACTGGAACCGTTTCCCGCGAGAAATTTCGATACTCTTTCCGTTCGAATGAAGATCAATAAAGGCTGGACGAAAACCGATGGAAAAGAACAGACCTGGATCCGCTGGGGATCGACTCAAAGTCCGCTCTTTAATAAGGATAATGTCGTCGATCAGGCGAAGATGTGCGCACTCCCGGCGATCATCGATAATCAATTTCATGAATATATCTTTCCGTTGAGTGAAATCAAAACCTGGAACGGTCGGATCAATGAGATCTGGTTTGCTCCTGTTTCCCAAAAAGGATTCAGCGTCGAGATCGACTGGATCCGTTTTGAAAAACCCAAAAAGGAAAAACTTTTGGTCCCCGCCCCGGTTCTCGATAAAGAGCAGACGGGCGCGTTCGAACCGCTGTTTCCTTTCAATATTGTAAACGGTTCGCCGGATAATATTACGAATGTCCTGAACTGGACGGATCAGATCAATCCGATCGGAAAGAGTCCGGTCGCTGTCGAGAAAAATCATTTTGTGAATTCGCTGGGAAAACGCCGCTTCCTCGGAACCAATTTCAGCGGCACCGCCAACTTTCTCACAAAGCAGGACGCGTCCGATACCGCACGCGCTTTGGCCCGATTCGGGATCAATATTGTTCGTCTTCATCACATGGATAATTACGCGATCTGGGGCAAAAATTACAATAAGACATTGACCGAGATTGATCCGCAATCTTTGGATCAACTGGACTGGCTGATCTCGGAACTGAAGAAGAACGGGATCTTCGTCAATATCAATCTTCATGTATCGCGAACATTGAATCAAAAAGACGGTTTTATCAATACGGACAAGATCCCGCGCATGAATAAAGGGGTCGATAATTTCGAACCGCGCATGATCGCGCTGCAAAAGAAATACGCGAAGGATCTTTTGACACACGTCAATCCGTATACCGGCAATGCTTACATCAATGAACCGTCGGTCGCGATGATCGAGATCAATAATGAAAACTCCCTGATCAACGAATGGTTCAACCGGCAGTTCGATAATCTTCCGGAGCCTTATTTGACGGAACTTACAGATCAATGGAATCGCTGGCTTCTCAAGAAATACGGATCCCTTGACGCGGTTCGCAAGAGTTGGGAGACTGCCGATTATTCCCTGGGCGCAGAGATCCTTCCGGAAGGAAATTTCGCCGCCGATCTGTTGACTTCGCCGGCCGCAGGGCAGTATTTATTGACGAAAGACGCGCAATCGCGATCGAGCTGGAAGATCGTGAAATCGAATGATCCTTCGATTAAGTCGAACGTCTTTCAGATCAAGGTCGAAAAGGAAGGAAAGACTTCCGGCGCACCCAAGTTCATCCGACATGGATTTTCCGTTAAAAAAGATCAGTATTACACGCTTTCCTTTAAAGTGCGGTCGGATTCCCTGGATCAGATCCATTTGACGCTCATGCAGCATCATGAGCCCTGGTTGAATCACGGAATTACAACTCCGATCCCTCTTTCGAAAGAGTGGAAGACACATACATTCTGTTTTCGTCCCAAAGAATCGGATGATAATGTCCGTTTTTCTTTTACGGAATTCAAGGCGGGAACATTGGAACTTGCGGAGCTCTCTCTTCGGGAAGGGATCGAAAATCCCTTTGATCAGATCACCCGAAAATCGGGCAAGATCGAAATGATGAGCCGCCGGAATCCTGCGCCGATTTATCAGCTTTTGCCCGTCGCCAAACGGGACTGGCATCAATTTCTCGCCGATACGGAAAATCGATACTTTCAGGAGATCTATCATTATGTAAAGGACGATCTGAAGGCATCCGCGCCGGTATCGGGAACCCAGCTTCGATTCGGAATGTGGTATACGCAAGGCCGTCTGGATTACTGCGACCTTCATCGGTATTGGGAACATCCCAAATTTCCGGGGAAGTTTTTTGACCGAAAGGACTGGATCGCGCGGGATAAAGCGCTTGTGAATGAGATCTCCTTTGCGGATTCCTCGATTCCGCTTATGGGAGTTCAGCGAATTCTGAATCAGCCGACAACGATCAGCGAATACGATCATCCTTGGCCTTCTTTCTACAGTGCGGAAGGATTGCCGATGATCTGTTCTTTTGCGGCTTTTCAGGATTGGGACGGGATCATGCAGTACACCTGGTCGCACAACGCGGGATCCGCCGAATCGAAAATCGCGGGCTTTTTTGATATGCGGGAAAACCCGATCAAGCGGCTTCATTTGCCCGCCTGCTTTGCGATGTTCATTCGCGGCGATGTGAAATCGGGACCAGGGCGCCTTGCTTATGCTTCCGATCTTTCCGAAAAACAGGATCTCGACTTTTTTGTCGAAGAGAATACGGGGAACTGGTATCAGAATCCGAAGCGGCCGCTTCCGTTTGATCGGACATTGTCCCTTGCGGTTTATTCCGGACTTCTACTTCCTGATCTTGGAAAATCGGATCCGTGCGGCAAGAATCTGCAAAAGGTCAATTCCTGGAAAGATCTTCCCGCTTCTTTGGGATCCCCGGATCAGGGCTGGATCAAAAATGAGTTCAAGGAACTTTTGTGGAATTTTACCGACGACAGAGCCGGATATTTTCAAGCGGATACTCCGCAGACGAAAATCTTCAGCGGTTTTGTCCGGGATCGGATGTTTCAATATACAGGACTTCAGTTGAAGATCGGAAAGACCCGTCTTGATTGGACGACGATTTCGCTTGTTCGCGCGAAGTGGTCGAAGAACGGTGCGGATCAGAAGAACAGACTTGCTTCCGGGAACTGGCTTCTCTGCGCAAACGGATTCGCAAAGAACACCGATCAAAAACTCGTGGAGCCGGCGAAAGGAACCTTTACCTATGCGGAAAAATACGGCGGAAAGGGCGGAAAAGCTCCTGTCCTGGTCGAAGGAATTCCGGCGGAAATTATTCTTAACGATCTTTCTCCCGACGCGGTTCAATGCTTTGCGCTTGATGAATCCGGCGGCAGGAAGGAAAAATGTCCAGTTCAAAAGTGCGCGCAAGGTGCGAAGATCGAAATTGGACCCAAGTACAAAACCTTATGGTATGAATTGATCGTGGAATAAATCGGATCCAGTGCGCCCGCTTTTTGGCCGCTGTTTTATCGGGGAAATAGTGAGGAGTGAGGATCAGCGGCGAAGCTGCATACGGAGGGCGGTCGTCCCGGCCGTCCCGAGTGATGTAAAATCCCTAAAATCTTTGCAGTGTCTCTTGGGATAAACGCAAACGGACACGGTATTATATTCCAAAAAACGTAAATACAAATTAACGCGACGGGACGGGGATTGTGGTTCAACCCTTGTTCGAATCACAACGCTTTTTAGAGATTTCAACTCTTCGACCACGGCGGCTCCGTCGCCGGGTGGGCGAGGACGCCCACCGTCCCAGCGCTCGGACGCAAACCGTGTTCGGTATCGATGTTTTTCCCCGCTTCCCCGGTTTAATGGGAAATTGCGTTTTTTATAAACTCCGCGCTTATTACAGAGCGGCGGTGCCGGGAATCACGAATCACGCTATTACTTAACTCGGTTGGAACAGCCGATAAACGGCGCCCCAAAGGGGCAGTGCCTTCCAGCCCGGGGCAGAGCACAAACATGAAATGTTTGTGCGGCACCCCGGGTCAACGGACTCCCAAAAAAGCAGCGCGCTGTAAGCGCAGTGCAAAAAGAACCAAAAAACACAGAAAAGAGTTCGAACCCGAACACGGGAGCGGCGCCTTGCCGCCTGTAATGAAGTGAGCGGCAGCGAACGGAATTAGGGAATGAACATCGCCCGGGGGATTGCGGTTCAACCCTTGTTCGAATCACAACGCTTTTTAGAGATTTCAACTCTTCGACCACGGCGGCTCCGTCGCCGGGTGGGCGAGGACGCCCACCGTCCCAGCGCTCGGACGCAAACCGTGTTCGGTATCGATGTTTTTCCCCGCTTCCCCGGTTTAATGGGAGATTGCGTTTTTTATAAACTCCGCGTATATTACAGAGCGGCGGCTCTGCCGCCGGGAATCACGAATCACTAATCATTAGGATCCGGGTTTACACTTCCTCCTGGAGAAGTTCCGGATATTTTTCAAAAAAGGCATCTTCCGTAAGAATCGGTATTTTGTACTTCTCCGCATCCGTTCGCTTCGTACTCTTCTCGTCTCCTTCTCCAATAAGAAGACACGTTGTCTTTGAAGAGACTGAAGAAGCAAAATGTCCGCCGGATTTGATAATCCGTTCCTTTAATACGTCTCTTGCAAAGTGCTTGAGTTTTCCCGTAATGCAAATGCTAATCCCGGCCATCGTTTTCGGCAATGCTTCTTCCGCCGTTTCCGATGCGGATTCCGGAAGGGACATGATCAGGCCTTTCTTTTTTAAATCCTCAATCGTTTTGATCCCTTCTTCTGAATGAAAGTATTCATAAACGGAAGCCGCCAGCTTTTCCCCGATCGAGGGAATTGCGGTCAATTCCTCCGAACTTGCGTTTCCCAACGCGTCAAAGGATCGGTATTTCTCAATCAGAAGACGGGAAGTCTCTTCACCGATTCCCCGTATTGAAAGCGCGTTAAGAAGTCGAGCAGGCCCCTTTGTTTTACTCTTCTGAATTGCGGCGATCAGTTTTTTGGCCGATTTGTCCTTTTTGCGTTCCAGATTGAGAATGTCTTTTTCCGTTAATCGATAGAGATCAGCAAAAGAGTTTACCAAAGGTTCCGATTCGAAAAGACCGTTCTTTTGTTTTGATGTAAGCTGCTCAACCATTGCAGGTCCGAGTCCTTCAATATCCATCGCGTTGCGCGAAGCGAAGTATTCCAGCTGTTCCCTGAATTGGGCAATGCAGTCGGGGTTGGGGCATCGGATAAAAACACCGCTTTCATCTTTTTTGACCGGAGTTCCGCAGCAGGGGCAAACGGAAGGAAACTCAAAAGGAGGAAGATCCGTTTTTCTCAAATGCTTTTCGACTCGCACAATGTGCGGAATGATCTTGCCGGCCTTTTCCACCACAACAATATCGCCGACACGCACATCCTTCCGCGCGATCTCTTCCGAATTATGAAGGCTTGATCTTGACACAATGGTCCCGGCAATTTCGACCGGTTCCAATTCAGCGACAGGAGTGATCGTTCCGCTTTTTCCGACCTGGATCGTAATACCGTTGACCATGGTCTGCTTTTCCCATTTTTCGAATTTATACGCGATCAGCCAATGCGGGAATTTCGGGGTCCCGCCGATTTTTTCCCGCTGCTGAAAATCGTTGACCTTGATTACAATTCCGTCGATCTCAAAATCAAGTTCATGAAGCTGCGGAATAATTTCGCGGCAATAAAGGATCACATCGTCGAACTGATCCGCTTTACGCATAAACGGAGAAGTATGAAAGCCGAATGTCTGCAATTGCTCCATGAAATCGAGATGATTTTTCACCGCCAGATTTTTTGCGGATCCGACGCTGTGTGCGAAAAACCGGAGTTTCCGTTCGGCCAAAAGATGAGGATCCGTATTTTTTACCGTTCCGGCGGTAAGGTTTCTTGTGTTTGCGTAGGCGGGTTCTCCCGCGGCGGCCCGAACCAGATTGATCCGCACCAGCTCCGTATTTTCCATATAAATTTCGCCGCGCACTTCAAGATAATCGGGAGCGCCCGGAAGCTCTTGGGGAATATCGCCGACAGAACGGACTGCATCCGTAATATCATCGCCGAAAACGCCGTCTCCCCGGGTCAGTCCCAGCTTTAATTTGCCTTTTTCGTAAATTAAGGACGCTGCGATACCGTCAATTTTCAGTTCGCAGATCCATTCGATTTTTTCGCCGGGGATCTTTTTTTGGATTCGGTCGGCGTAATTGAGAAGTTCTCCTTCACTGTAAACATTTTCGATCGAGAGCATTTTCTCTTTATGTCGAATATGCTTTCCGTTGGGAGAAAGGGATTCGCCGATTCTTTGGGTCGGACTGTCCATCCGAACGAGATCAGGATGATCGGCTTCAAGCATTTTGAGTTCATTCATCAACTGATCGTATTCATGATCCGGGATCAGGGACGTCTGTTCTTCAAAGTACTTTGTATTATAGAAACGGATCTTTTCGATCAATTCGCTGATGCGTTCGGAAGCGTCGGACATGAATCTCTCCTTAAAAGGGAATGAATTATCCCGATCTTATTTTTTCTGTTCGCTCCAGAAGGTTGGAATCCGGATCGACTTGAACGGGTTGGACCAGAACGACCCTTTCTTTTCATTTTGATCGGCGGTCTTTGCGGGAATCGGAACGACGCTGCCGGCGGGATCCGGCTGAACGGCGGCGACCTGTTTAACATTGGAACTGTCCGCCGGTGTCAAAAGAATCCGGTTTTCCATTTGGGCGAGATCTTTGATCTGAGCCGCAGGCGCTTCCTTTTGCGCAAGTTGAGCCTGTTCCCGGGCCGGAACGGGATCCGGAAGAAGATTCAGGTTCTTTTCCGGAGCCGGGATCGTTTGCGGTGCGGAATCGACAATCTGCTTTTTTAATTCCGCGGTATTTTCTTCGGAATGGGACTTGCCCAATTCTTTTGCATAGGATTCCGGAAGCGTTGTCAATGTGTATTGACGGCTTTCCGCAAATCCAAAATCGGAATTTTCATCGAACGCGGACGGATCCTTTTTCGGTTTCTCCAATTCCGCGATTCGAACACTGTCTTTGATCTCGGATGGATCCAGATCAGGGAGCTGGACTTCCTCTTTTTGAGGAGGAAGAATCACAGGCTCTTTTTGAATTCTTGCAGCGACCGGATTGACCGGAACCGATGTATCAATCGCGTGCGGCAGCTTAGGTGTATTGTCGTTTTGGGGAAAATTCATATTTACAACAGGAAAAGGTGCCGGGAATACCGCGGCCGGATTCTCGTTTGTTCCTGTATTCACCGGTCCGGGAAGAAAAAGCTGCTTGGGCGATTCCTTTGCGAGGGGAGCCGGTGCAATCGGAATACTCTTTTCCGCAAAAGGTGCGGGAACAGGATATCTCTTGCCTTCGTTTTGATCTTCCGTTTTCTGTAAATTCGCGGGAGCCGGAGCTGCCGCCGGATCTGCCGTCGGAGCCGGTGCCGGAGCCGGTGTTTTTTCGGGAATCAAAACGGACTTCGGAGGAAGGGACGCGATTTTTTCCGGTTGCTCTTCCGGCTTCATCAGGTCGGCGATTTTCGGACGCGCCGGATACAAATGGTTCGTTTTATACTGCTTTAAGGGAATGATCACTCCATATTGAACGAGTATCTTTTTCGCTTCTTCTGAATTTCGATCGATCAATTTGATCGCAAAGAGCTCATTGGGAGCGTAAACGATGATCTCATCGGTGATCGGCTGCTTGGGAAGCGGTGCTTTGGCGGTCTTGATTTCGGCCGGTTGGGATCCTTTTCCATCAGCCGGATTTTCCTTTTTCTCCAATGCCGGCTTGGAATCCGCAGGAGCGGGAAGTTCGGGAGCAGGCGGAAGAGCGGGAGCCGATGCAACGGGGAGGGGATCCGATTTTTTCGGAGTGTCCGCCAAAAGACTTTTTACCAAAGTCGACTCTCCTCCCTTCTTGCCGGGAAGGGAAGGAAGTTGGGGGATCTCGTTTTCGTATTTTTCGTCCGCCTTGTTCAGGGGGGAAGGCTGGAGAGCTGTTTCCGCAGGTTTTTGCGCGGCGGCTGTTTTTACTGCCGATTCATTCTTTACGGGGAAGACCGGGGAAAGTAGTGGGAACGGCGGAAGCGCGGAAGGAGCCTTTGCCGCAGAGATGATCTTTTGCGGAGCAGGCTCTGCGGATTCCTTTGCGACAGAAGGATGATGCGCGATTTTCGCTTTTTCGGATTTCACGGGAAGCGAAGCCGCCGGCGCGGTTTGCGGCGGATCAATTCGGAACGCTTCCTTTTGCGGGACATTTCCATCATTCTTTTGAACCATGGGGATCGGAGAGACCGTTTCCGCCGGTCGATTTTTTATGATGGGAGCCGGGATTTTCTGTTGTTGAGCGGCGGCGATCATTTTGTTTTCCAGCTCTTGGGCAAGATCCGATTTTTTCAACTCATACGCTTTTTCGGCAAGAAGGTGAAAGGCTTCCGCTTCGCCGAGATCCTTGGCGAGATGCGGTCGGGCCTCTTCAAATTTTTCCAGATTCAAAAGGGTAAGTCCATAATAGTAATGAACTTTATCATAATCGGGAGAGATCGCGAGGATCGTTGTAAAATTCCCTTCCGCTTTCGCGTAATTACCAAGTTCAAAATGAGCTTTTCCCGCCTGGAAAAGATACTTGGGCTCTTTCGCATCGGAATATTTGACGGCCGACTCAAAGCAGTCCATTGCGATTTGATATCGGGTCTGCTGCTGAGCGATTTCGCCCAGCCGGCTGTAAACGAGTGCAACCGTTTCTTTTGGACATTTCTCATCTTTTAATTTAAGCCAGCGTTTATAGGCAAACGCGGCTTCATAAAATTTTCCTTCCAGATAGGCTCTGTTCCCATTTTCGAGGAGTTTTTCGGGCGTTTCCGCCGGATCTTTCTTTTGCGGATCCTTAATGGATCCTTTTCGTTTTTCCAGTTTGGGTTCTTCGGGAACGGAATCGGAAGATTTTTTCAGCGCGAAAACGGATGTAAACGGATTTTTGGAGTCTTTGGAGTCTTTGGAATCCGCTTTTTTCTTTTTGATGTCTTCTTTTTTATCGGAAGAAGCAGGATCTTTCTTTTTGCCCTCTTCTTTTCGAGCGCTTTTCAGGGGAGGAACGTATTTTTGAAAATCGGTTTTCAAATCGGAGGCGCATCCGAAAAAGCAGAATACGACCGCGAAGAGGAAAAGGAGAGAAAGGAATCTTGGGAAAGATCGCTCTCTTTCTGTTTTCTTCCGCGAAGAAAGGCTTGAACTGTCCGGATTTTTGCTTTTTTCAATGGTCAACTTGTCCATATTGTGAACTCCGACATATTTTTGATGAATTTCTTTCCCGAATTTTACTGTTTTCGGGATTCCTCTCATATTTAATTGGGGCAATTTTGGGGATCTATTACGATCCGAAAAACGATTATAATCGATACAATCGATACAAACCGTATTAGTTTTATCGTCCCTGATTTCTTAATAATTCAAAAAATATCACGAAAAATAGGAAAAACAGGTTAAATTTTAGGAAAAAAGAGAGATTAATGGCCTTTTGATCAAAAAAAGCGGGAAAAGGACTCAAGAGGCCGGTGAAAAATGACCGATAGACCAGCAAGGATTATCTCAATGGATAAGAACCTTGCGGTTTTTCTTTCGGGAAAATCAAACAGGTTTTGAGAAGAAAAGTGAAGGGATTCAATCATGAGAATTGCGATATTAACCATAGTCGCCGCACTTGCCGGTCTTTTTGCCTTTTCGGGTTGCCAGTTGACCCAAAACGGACAAACACTTCCCAACGCATGGTATCTGGAAAACCAGATCCAGTATCATCCGGATGGAACGGAATTTCAGTATCAGAAGGAAGTGGATCTGCTCAAGAAAGAACAGGCGGATCGTGATCTTGCCAAGCAGGGGCGATACAACTAAAAAGATTCTGTCAATACAATGCAGATACTCGAAAAGATCTTCGAATGGAATCTTCCGCCGAAAGGACAGCATTTACTTAATATTGTCCTTCTTTGGATCGGGTTCTCGATAGTCGTCGGGATATGTGCACAGATCCTTGTTCCGGGAAAGCGAATGAGGGGAATGGCGATCACCTTCCTCGTCGGATTGACAGGGAGCTGTTTAGGATCGATGGGCATATCCCTCATTTTTCCGGATCGGGACTTTAATCCGATCGGACTTGCGGGATTCCTTGCCGCTTTGATCACTTCGGTTGCGCTTTTGATTCTTGCGCATTTCTTTATGCTGATCTTTCCTGCCCGGACAGAAAAAAACGAGCAGGAAAAATCCAAAGAATAAGCCTTATCCTTTGATCCCCCAACGGGCTTCATACTCTTTTCGCAGATCCTTCATCGCCTGGGCCGGATCAGAAGGTTTTGTATGGCATTCCAGCAAAAACCATCCTTGATAATTCATCGCGATAAACAGGGGGACAAGAATATCGTAAGGATAGGAACTCTTTTCCAGTTCATGAACATGAACGGTATCCGCGAGATACTTTTGGACACTTTTGAAATTCTCGGCGATTCCGGGTTCGCGATCATCAATATCCTGATTGCAATTCCAGCAGAGGCCGACATTTTTCGCGGAGACCTGTTCGATGATCTCCTTCATGATCGGGATGGGAGAACAGCTTCCATGATTTTCCAGACGGATGATCTGTCCGTAATCGGCGGCGAAGCGTCCGATTTCATTCAAGGCATCGGCGATCTGGTGAGTGATCTTTCCGCGATCGGCTCCTTTGGGGATATCGTTCGGCTTGACTTTTACCCCTTTCCCGCCGCAATCGGCGCTTAATTTGATCCATTCTTTTGTGTTGTCGATACATTTTTTCAGCTTTTCCGGATCCTGATAATGGAAGGCTTCATTGGTTCCGAATCCGACCAGATCCACCGGACTGTCCGCAAACCGTTTTTTGACCTCTTTTCGCTCGGCCGGGCTATTCTCGAATCCGACACCGTGTTTATGATCGCATCGAAGTTCAACTCCGAATAAACGGGCCTCTTCACAGGCCTTGATCAAAGCGGGAAGATCCATGTCCTTTCCCCAAAGGTAAGTGCAAAGTCCCATCTTGATCCCCGATCCTTTCTCGGCGGAATAAAGGGAAGAGATCCCCGGAATCCCGGAGAGAACAAGGGAGGACAATGCCGCCGTCTGTATAAAACTGCGTCGATTCAATGATTTCATAGTAGACTCCTTAAAGATATTTTTTCGCCCATTGGGCAAGTTGTTCCCGATTGATCTTGGCATTATGCCGGATATCCACCGGGAATTTGGGATGGATCAATACTTTTCTGATCGATCGTGTGATCTCTGATTTTTCCAGCAAGGCAAGAACTTCTTTGATCAGAAGGTCCCGTTCCTGCTGATTCTTTGGCCAATATTCCGGAAATGGTTCAACAATGATCACCGGTTCCGATCCTTCTTCCGATTCCGCGGGGATTCCGACAAGGGCCGAACGGAACACGCGAGGATGTTCGTTCGCGATTGCTTCGCAGGGAATACTGAACAGGGGACCGTTTTTCGTTTCTGCGCGATGGGCTTTCCGGCCGCAGAACCAGAAGCGGTCTTGTTCATCCAGATATCCGACATCCCCGATCCGATGCCAAATGCGTCCATACTGATCGCGGATCTTGGCCGTTTTATTCGCTTCGACCCGGGTAATATATCGGGCCGTGATTTGAGGTCCGCAGACGGTCAATTCACCGATCTTGCCCGGCGGAAGCGGTTCCACTTCTTCCAGATGTTCGATCGGCTGATCGGTAATGGGGAGGATCTTCCATTCGATTTTGGAAAATCGGCGGCCAACGCAGATCCCGGCTCCCAGTCTGGTTTTATTTGCGGTCTCTTCCAGAATCTCATGAGCATCAATCGACGCGACGGGAAGCGATTCCGTTGCTCCGTAAGGGGTATAAATATTTCCTTCCGGATGAATACATTGGATAAAATCTTCAAGTAAACGGAAGGGAACCGGAGCGCCTGCGGAAATCGCACGCTTTAAAGTCGGAATGGATTTTCCGTTTTCTTTGCAGTAATGAACGACCCGATTCCAGAGGGCAGGGGATCCAAAAGATTGAGTGATCTTCCAATCGTTTGCGGCTTCCAAAAAGAGAACGGGATCGACGGAAGCCGGACGGGTCGGATCCATATCGGGAATAATCGCGGTGGTTCCCATCGCCGCGTTGAAAAGCCCGAAGAACGGAAAACCGGCAAGATCGACGGCGCCGGGAACAATCTCATATCGGGCGGCAATTTCATCCACCTGTGTATTGAAAATCCGATGGGTATAGAGAACACCTTTTGCCGGCCCGGTACTTCCGCTTGTAAAGATGATCGCGGCGGGATCATCCCAATGTTTAGCGGTTAAAACCGGTTTTTCCCAAGATCGTTTTCGAATTTTCGAAAGGGTCAATTTCCCGAAAAGGGAAGATCCGCCGACAATAAGATTCTTGTCCGCGTGCGGGAACCAGCCGGGCAAAAATTTTCGCACTGTATGAACAGCGGGAATGGCGGCAAACCCGTCCGGATCCGCTTCCCGAAGGCATTGGAGCATTTTTTTGACCCCCATCCCCGGATCGATTAATATGAGAATGGTTCCCGCCTTGAATAAGGCAAAGACCAAACTGATAAAATCGATTCCCATTCGAACCATCAGGGCGATTTTCATGCCGGGCTCAAATCCGGCGGCAAGAAGAGCCTGCGCGATCCGGTCGCTGTCCTGATCAAGTTCCCGGAAAGTGATCGTTTTATAAAGCCGCTTGCCCTGATTGTCCCGAAGCGGCTTCCGGGAAAAAAGACCCCATCTTTTTTTTGTAAAACGGGGCTCGGCAATCGCGATTTCCTCCGGATACTTTTGCGCCATTACCGTCAATCGATGGGCGATATTGATCGCTTGATCGGGTTCGGCGTCTTTTGCGGGGATCTTTGTCCCCGGCAATACGGATTCCTTGACAGGCTCTGCTTTATCTGAAAATTCCTTTTTATCCATAATTTCAAGATTCATTCTTTTTTACAGACTTTTCTTTTTTCCGTGTGTAATCCCTGCAATAAATCAGACCTGTTTCCAAAGTCCATGAAGATTGCACCAGGCGCGAACAGTATAAGGAGAATCCTCGATCAGGAATTCCGCTTTTGGTTCCATCCCGGGCTGCAATTCCGCACGCTGAACTTTATTTCCTTGAAGGACTTCGATCCATCCGATATAATGTTCGGGGATCATCGGATGAGGGACGGATCCCACCTGTACGAAAAGTCTGTTTCCCTCTTTTTGAGCGACCGGGATATGCTTTTCAAGGGAGGCCTCTTTCGTATTTTCGGCGAGCAGGGACATTTTTTGCCCGCAACAGACGAGGGTTCCGCCGGATTCTCCGACGACTTCAACCAAATTCCCGCAGATTTCACAATAATATACTTCTCTGATTTTTGTCATTTCATTCTCCTTTTCGTTTTGTAATTCTAATGCTTCTTGAAAGATCCTCTTTACAAACCATGTTCTTTATTTTACTCTGTTTGAATCGAAAATGAAAGCGGACGGAATGGAATTTATGATAATATTTCCTTTTCAGAAGGATCAATTATTATCCGGGGTGCGGCTCTTCAGCCGGCAGTGATCTTTTGCAATCGGATTTCAGATGAGGAAATGCGGGTTTTCCGGAAAAAAGGGAGGCCTTTCCCCTTGTCGGATTTGCATTTTCCTGTAGAATGAGGAGTCTATTGTAGATTATTGGTGATTCCCTGTATCCTCGGGGGATCTCAGGTAATCGGGGTTGACTCCTGGGTTCAGGGTCAAAAATCAATTTTCGAAATCTTTCCGATTTCGAACTTCAAAAGATGGGTGATGCAATGCCGAAAATGAAAACTCATAAAGGAATCGCCAAACGGTTCCGTATTACCGCTAACGGTAAAGTGAAGCACCGGCATAGTGGAACGAGCCATTTGGCTTGGCGATTGACCAGTAAGGCGGTCCGCGATTTGCGCGGGACTTCCGTTGTCGATCATACCGAAGCCAAGCGAATCGTAAAAGCTTTGGGACACGGTGGTTTCTGATTCGCGATTTTTCGTAAATCGCAGTTGTTGTCGAGTTGGTTTCTCGTTAAAAAACCGAACATTTTCAAAGCGTTTTTCTCCTTGATCGAGAATTTATAAACGTTTTGACTATCGGAATGGGTTGAAACGCCGATCGGTTCTCTTTGATGAGATCACGTGTCGGGACCTGATTTTCGCTTAAATGTTGACGTTGTTAAGAAGGAATTATAAAAAATGAGAGTAAGAAGAGGTTCTGCCCGTCGTCAATCGAAAAGACGGCTTTTTAAAAGGGCAAAAGGATTTCGCGGCGGTCGCAGTAAACTGCTCCGAACCATGAAAGAAACCGTATTGAGAGCGGATGTTTTTGCAACTCGGGACCGTCGAGTTCGCAAACGAAATTTCCGCCGGCTCTGGATCGTCCGAATCAATGCCGCCGTTCGCGCCCTTGGTTTGCGATACAGTGAATTTATTGCCGGTTTGAAAAAGGCAAATATTGTTCTGGACCGCCGGCAGCTGGCGGACATGGCCGTTCGCGACCAGGCTGGATTCCAGAAGGTCTTTGATCTTGCCAAAGCCGCGCTCGGAAAATAAGTCCGATCCGTATTCCGTAAAAAACCGATCGTAATTGAAAAAAACAGATTCTCCTTTCGGGGAACCTGTTTTTTTCATTTCTCGGGGCTTAAAGGTTGAGAAGACGGCATTTAAGACCTTCTTCGGTGAATTTTTCGTAAAGCTGTTTTTGTTCTTCTTCTCCGGAGCATTCCACGACAACCTGATAAAGATCAGGAATGATCGGTTCGCGCCGGAAAGGCGGTGGGGTTTTTGGATCTTCCTCATCCTGATCTTCTTGCTCGGGGAAGAATCCGAACTCGGACATGTCCCAGGAAAACTCGTTCTCAAGGTTCTCCAGCTCGAAGTTCAGAGGTTCCTGATCCCAGAGCGCGAATTCTCCTGTTTTATTATCCGCAAGACGATAAGCTCTTGCCTGTTCTTCGGAAAGCTGATCGGCGACAAGGACAGGAACACTTTTTAATTTCAGCTTTTGCGCGGCCTTTAAACGGGTATGTCCGACGATGATCACACCGTTTTTATCAACGACGATCGGCTGCTGAAATCCGAATTTCTCAATGGACTTCGCAACAGGATCCACCGCTTTTTGATTGATCCGGGGATTATTTTCATACGGTTTTAAACGATGCAGTTCCCAATATTCAATCTTCATCGATTACTCCTTCCCAAATTCCAGTGCGATCAGAACAGTTCGGTAATTCATAAGGATTCTGGGATTCCTTATCCTGAAATTTTTCCCGGCTTTTTTTAAGATTTCTGCATTTATCGCAGCAGTAAGTGCGGAGGCGGCAAGTTTCAAAGCGACTGCTTTTCACAACGCGCAGATGTCCTCCGCACAATTCACAAACATTGAATTTTTTGATATTTTCCAGCATAATTTTCCTCCCTGGATTTTATTATTGATCCCGTAAACAGCCAAGTTTAAGAAAATGGATTCCTTAAACACAATATAGGCAAATTATATCGATTAGACTAAATATTTTACCTTTTTGACGGGCAACTTTGCCCGTCCAGCGGGCAATCCGAAGATCTCGTGAAAACGGAGGATGTTTTGAGATCATTGAAGATCACTTTTCCTTGAAAAAATATATTTAGGAGCTTCATGATATCGGGATTTTAATGATTTTTATTTTTTCCCCGGAAAATCTCCGGCGAAAATCAGATTAAGAGGAATGATGGGCTGTATTTCGCATTGCAGGGTACTATTGTTTTTTCTAATCAGAGGTAAAATTAACGGGTCCGGGAAGTTCGAAAATAGCTTTCCGGACACGACTGGAATAAAGAGAGATTTGGCATCAGGTAAAAAAGAAAGGAACTTGGGAATGCGGCGGTCTAAGATCAGTATTATTGGAGCGGGTAATGTCGGAGCAACCACTGCTCATTGGTGCGCGGCGTCGGAATTGGGAGATATCGTTCTGCTGGATATTCCTCAAACGGGAGATATGCCGAAAGGGAAAGCGCTGGATCTTCTCGAAGCCGGTCCGATCATGAAATATGATGCATCCATTCTTGGAACGAACTCTTACGCGGATACTGAAGGAAGCGATGTCGTTGTGATCACGGCGGGAATTCCCCGTAAGCCGGGAATGAGTCGGGACGATCTTCTTTCCACCAACGCGAAGATCATCAGTTCGGTTGCCGCGGAAGTTGCGAAAACCAGTCCGGATGCGGTCGTAATTGTTGTAAGCAATCCGTTGGACGCGATGGCCCAGCGTGCTCTTGAGATCACGGGATTTCCGCGGGAACGTGTTGTCGGACAGGCTGGTGTTCTGGATACGGCCCGATTTTCCGCTTTTATCGCAATGGAATTAGGGGTAAGCATTGAAGATGTTTCCACAATGCTTCTCGGCGGACATGGGGATACGATGGTTCCTTTGATGAGCTGTTCCTCTGTGAGCGGGATTCCGATTTCTCAGCTGATCCCGGAAAAACGTTTGGCGGAACTCGTTCAAAGAACAAGAGACGGGGGAGCGGAAATCGTTTCTCTTTTAAAGACCGGAAGCGCCTGGTTTGCGCCTTCTGCGGCAACTGCGGCAATGGTCGAAGCGATTGTTCGCGATAAACGCCGATTGATTCCCTGCGCGGCCTATTGCGAAAAGGAATATGGGGTCGGCGGATATTTCGTCGGCGTTCCTGTTGTGCTGGGAGACGGCGGAATCCGGAAAATCGTCGAACTGAATATTTCTTCGGAAGAAAAACAGATGTTCGAGGCAAGCGTTGCCGCGGTCAAAAAATTGGTCGCGAAAATGCACGAACTTCTTGGATGAATCAATGAATAAACCAAGAATACTGATTACTTCAGGACCGACCCGGCAATATCTCGATCCGATCCGGTATTTGACAAACGCGTCCAGCGGCCGGATGGGATCTGCAATTGCCGCCGCTGCAATGGAATCCGGATTCGATGTTTCCATCGTTTCCGGACCGGTGGATATCGAATATCCGGCCGGCGCTGCGGTTTATCCCGTTGTTTCCACGGAAGAGATGCTGGAAAAAGCGGCCGAGGTCTTTCCCGAATGCGATGGAATTATCGGTGTTGCCGCTCCTTGCGATTATCGTCCGATTCATGTCGCCCATGATAAGCTCTCCAAAGCGGATTTTTTAACTTCAGAAGGGGAGCTTCTGCTTCGTTTGATAGAAACCCCGGATATTATGGCTTCCCTGGGAAAAATGCGAAGGGGATCGGAATCCTCTGATCAAGGATCGGGGAAAATGAAGTGCGCAAATCCCGATTCTTCCGATCGCCGATCTCAATGGATGGTTGCTTTTGCATTGGAAACGACGGATCATCGGGTCCGGGCCCTTCAAAAGCTCCAGCGCAAAAACAGTGATCTGATCATTTTGAACGATCAGTCCTCTATCAATGGTCCGGAGACAAATATAGAAATGATCGATCGGCAAGGAAAGACGGTTTGCCGTTTTTCCGGAAAAAAGAGTGAAGCCGCCCGGCAAATTATTCAAGTGATCAAAAATCTGATGTATGGTGCGGATCAAAAGAGAATAGAAGATAGTATATTAGAGAATAAAAGAGGAGAAAAAAGATGAATCATCAAAGTCCAGGATTTCCGGAAGTTCGGCTTCGCCGTTTGCGATATCATCCGGGAGTCCGCAATCTTGTTCGGGAAATATCGATTGATCCGAAGCGTCTGATTCTTCCTTTATTTGTTCGGTCGGGATCCGGATTGCGGATTCCGATTCCGTCGATGCCGGGAAACGATCAGCTCTCTCTCGATGAATTTGTAAAAGAGGTGCGGGAAGTCGAAAAGCTCGGAGCGGGCGGAATCATATTGTTCGGAATTCCGGATCAAAAAGATGCGGAAGGATCGGACGCGATGTGCGAGCATGGGATCATTGCCCAGGCGATTAAAGCGGCGCGCGATGTGGTTGGCCCGGAATTTTTGATCATTACGGATGTCTGTTTTTGCGAGTACACCGATCATGGACATTGCGGTGTTCTCAAGAAAATGCCGAACGGACAGGTGGAAGTGGATAATGATGCGACCTTGGAAAATCTGGTCAAGCAAACACTTGTTCAGGCGCGCGCCGGGGTTGATATGGTTGCGCCAAGCGGAATGATGGACGGAATGATCGCCGCCATTCGGAACGGATTCGATCAGAACGGATTCGAGCATCTTCCGATTATGAGCTATTCGGCGAAATACGCAAGCGCCTTTTACGGGCCTTTTCGGGACGCGGCGGAAAGCGCTCCCCAGTTCGGCGATCGGCGATCGTATCAGATGGATCCCGCTGCGTCGGCCGATCAGGCGATTCGGGAAGTCGAACTCGATATTGCCGAAGGCGCGGATATCGTAATGGTAAAGCCGGCCCTTGCCTATCTCGATATTATTCGGATGGTTCATGATCGTTTTCCCGCGCTTCCTCTTGCCGCTTACAATGTATCGGGCGAATTCAGTATGGTCAAGGCGGCTGCTCTTAACGGATGGATCGATGAAAAAAGAATCGTCCTGGAATCCTTGACTTCCATTGTTCGGGCCGGGGCGGGGATCATCCTTACCTACTGGGCAAAAGATGTTGCCCGATGGCTCGCATGATACTGAAAACCGGGAACACGGAAACCGGATATTATGTTCAATAATTTTCAAACGCCTTTTAACGCTGTCGTTGCTGTTTATACAGTGATCGTTCTCGGGATGATTTGCCGAAAATGCGGCGCTTTTTCCCGGGAAACGACCGATTCCGTTTTGAAGTTGGTGGTCAATGTTCTTACTCCCTGTTTGATCGCATCGAAAACACTTTCCAATCCTGCTTTCAGCGATATTCGGAACATTATCTATCCTCCTCTTACCGGAATGGCGGTGATCCTGATCGGATTGATCGTGGGACTGTTTTACGGTTTTTTTCTTTCCGGTCAATGGACGGGTCTGAAAAACCGGCAGCAGATCTGTACGTTTGCCGTTTGTGTTGGAATGCTCAATTACGGATATGTTCCAATCCCCTTGATTCAGGATCTTTATCCCGGCGACAATCGATTATTGGCCGTTTTGTTCATGCAGAATATCGGGACGGAGTTCATGCTCTGGACCTTTTGTGTTTTTATTCTTATGGGATCCTTTTCATGGGAGACCTGCCGGAGAATTATCAATGTTCCCGCCTGTGCGATTCTGGGAACAATGATCCTGAATATCACCGGATACGATGCCTGTATTCCGGAACTCGCAATGAAGCCGGTTTGTATTGTCGGAGAATCGACCATTCCCATGTCCCTTTTCTTTGCGGGCGCGTCGATCATCGATTTCTGGGATCTCAAGGGAGGCGGCTCCTTTAAACAAACTTTTCAACTCGCTTTCGGATCTTCCCTGATCCGTCTGCTTATTCTTCCTTTTTTGATTATTTTACTCGCAAAGTACGTCCCCTGTTCCCGTGAACTCAAAATCGTTCTTGTCGTTCATGCGTCGATGGCCTCCGCCGTGTTCCCGATTATTTTGGCCCGTATTTATAATGGAGATGTTAAAACGGCCATTACAACCGTTTTAAGCAACTCTCTTCTTGCGCTGGCAACAACACCGCTTTGGATCGCTTTTGGTCTGAAATATTTGAATCTCTGATCTTTTTATCCGAACAGTGGACAAAGTCTGTCCCTTTTGCGTCTGTTTTTTTCTTAATTTTCTGAATGTAAGGATTATTCCGGCTTTCAAAAACAAAAATTTTTAAGAAAAATTTTTCTCTGTTTTCATAAGGACAAAAACGGCCATTTCTTGTCGTTTTCGATGTCGAACCCCTTTTGTATCGACTTTGAGTAAAGCCGATCGAATATTCTGTAATTCCAAAAACGGGTGGATAAATATTCGGTAAGGAATCTGTTCTGAAATGGAACTTGATCCGATCTTCAAGGTTCCCGTTGCTAAAAGGGGTATATGTATGAATAATTTAGTAAAAATCCATGAGCAGACAATGATGAGCGTCGAATCCAATTTTGAGTCTCTTAAGGAAATTCTGAAAAGGGAATTTCAACGAGTTTGCGTTTTAAACGAGTTGATGGATCCGGTCGTTTTCTTTCCGGACGAAGAACCGTTCAAGGTGATTACAAATCTGGGGGAGGAACGGCTTGAACCGTTGGCCTACGCAACTTTAAAGTACTGCTGCCATGTTTTCGAAACGGAAAACAGAAATGAAATTACCTTCGAGGAGATCGGGGAAAAAATTTACGCCGATCAATTAAAGCCTCGATCAACCATTCAGAATACGGTTTCCCGCGCGAAAGCTGTTAATCGCATTGGAATTGATTACTATTACTGCGGAGAAATTGTATTTATTCGATACAGATAAGGCGGAATCTTTCGCATGAGGAACGATCTTTTTTTCCGTTTTCTTTTCGGAAGAAGGAAAGAACAAACCTGTAAGGAGCCGGGACCGGATTAACCGTAAAGGAAAAGGATTTTATCCTGTCCAAAAAAAATCCCGAGGAATCAAGAATTCCCGGGATTTTTTCATATCAAAGAAAAAGGGAAAGATCAGGCTTCGTCCAGAAGTTCAACGGCCGCGAACTTTTGTCCTTCAAGCATTGCGAGGCTTGCGCCGCCGCCGGTACTTACGTGAGAAACCTTATCCGCAAACCCGAGCTTCTGAATTGCCGCCGCGCTGTCGCCGCCGCCGATAATGCTGATACTGTCGCTGTCGGCAATCGCTTGGGCAATCGCTTTTGTTCCTTCATCAAAGGGGGGCATTTCGCAAACACCCATCGGGCCGTTCCAAACAACCGTCTTCGCGCTTTTTACGAGATCCGCATACATTTCAGCGGTTTTCGGACCGATATCGAGTCCTTCGAAATCATCCGGAATTTCCCCTGCGGCAACGATTTTTTTATTGCAATCGGCGGAGAAGGCGTCTCCCGCATGGGTATCGACCGGAAGAACCAGTTTATCACCGCCGGAAGCGAGAAGTTCTTTCGCGAGTTCAACTTTATCCGGTTCGACCAGGCTCTTTCCCACTTTTCCGCCCTGGGCAAGGGAGAAGGTGTAGGCCATTGCGCCGCCGATCAGGACTTTATCGCAAATGCCAAGAAGGTTTTTGATCACCATGATCTTGTCGGAGACTTTGGCGCCGCCCAGAATGGCGACAAAAGGACGCTTCGGATCACTGATCGCATCGGTGAGATATTTGATCTCTTTTTCGACCAGGAATCCGCAAACCTTCGGTTTTCCGGCCATTGCGTTCGGAACGGCAACCATGGACGCATCGGTTCGATGGCAGGTTCCAAAAGCATCGTTGACATAGATATCCGCAAAAGCGGCCAATTCCGCGGCGAATTCGGGATTTCCCTTCTTTTCACCGGGCTGGAAACGGAGGTTTTCAAGAACAAGGATCTCGCCCTGTTTAAGCGCGGCAACTTTCGCTTTTGCGTCCGCACCAACCGTATCGGCTGCGAAAACAACCTTGTTCGGAAGCAGTTCGGCAAGCCGGTCTGCGGCGGGTTTAAGAGAATACTTCGCGTCGGGCGCATCTTTCGGACGTCCCAAATGGCTCATCAGGATCACGCGGCCGCCCCGTTCAAGGACCGATTTAATGGTCGGAAGGGCCATTTGGATCCGGCGATCATCTGTAATTTTCCCATTTTCATCCAACGGAACGTTGAAATCCACTCGAATCAATACCGCTTTTCCGGCAACATCAACATTAGCAATCGTTTTCTTCGCCATTTTTACCTTTCCTTAATACTTTAATGATACGCGACGAATCCCGTCTGAAAATCGATCAATGATCTCAGCACCGAAAGAAAAAAACGAATCCTTTCTTGTTCGGCTGTTCGCGGGAAAAACTCAGTGAGCCCGCCTTGAGTGATCATTTTTCCATTTATTCCGATTTGATTTGATTATTTTACCTCCTTCTCGCTTTTTTGGGAAGGAGGACTTGATTCCCAAAGATTAAGATACAATATGATCAATAAAGCACATAAATCATAAAATCTCGGGCTTTCCAATAATTTTTTCTTAAAAATGAGTGTTTTTTAGTTGTAATGAGAAGTTGTTCCGACTATAATAAATAATTATTGAGTCTTTGACTTTATTATAGTGCGGAATGAAAGGGATTTAATGAGAAGAATTTTTGGATTCCACAAAATTGCCAGTCTGTTTTTTATTGCTCTGTTTTTCACCGGATCGATTCTTTTTGCCCAGTCGGGAACGGAAGAGAAACCGTCCCCATCAGGAGTAAAGAAGGGATCCGCGGTTTCCACAGTAGGGAAAGAACGCCTTCGCGCCGCCTCTGCGGATCGGGTCAAAATGATCGAAAAGAAGATCGCCGAAATCAAGAACGATTTAAAAGAGTCGGAAAAGTTTGCGGCGGTGGATGATATATCGAAAATACTTCCTCCGCTGGTGATCCCCGAAAAACCGGCGTATCCTCCCAAGCCGGTTCTGAAAGATACTTCCTCTTCGCTCAAAATCGGGGAATTCGAATCGGAAGAAAAATTCAAGGAACGGGCCGCCGCCGCAAAAGAACAGGACGCCAAAGATTTTCGGTTTGCCGAAATTGCCTGGCGATTAAAAGTTCAGAATATCGACGACGAACATGATAAGCTGAAGACCCGTCTGGAAAAGGAATACGAATCGAACAAAACCCGGGAAAAAGAACGGATCAAGCAGATCAAGAGCGATATTCCGGCCCTGCGATTACGGACTGCCCGCCAAATCGCCCAGCTGGAACGCAGGATCCGCGATGAAAAAGCCAATCTGGAAATCTTGATTCGCAACAGTTCGGAAGATCCGTTGACCGGGATCTGCACTTATACCCAGCTTCCTTTTTTTGACCGGAAAACGATGTCGTTCCACGGGATCAATATTACCTGTCCGGAATTGAAAAGAACGATCAAATCCGATGTCTATTCTTTCATCAGTGAGAATATTACCTTGGATGTTCATTGTTCTTCTTTGGCGGATGCCCAGCATTTTAAAGATCTTTCCGAGAACGGAAAATTATTTGCCTGTGTGGTTTCCGATATTGTTCATATTGAAAAATTGACCGGATTTCAAAACGATACCTACGCGACAAGCTGGTCAACTTCCTATCGGGTCTCCGAAAGCGATCTTCTTCATCAACTTTGGCTGAGTGCGATCGGCTCCGAAAAAATTCCGCCCGCCTGGGTCCCCAAAATCAATCTTTCCGCCCCCGGACAGACGGCACTTGCTCCCTCTTCGGAAGGCAATTCGGGCAACACGGCGCAAAGCGACTCTGGATCGGCGGGAAAAATGAGTTCTCCGGTCCGGATCTATTTTGGAACGGCAACGGAAGTTTTCGAAGGAATCGAGATCAGTATCAAAGCGGATTTCGTAATGCGCCGGATGGCCAAGCGAAAAGAAGCGTCTCTTGGCGATACCTCTTTGCAAAATTTGACAAACGACAATATCTCAATCCCGGGAAAAGAGACAGGAGAACGCCGGGCCATTATCGTCAAGGGAATCGAATACGGTTTCCGTTGGTGTCCGGCGGGTAAATTTTATATGGGACCGTCCGAAAACGCGCATGAGGTAACCTTAACCCAGGGATTCTGGATGCTGGAGACGGAAGTAACCCAGGAAATGTATCAAAGTATTCTGGAGACCAATCCTTCCGTATTCAGAAATATTTCTTTCCCGGTGGAATTTGTTTCCTGGAATAATTGCCTTGATTTTTGCGACCGCTTGACCGTTGAAGCCGGCCTTAAAAAGATGCAATTTATGCTTCCGACCGAAGCGCAATGGGAATATGCCTGCCGAGCGGGAACAACCACTGTTTATTCCTTTGGCGACAGCGCCGATCTTTTGAATCGATACGGAAATTATTGCGATGCGAGCAATACAAGCGGATGGTCCTGGCGCGATTCCCTTCACAACGATGGATTTGATAAAACGGCCCCTGTGAAAAGCTATAAACCGAACGCTTGGGGACTTTACGATATGCACGGGAATGTGTGGGAATGGTGCAGCAGCCGATATGGAAGCTATAAACGAACCCCGGAGACCGATCCGACTGGACCAGTCGATGGAACCTTCCGGGTATTCCGCGGAGGATCCTGGGGAATCGGAGCAAAAGAGTGCGCGTGCGCTTCCCGATACGCCTTTATCGCCCAATTCCGCAGGGACGATATCGGTTTCCGGATCTGTCTGGTCCCTTCCGAAAAGAAGCCCATTGACCAATGATCGTTCCTGTGTTAATATATTTCCGCTCCCGGGACAGAATCTGCTTTTATCCCGGGGGATATTTTACGGAAAACAAAAATTGCTTGTAAAGGATCTATAATTAAATGGCTGAAGAAAAAAAAGTTCTGGTCGGAATCGTAATGGGAAGCGACAGCGATTGGGGGAAGATCAAAGGAGCCGTCGCTCCCCTCAATGATTTTCATATTCCGTATGAAGTGCACGTAATGAGTGCGCATAGAACTCCGGAAAAAGTCCTTGAATATGCGCAGACGGCAAAAGACCGCGGAATTCAGGTGATCATTGCCGCTGCGGGCGGAGCCGCGCACCTTGCCGGTGTGATCGCTTCTCATACGACCCTTCCGGTGATCGGTATTCCCGTTCAAACCGATTTCCTCGGAGGACTCGACTCGCTTCTCTCCACCGTTCAGATGCCCGGCGATATTCCCGTTGCAACCGTTGGCGTCGGATCCGGCGGAGCAAGAAATGCGGGGCTCCTTGCCGTTCAAATCCTCGCTCTTGCCGATAATAATCTCGCAGAAGCCCTTGTCAAATTCAAAAAATCGCTGGTCGAAAAAATCGAAAAAAAAGATCACGATCTTCAGTTTATGATCGGGAATTCGCAGGAGTGAAGATCAAACAGATAAAAAGTATGAAAGAATAAAATGTAAAATTGACAACTTTAGGTCGGGTGTAAGGAAAACGCCGCAATTGCGGCAAAGTACTACACTCATACTGTAAAAATTTTTTTGTTTGGAACCGCGGATGATACGGATAAACACGGATGAAATCCCTATAAGATTCGGGGCCTGATATTTTTTGATGAAAACGTGTTTTTATCAAAAAAAGGATCCGTGAAAATCCGTGAAATCCGTGGTTTCAAAATCGGTTATTTACAGTTTGGGTACTACAGAAAGGGAAATGAAAATGAGTACAGTATTGATTGTTCTTGCCGTCGTTGCAGGGGTCGCGATTATCCTTATCGGATGGGTCGCCGGCATTTACAACGGTTTAATCACCGCCAGAAATCAGTATCAGAACGCGTTCGCGCAGATCGATGTTCAATTGAAGCGGCGATACGATTTGATTCCGAATCTGGTGGAAGCCGTTCGAGGGTATATGAAGCACGAAAGCGGTACTCTGGAAGAAATTACCCGTGCTCGATCCGCCGCGATGGGTGCTCAGCAGCGCGCATCCAATGATCCCACCGATCCGGAAGCAATGAAATCGCTCGCAACCGCCGATAATCAGCTCAACGGCGCTCTTGGCCGTCTGATGGTCTCCGTCGAAGCCTATCCCGATCTCAAGGCAAATCAGAATATGCTCTCTCTCCAGGAAGAATTGACCTCAACGGAAAACAAGGTCTCTTTCTCGCGGCAGGGATACAATGATGCGGCGACCCTTTACAATACCAAACGCGATATGTTTCCGACAAACATTATTGCCGGGATCTTCAATTTCAAGTCGGCGACTCTTTGGATCATCGAAGATGCCGCGCAAAAAGAAGCTCCGAAAGTTCAGTTCTGATCTTCCGGTTTTCAATCTCGCGTATTGACGGCAATTTTTCCCCCAAAAGACGGAGAACAGGATAAAATGGCTGCAAATGTTCAGGGAACAACGATGAATTTTTTTCTGCGGCAGGATGAAGCACGAAAGAAAACCGGCTTGCTTGTTTTTCTTTTTATCGTTGCCGTATTCCTTACATTTCTCGCGGTTCATACATTGATCGCTTTTGCGGTAATGCTGTCGGCGGGCAACACGCAGCAGCCCGACCTTTTGCGGCACTGGCTGGATCCCTCGCTTTTGATGATCGATTTTTTTTCGGTATCTCTGGTTGTCTTTGGGGGATCGTTGTTCAAAATCGCGTCTCTTTCCTCTCTTCAGGGAGATGGAATTGCCCAATCTCTTGGCGGTCGTCTTGTCGATCGGGATACTAAAGATCCGCGCGAAAGACGTCTGCTGAATATCGTCGAAGAGATGGCCCTTGCTTCCGGAATTCATGTTCCGAACGTTTATGTCCTCGACGGAGAAGAACATATCAACGCTTTTGCGGCGGGATTTACTCCCAACACATCGGTGGTTTCCGTTACCTCCGGCGCGCTGAACTATCTTTCCCGCGATGAATTGCAAGGGGTCGTTGCGCATGAGTTCAGCCATATTATCAACGAGGATACCCGGATCAGTCTCCGCTTGATGGGAATTCTGTTCGGTTTGGAAATGCTCGTTCTCATCGGAATGCTCCTGGTGCGCGCTCTTTATTATGTCCGGTTCACGTCCGATTCCGATTCGGACAGCGACAGTAAAGGGGCTGGAACCATGATCGTGATTTTTCTCATGCTCCTCGGCCTTGGACTCATCATTATCGGATGGATCGGAATGTTTTTCAGCAACATTATCCGCGCGGCGGTTTCCCGGCAGCGGGAATTTCTCGCCGACGCGTCCGCTGTTCAGTATACGAGAAATCCGGATGGAATCGGAGGAGCGCTCAAAAAGATCGGATCACCCGCAATCGGTTCTCAAATCGACAACTCAAACGCGGTCGGTGCCGGCCATCTGTTTATCGGCAGCGTTCTCAAGCCCGGCTTTTTTTCTTCCATGTTCGATTCCCATCCCGATTTAACCGTTCGAATTCAGAGAATCGATCCTTCATTTGATGGTACCTTTCCGGAAACAATTGATCCGATCGATCCGATTACCGGTCGATCCGCGATTGTCAATCAGCAGAGTACTTCCCAAAATGCCGGGGCATCGAAAAATCCCTTTATTTTGCAAAATACAGTATTCAAGGGAACCAATCTTCCCCCGATCGTCGTTGGAACGGCAACCGCCGCGGCTGTCGTTGATGCTTCCGCTTCCAATCTTGATCAGCTCGGAACGGTCGATGAAAAGAAATTGGTAATCGCTAATGAGCTTTTACAGGCGATTCCGGAAGAATTGTCCAGCGCCGCGCGCGGACGGCAAACGGCTTGCGATACGATCTGCGCCATTCTGATGGATACCGATTCCGAATTGGGGAATACCGAGATCATTCCCTTCGAGAATCGGCTCCAGAAGTCTCCTGTTCTCGCGGCGCAATGGAAGATCCTTGCGAAAACATTCCCGCAGGAATCTCTTGACCGGATCCGGCATTATTACGAGATCCTGCAAACGCTTCCCTCTTCGATCAAGATCCCCATCGCGGAAATCGCGTTTCCCTCTTTGAAGGAAATGGAAAAGACCAATTACCAAACGTTCCGCAATGCGCTTGTCGAACTGATCACCGCGGACAAGAAAGTCGATCTTTTTGAGTACACGCTTCAGCAGTATCTGATCCGGGATCTGGACCGGTATTACGGATTCACCAAGCCGGAAGCGGTTAAGTATTTCAAGATCCGTGAGATCCTCCCGATGTATCAAAATGTGCTCTCCTATCTCGCCTACGCGGGAAATGATGATCTGGAGGAGGTTCAGAAAGCGTTCAAGGACGGATGTTCCGAACTTTCGATTACCGGTCCGATTCTGCCGAAAGAGAAATGTACTTCTTTCGCGTTTGGATCGGCCCTTTCCGAGCTCGCCAAAGCATCGCCGATATTAAAGAAGCAGTTGCTGAGTTCTTTTTACCGATGTATCGCAAGTGATGGGATCATTACCATGAAAGAGGGCGAATTGATCCGTGCGATCTCGGCAACACTTGACGCTCCGATGCCGGTCTGGTCCTGAAGATCGGCGGCGATCGGAATCCGTCCATGTCCCCCCTGATAAGGAATAGATATCATGGTTCAAATGGCCGATCCGTCCTTGTCCGATCCAAAATCCCGCTTCGATTTAAACGCGGGATTCGAACTCGGCGACTATCAGCTGATCCGATCGATCGGATCCGGTGCGATGGCCGATGTTTGGCTTGCGCGCCATCGTTCGCTGGGACGGGAAATCGCCCTGAAAATCCTTCGAAAAGATCTCGCCGCCGATGAGATCGGAGTTCGGCGGTTTATTCAGGAGGCCCAGGCCGCTGCCCGTCTGGAACACACCAATATCGTTCGGATCTATGATGTCGGATCTTTTCGGCCTCCCCGATCTTTTTTAAATAAACTCGCTTCTTTCATCCTTCCGAATTTTGGAAAAAGAAATCGATCCTCCAGCGAAGAGATCTATTATATCGCCCAAGAATATGTTCCCGGCATGAATCTTCAGCAGTATCTGGGAATTCACGGTCCTCTGTCCGTTCCGCAAACCCTGGTAATTATGGAATATATCGCGGCGGCTCTGGAATGCGCGAGTCTGTCCGGAATTGTCCATCGCGATGTCAAGCCGGGCAATATCTTGCTGAGCGGGAAGGGCGATGTCAAGATCACCGATTTCGGGCTCGCTTACTGCGAATCGCTTCGTACAGGCAATAATTTATCCTTGACGCAGATCGGATTGACATTGGGAACTCCGCTCTACATGAGTCCGGAACAGGCCGAAGGAAAACCGCTTGATTTGAGAAGTGATATTTATTCTTTTGGAATTACCTGTTTTCAAATGCTTACCGGCAAAACGCCGTTCCGCGGGGACACTCCTCTTTCTGTCGTTTTACAGCATTTGAATAAAGCGGTTCCTTCCATCGCCTCTTACAGAAATGATGTTCCGGACTCTCTTGTGAAAGTATTGGAGCGAATGCTTGCGAAAAAGCCGGAAGATCGTTTTGCGTCTTTTCGCGAATTACGCGAAGCGCTTCGATCGATTCGGAAAGAAGAATTTCATGAGATCGAACAGACCGATCCGCTTTCCGTTCCGCTTTCCAGTGAAGACGGTGCGGACAAGGACGATCCGGAAAGGTTCCGATTGCCGTCGATCGCCGATAAAATGGAAAAATCGATGCAGCTTCAGACCGGATTTTATGAACTTCATCATTTGGACTCGACGATCGAAAAAGAAAAGAGACGCAGACGCCGTCTGCTCTTTTGGGGAATACCGCTGCTTCTTCTGCTGGGATTGGGAACAGGTATTTTCGTTTCCGTATTTCGAAGTCCAATACCTTTTCAATTTGCGAACGCGTCGGGAACAAATGGAATTGCCCGATTTGATACCGTTGAGGAGCAATGGGTCTTTGCATCCCAGCTGGGGACAACGGATGCCTGGAAGAGCGTGATAAGCGCCTTTCCGGACAAGGAGTATTGGAAGCGGCGGGCACAGCAGCAGTTGGCAAGGGTCTATATTGAAGAGAGTAATATTCTGAAAGCAAGGGACATTTTTATTGAATTTGCCGAGATCACTCCGCCGGATCTTCATTACACATCATTCGGCAATGCGGGGATTGCCTGGTGTCTTGCGATGGAAGGGCATATCGATCAGGCGAGCAGAATACTCTCGAATCTCCGATCGGCCCGAAATAATTCTTATGATCCGCTTACGGAAGAGATCATTTCGAAAGCACAGAGTGTGATTCGCAAAAGAAATTCCGTGTAATAGTGATTAGCGGGGGAAACGGCGGCGAAGCCGCATACGGAGGGCGGCCGTTCCGAGCGATGTGAATTCCCTAAAATCTTTGCGGAGCTTATCGGACAACCACAAACGAACACGGTATTATATACCATAATACGGAAATGTATATTAACCTCGTTGGAAGAGACCATATTACTTAACCCGGTTGGAACAACCAATAATCAGTACCCCGAAAGGGCAGTGCCTTCCACCCTGGGTCAACGAACCCCAAAAAAGCAGCGCGCGGTAAGTGCAGTGCAAAAAGAACCCAAAACACAGAAAAGGGTTCGAACCCGAACACAGAGGAATCGAATCACGATCCCCCAAGGATGCGGATTTCCCTAATTCCGTTCGCTTCGCTCACTTCATTACGGGTTTGACATATTTAAACCAATCCTGATATTTTTTTGACTTTTTTTGAGAAAAACATCGCAATTTTACCCCCCCTTATTTTAACTTGACAAGACCTTGATTTTCGATTATCCTATTGCTTGTGAGGAAACTTAAAAGAGAATTTTCATAAATTCACGTTTCCTTCTTGACATATCCTTTTGGATTGACTACAATATTTGGTGTACGGTTCGTCTATTTTTAATTTTTGGGCATTGAATACACTTTTTTAGGGAAAGGGAGAGAAAAATGAGTGATTTTTTGAAATGTAAAAATGGGGGGGGGGGAGAATATAGCTGTTTTAAAAGAGCTTATTTCAAACTCCGCGGATTTACCTTGGTCGAACTTTTGGTCGTAATCGCGATCATCGGGATTCTTATAGGTCTTCTCTTGCCTGCGGTTCAGGCGGCCCGGGAAGCGGCCCGACGTATGCAGTGCACGAATAATCTTAAACAGCTCGGAATCGGGCTCCATAATTACCACGATGTCAACAGCTTCTTTCCCGCAATGCGCAACGGAAGCACAAAACAGTCGATCGTAGACGCGGGAGACACGGAACAGAACTATGGACTGACCAGTTTTCAAATTCCGCTTCTTCCCTTTTGCGAACAGCAGGCGCGTTATGAGGCTTATGTCGCTTATGGGGTTGCGAATTATCCCCTTACCAAGCAATGGCCCAGCGGTTCAAACAACGCAGTACCTGCCTTGACCGGAAGCCCGATTCCTTATTTATCCTGTCCTTCCGATCCGGAGATCAGCAATCAATACAGAAAACTGATTAAATCGAGCTATCCGGGTTCCTTTGGCGATGCCGTTTACGCCTGCTGGGAAGGAAGCCAGAATTCACGAGGCTTCTTCGGCGGCGGACAGGCGCGCGACGCCTCTGTCGGCAGTCGCTCTTTATATCGGGATATCGCCGCCATTCTCGACGGAACATCGAATACAATCGCGCTTTCGGAGATGGTAACCGCGGCGGCGGGCAATACAAAATCGATCAAGGCAAATATCGCCTGGGGAGTAGTAGGCCCGAGCAGTTCATTTCCTTCTCCTTCTCTGTGTCTTACGGTAATTGATACCGCGGATCGGCGTTATTTTCAAGATGATTACATGAATCCCAATTTAAACGGAGAGTCCCGGGGATGGGCTTTCGGCGATGGACGACCGACCATCAATACATTCCATACCGCGCTTCCGCCCAATTCTCCCAGCTGCAGTAAAAACACGGCTTTCAGTGCGGGAACAGGCGGGATCATGAGCGCTTCGAGCAATCACAGCGGCGGGGTCAACTGCCTTTTGGCCGACGGAAGTATTCGCTTTGTATCAGAAACGATCGATGTCGGAGACATTAACACTTCGACCGATCCGAACAACAAGTCGATGCAAAGTCCGTTCGGGATCTGGGGCGCGATGGGATCCATCGCCGGCGGTGAATCGAAAGCCCTGTAAGCAAAGCGATCCTTACTTTGTTCCTCGAAAAATTTTATCGTAGACTTCCGATTGTTTATCGTTTTCTTTTTGATATTCTTCGGGTGTATACTTTTCCAGAAGTTTTTGATCATTCGAAAAACAGGAGACCCCAACTCCGAATTGATGATCTTTCCAGCGGAAACCGAGAAATTCGAGGATGGAGGGCGCGAAATCGAACGTTGTGCAGGGAGCCGGCGACATCGTTCCCTGTTTTGGACTGCCGTTGATCCAAATGTTGACGATCTTTCGATCCGGAACCGAAATCAGTTTATCGTAAAGGGTATTTGCCAAAACGATATGATCGCCCATGATCAGTACGGACGTTTTTTCACTGCCGGGAGTATCGTACACGGTCTGGACAAACTTCGAGATCATACGGGATTGTTCGCGGACAACGTCGCGAAAATCCCCGAACTTGCGCTCCGCTTCCGGAACGAGAAATCCGTCCATTCCATGCGTATCGAGCAACTGAACGACAAGCGCAAACGGACGATCCGCGGCGGCAAGGCGCTCCAATTTCTTTTTGCGCATAGTCCAAAACGATCTTGTCGTGTATTCCCCAACTGTACGGGTCATTTTTTTTAATAAAATCCTGATATTCTTTTTCAGAGTAAAGATTTTCATAAGAAAGCGTTTTCATCCAGGGAAAACTGCGAAACAGATTGTCCCTTCCGGAAAAGGCCAAACTCGATCCTTCCGCGAAAACGATTTCGTATCCCTGCTCGTTTAAAACATGAAAGATGGATCGCGCCGTTCGAAGAACCTGAAAGGCGCTTTTATCGCCGAAATCCTTGCGCTCCCAAACAAAGCGTCTGGGAATTCCGTAAAGAACAGAGATCAATGAGGCCATTGTCCAATTGGTACCGCCGACAGAGATCCAGTTTTGAACCGATTCTCCCCGATCCCGCCATGTTCCCAGTTCGGCAAGGAGATCTTCTCCAAAGATCTCTTTTCGGGAATAAGTTTCCTCCAATGATTCCGAAATGATCAAAACGAGATTCCGTTTTTGATCCGGCGCGATTATATCCTTTTTATTCGGAACATGATAGTGATCAAAGATTCCCGACATTTGGACTCCGCTGTACAGGAAATTGATAATTCCGAATTTTTGTTCCATGATCGCGCAATCTGCAATGAAAAGAAAAAGTGTCAGCAGGCAAACAAGGATTTTATTCCGCCGATAGAAAGGAGCAAGACGGCAATGAATTGCATCTTTTCTTTCTTTGGGATCCATTTCGGAAAAACACTTTTTTTTAGAGAGAAACCACCTTATGAAAAAGCCGGAAAAATACAAGCAAAAAATAATTCCGGTTCCCATCGCGTAAAGTGCTCTTTGAGAAAGAGAAAAGCATAATTTCGTATCCATTCCATAATACGGAGAGAACGCGTTTACCAGAATTTGCTGAACACTCAAGCCAACACCGAAATTATTCTCCGTCCAGAAGATCAGCAGCAAAAAAAAGAAGAGAAATGTGAAAAGGAAAGATCCTATCACAATGATCCAGGGAAAAGCGGCGGAAGCTTTCTTCCGCGTTTTATTTTTAGAATTGTTCATTTGTGTTTATCTTTTGTGTG
>JAUNSU010000036.1 GCA_030539035.1 Planctomycetia bacterium
GAGCAGATCCAGCAGGCGCAGGGGTTTCCGGTGCAGGTGCAGGAGCGTTTTCATTTTCGCCCATTCCGCTTTCCGCCGCGGGAGAATTGTTTTCGGCGGGCGCCGTATTATCCGGATTATTTGCGTCTGCGGGATTCTCTGAACCTTCCGGAGCCGATCCTTTTGCAGCGGCAATTGCAGCGGCAACAGCCGCATTTCTCAAATCTCGAATACTCGGCGGCGTTTCCTGCCAAACAAACTGAATTACAAACGGAAATCTTCGCAGATTCAATACCTGATCCCGTCCAAGTCCGCCCGCAATGGTCTCCAAACCGGGCATTCCCCGGCCGCCTCCGGTCATCGACATGGAATCATCCATCATTCCGCCGCCCCGTCCCGCATACCGCGCTCCGCCGGGTCGGGATTTGAGCATTTTTTCCATTAATTTTTTTCGCTCTTTGGCGGCGGCTTCGGGATCCAGAAGCCGATATTTTTCATCGATTACACCGGGATTCATCAGAATCGGATAATAAATACCGAGCTGTTTCAAGGTAACCACTTCCGTCCCGGTATTTCCACCGCGCTGCCGTTCCAGGCTGACCGGAAGTTCCACCGATCCATGTTTAAGATTACGAAGGATCGTACGCCGGACATATTCCGGTCCACGTGCCGCATCCTCGACATTATCTGAATTATGATAATGGTATCCGCTCAACTGGACAATTCGTCCGGGGCCGGTAGGTCCGGGGATTTTGTCGATACGGACATCGCGGCTTTCCACGATCTGATTCAAAGCCCCGCCGGGAGCAGGAACTTCGGCAGGCGCTTCTTCGGGTTCCTCAGCGGCCCCATCGGCTGCGCCCTCATCGGCGGCGCCTCCCGCTGCGGTCGGAGGAACAGCGACATCGACCCCCTGTCCGCCCGCCTCCCCTTTCGTTGCGGAAGCCGGGGGAAAGAACCAATACTGTTCTGGAGTAATTTTGGATTTCTTTTTGAAGACCGCCGCTTCAATATCGTCGATATAATACCACTGCTTTGCGATTTCATACCAGGGCGCAAGATCATCAAGCGCCTGAACTTCGATATTTTTAATATAGATACGATTCTGTTTTTCAATTGCTTCCAGCTTTATCGCAGAAGCGCCTTCCTTCAGAATCTCTTTGCTTGCGGCTTCGGCGGGAATCACCGTATTGACCGCTTTAAGGAGTTCGAGCCAAGTTAAGCGGCCTTCGACATTGCTTGTGAGATTTCGACCGATCTGATCGACCGCCTTGAAATTTCCGACTTCCGTTGCCGCCCCGGAGATCAGGCCCTGGGACTGCGAGGTTACCTGCTTCGCGCCTTCATACGCTTTGTTGATCGCCGGATTTTCGACCACGCTGAACGCCGTTGTTGAAGCGACATACTGAATCGAAAAGCCAAGTAAAATAAGTGCGGCGGCGGCAAGCGTCCAAGGTTTCTTACTGTTGACCAGCCGGTCGGTAAGGATCTCTTTCGGAATCAGATTGATATCAAGCGGAACCTGATGAAGCATCTGGAGAACCAATCCGTAGGCAACTCCGAAAGAAGAGATATTATCTTTAAACTGGGGATTCGAAAGAACTTCCGCTCCGCGCATCGATTTAAAGCCGGAAAGGACCTCAACATCGATCCCATGGCTTTTCGCGAGAAATTGGCGCAATCCGGGCAGCTTCATCGCGTTTCCAAACGCATAGATCTTTCGGAATTTCGCTCTTTTATTTAAACTGGCGTAGTATTTAATAGAACGGTCGATTTCGGAAAGCATATCGTTGAAAACGGGCTTCATCGCAAGGATCACCGCTTTGGGATCCTGGGAAGAGGCCGCGTTCCGTTTGATATGTTCCGCGTTCGCAAACGTCAGCTTCAACTGTTTGGTAAGAGATTTGGTAAAGAGATTACCGCCGATCGGGATATTTCGAAGCCAAACGGAAACACCGTTGGTAATAATCACTTCCGTCGTATCCGTTCCGACATTGAGGATCACGTCGAAATCATTCAGTTCGTCGAGCGGCTGCGCGGAAAGTTCCTCGTAATTATAATGATCGTACAGAAAAGCATTATAAAGGGCAATTTGAGCTCCCTGAATGCAATCGACATCAATACCGGCCCGAGTATAATTATCGAGGGTTTTGATCGCAACTTCGCGCTTCATCGCATACATGAAGATATTCAGATCAAGCGCGATATTTCCCTCAAAAATCCCCCCCACCTGTCGATAATCCCAGATCACTTCCTGAAGATCGAACGGAAGCCATTGCTTTACTTCGTACTTGATCAGGTCGGTTACTTTTTTCGGATCAATCGGCGGAAGGGGCTGAAAACGCCATAAAGTATTCTGTCCGGAAACGGAAATCGCGATTTTCTCTCCTTTTACGTTGTTTCTCGACATAAAAAGTTCGAGAGACTCCGCAAGGATCGCGGCGGGATCCGCTCCCGGTTGACTCATAATTTTACTGTGTTCTATATAGTCGAAACCGATAATTTCCACCGTCTGAGGGTCCGCTCCCAACCGGCAACGAAGCGCCTTCAACGATGTATTTCCTATATCGATTCCCCATACGGTCTCGTTTCTTGCCATTTTTCTCAAAACTCCTGTTCGATAAGTGTCTTTATGGAGAAGAATTACCGTATAATTCCCGTTATCCCGTTAAAACAAAACATCCCCTCCTTCAGACAGAAAATCAGTTAAGATAAGTATAATACAACTGTTTTCCTTTTTCAATAGTCCAGTTCACAAAATTATTGAGAATCTTCCTCTTTAATCCAATTATAGGGGGAAAATTCTCAAATTTAACAAACATTTGGGATTTTTCGCCCAAATTTATTCCTTTCAAAGACCTTTTGACCACCAGTCGCCCCCCATTCGGAGATCCTTCGGAGATCATTTCCGGATCTCCTTTGGAAAGAACCCCGGCTCTCAGGAGATTCCGGGGAGCTCATAGCCTTTTCGGCGTTTTCGTTCGGTAAAGAAAGCGGCCTGATCATCATCGAGAATTCTCTCGTTGAGAGGATCCCAGCAAACCACTCTTTTCAATCGCGCGGCAATTCCGCATAAATGGCAAGTGTTCATAATCACGGAATGGCTGATCACATCGGACGACGGAAGGCCCCCTTCCTGTATGCACCTTAAAAAGTTGGCTTTGGGCGGCTGAATCGGTTTCCCATGATTCAGGCGAATATAATCCTCTTCGGTAAAGACCAGATGCCGTCCTTCCTCGACTGGTTTTCCGGTCAATTTTCCCCGATTAACAAAGATCCGCCCTTTCGTTCCTTCGAAAAGGATGCCGTTGTCCCTGGAACTGATGATATCCATCGGAATACCGGAAGCAAATCGGCACCGGATATGAAATTGAACTGCGGTATTGAACAGATCATCGTGAAGAGGAAATCCGCGGGAATCCAGCTCGGAAGCGTGCTCGACTTCACGTCCATCGACTTCGACAGGACCTTTTCCGGGCTGATCTTCACCAAGAGCCCACTGTGCGCAATCGATATGATGGGCTCCCCAGTCGGTAAACTGTCCGCCTGCGTATTCATACCAGTATCGGAAAGTTGCATGGCACCTTTCTTTCCGGTAATCCTTCCGCTCTACAGGCCCTTGCCAACGTTCCCAATCGAGTGTCGAGGGAATCTCCGCTTTTGGGAAAGGCCCTCTTTTCGGGCCGGGAAGGAGAAAAACGCTCACCTTTTGGATTTTGCCGAGAAGTCCGGCCCTTACCATCAGAGTCGCGCATAAAAATTGATCCTTCATGGTTCTTTGCTGAGTTCCGACAAGAAATACCCGATCTGTTTTTTGAGCGAGATCGCGGATATATCGATTTTCTTCAATCGTCCATGTCAACGGTTTCTCGCAAAAAACGTGTTTTCCGGCCAAAAGGGCTTCCGCCGCAATTTTTACATGCCAATGATCAACGGTCGAAATGGAAATAATATCGATCTCTTTTCGATCAAGTAATTTTCGGTAATCCTTTTCAACGGCAACTTTATCGGAATCAGGACAGATCTTCCTGTGATCATGATATCTTTTGATTCGGGAAGAATCGAGGTCGCACAAAGCGCCGATTCTGCATGATTTCGAAAAACCCATTGCGTTCGCAAATCCCCGGTTCCCGCAGCCGACAAGTCCGACGATCAGCTTTTTTCTCTCTTCCGATGCGGAAAGAATTCCAGGGAATCCCATCTTTTCTGTTCCCGGCGCAAATCCCGACATTTCGCCGATCAGTGCTCCCATCCCGCTTTTCAGAAGAAATTCCCGCCGCTTCATTCCCATAATATTCTTTTCCTTTCTTTCGATCGATTACCCTTTTCAACTGCATGATCGCAATTTGAATTACTCAAACTGTAAATAACCGATTTTGAAACCACGGATTTCACGGATATTTTTTTTGGTAAAAACACGTTTTCATCAAAAATATCAGTCCCGAATTTTTATATTGATTTCATCCGTGTCATCCGTGGTTCCAAACAAAAATATTTTTACAGTATGAGTGAATTAAGAAAACTTACTTTTTGGGAGCCGCTTTTTGAGAAGCGTTTTTGCTTCTTTCGATCAATGGGGCGGCCCACTTTCGATCGGAATAAAAAATCACGATCGCATTCCGGATTTCCTTCGCTTTTTCGGGCTCTTTTCCCTCAATGGAATCGGCGTAATCCAATCGGCTCTCCAAGAGATCGGTCTGTTCTTTTTTTTGCTGTTCATAAATAGAGCGAACGAGATTTAATCTTCGTTCGGCCAACTGCACACATCGCCCGGGAATGGATCGGTCGTAGAGATCTTTTCGCTGTTTTTTTTCTTTACGGGAAAGATCCAAAGGATCCTCTTCGGAATCGGAAGCCCGATTTTTCTTTTTTACCGCATTTTCGGGCAGTTTTTCCGTTTTTTTCTTGGCGTTTTTTTCGTTCTCTTCGGTGGAGAAAAGTTCAATAAAGGCTTCCAGTTTTTGGATTCCGATCTCCGGATTGATGTTGGCAGTCCGAATTGCTTCGACATAGGCGATTTCAACAGGGGAAAGCGTATTATTCCGCGCACTCTGCTCGATCTGCTTTTCCAGGCGCCGTTCCATTCCCGCCAACTCGATCTCATTCAAATATTGGGCGATTTTAACCGATCGATGATCGTTCGGGTAAAGGGAAAGAAAACGCTGAATATTTTTTTCCGATCCCCGTATCGCGGCGATGTATTCCTTGCTGTCGGAATCGTCGATCTTGCTTTCGATCCGCTGATAAAGCTGATCCGCACTCGGTTTTTGAAGAGAATACCAAATAAAAAGACCGAGCAAGATCAGAATAATGATCCCTGTCCATACGACAGGAGAAACCAAAGGGTATTCCGGCTTTGCTTTGGCCCGATAGCTGTCCAGTTCTTCTTCCCGAACAACCGTAAAATGGGACCGCTGCGTTCCCTCCTCTTTTTTCGTAAAAGTCGATGAATTTGCAGAGGTTTCCTCTCCTTTTCGAACAGTCGATATGATCGGAGAGGCGGGCCCCAGTGCTTTGTTGATCACATTCAAACGGTCTTCCGTCTTCTTTTTCGGAAGGGTAATCGGCTTTTGTTCTTTGTAAAGGGAACCGGGTCGTTCTACCCGGGATGAAGGAGGATCCAACTCGACTTTGGAGTTTTCCTCTTCGTCCAGGACATTCGGATTTTGCGCGATCAGGGAATCGGCTTTTTTATCCTCAAGTCCCCCCAGCGGAGTTGCCCATTCCTTTTGAGAATCGGGAGCGGCTTTTACAGGAACCGCCAAGGTTTCCGGAGAAGCGCCGAAAATCGAAGAATTTTCAGGAAGCAAATTTTCATCGTCTGCGGAAAGAACCTCCGCGTCCGAATCCCGGGGAGAAGAAGCAACGTCTGTATCAGAGATCTTTTCCGCCGCAGATGTCTTCTCCGAATCAGAGTCGGAATTCTGCTGTTCTTCCTCCTTCAAATCAAATGACATATCGAAATCGGAAGTTTTCGCTTTTGCGCTCTCCGGATTTGCGATTTCCATTGTCGGAACGCCGCTGTCCCCTTGAGAACGATCAGCATTTTCCTCAAATTCCTGCGTATTTTTTTTATCCGTCCGGAAAACAGTGCGAAAAGGATCCTCCGGGGACAGGGTCGATTCCAAAGAGGGCGCGAATTCCTCATTGACTGGAAGAGCATCCGCCGTCTTTTGCTCATTCGACAAGGAAGTCAGTCCCTTCCGCATATTGACGCCGGTAAGAATAATATCGTCGTCGTTTTCGTTCCCTTCGTCTTTCTTGACGAGATGAGCCGTACTTTCCCCCACCGTTTTATACTGATCCGGAAGACTCGATTTTTTCGGAACATTATCCGAAGAAGAAACGGTCCTTTTCGCGTTGGAAACCGAGTTCACCGAAGCAAGATTCCATTGCTCAAAAGGATTTTTATCGGGCTCGGAAGAAAAAGCAAGGCGAATCGCTTCCAGCCGACGGCCGACGATCTGCGCATTATGCGGGCGCTTTTCCGGCTGAGTACGCAGAAGCTCCATAATAAAGAGATCCAGAACGGAAGGAACTTCCGGCCGCGTATACCGCAGAGATTCCGGAGGACCGCTTTGATACATTCGATGAATTTCCGGAAGTGTTTTCGCGGTATACGGAGGCCGCCCGGAAATAAGAGCGTACAGAAGAGCCCCCAAAGAATAAATATCGGATTTTGGAGTAAGGGGACCGGCTTGGGCCTGTTCGGGGGCCATATATTCTATCGTCCCGATCACCATGTTTGCCGTCGTCAATCGGGAATCCCCGAAGAAATGCGCGATTCCATAATCGGAAACCTTTACCTGGCCATTTCTGAGAAGGAGAATGTTGGCCGGCTTGATATCCCGATGAACAATTCCCCGATCATGGGCGTGTTTGAGTGCTTTGCAGACTTCAATTCCAATATGAACGACTTCTTCCCAGGAAAAAAAGCGGCCGTTTTTCAAAAATTGCTGAAGACTTGGTCCGTCGACATATTCCATCGCGTAATAGAGCAGACCTTCTTCCTGTCCGAATCCATAAAGGCGAACGATATTCGGATGCCGAAGACGCTTTAAAGTTCCGATCTCGCTTTCAAAGCGGACTCGCAGCTCATTATCTTCTTCCTGGGCAGTAAGAACTTTCAGGGCAACGGTCTCTTTGGTTTCTTCGTGAACCGCTTCATAGACGGCCCCCATCCCGCCGCGCCCGATTACCCTTACAATTCGAAAAGGTCCCAATTTTTCCGGTTGATTCATCTTGCAATTCTCCTCGAATTCGATCTCTTCAAACAGAAAAACCGACTCTTATGGGATCCAGTTTACTTTTTCGGAGGAGCGAATTTGATTTTTTCGACCAGTTTGATCATCTGGTTATCAGCGTTAACATATCCGGTAACCGCAGTAATCGCCTGCATTATGTATTTATACCGCAAGTTCGGATCAAAATCAAGTTCCACTTCGAAATCATTTTGGATATTGGGGAGAATATTGGAATTAAGAGCGGTTTGGAAGTCGATTTTTTCCCCCTGCTGAACGTATTGGAAAACGGATTGCCGCAAAAGATCCATATTTACCCCCAACTCGTTCGATCCAAAGCGGATCCCGCTCAAATTTCCGGAAGAATCGGCCGAAAGATGGATGGAAACCGGCGTTAAATCATCCAAAGAGGACATCTGAAGCGCTTGAGATTGAGCAGGCATTCGAATACTGAAATCCCCTTCCACTTCCGGCGTTTTGTAAGTAATTACAAAAAAGGACAAAAGCAGAAAAACGATGTCGATCATCGAGGACATCTGGAGCTTGATCGTTTCGTTTTTTAAAGGAATTTTTCGTATGCTCATCGTAAATCAATCTTCGTATCGCGCCTGTTTTGCGCGAAGAATAAAGTTTTCCAACCCCTGTTTTTGGCAGCTGATAATCAATTTTTGGATAAAACCCGCTCGGACATTTTCATCGGCCCGAATAATCACGGAAACCGCGTTGGGATCGACCCGGCTGATCGCCGCAAGAACGCGAAGTTCGTCCCTCAGCGCTTTCGAAAACGGTTCTCCCATTCCTGTTCGAGAAAGATCATCCAGAAAACAGACCGTCGATCCAAGAAAAATCTCGTCCGTATCCGATACCTGAAGCGTTAACGGTTCCGACGGCATCGTATCCGGCGGTTGAGCCAGTTCACTCTTCGGAAGCTGAACTCTTTCATGCTGCTCCGATTGGGAAAAATTGATCACCAAGGTAAAAAACGATATCAGAAGGAACACGATATCGATCATCGGCGTCATATTCAATTCGGACGGCTTTAAAGAAGATTTTTGCAACTGCATCGAATCAATCTCACCGGTTTTTCGGGGCGGTATTGGAAAAACGACCCATGAAATTATCGCTTATAATTCCGATTTCAAGGATATATCGGGCAAGGCGATTTTTGAAAACATCATAAATGGCAAGGGAAGGGAGCGCGATGGCCAGCCCGACCATAGTAGTGAACAGAGCGGTTGCGATTCCTTCGGCCAGCTTTTGCGGAGAGGGAGCCGCGCCGCCCGCCGCGATCACCTGAAAGGAGTCGATCATTCCAACGACGGTTCCGAAAAGTCCGATCATCGGGGCGAGATTTCCGATCAGAGCCAAATAGCCGATCCGGTGTTCCATCCGCATGGTTTCTTCCTGTCCGACATCCTGCATCGCCTGCACCGCTTTATCATATCCGCTTGGAACCCGGGACAGTCCGGCCGCGAGGACTTTTCCCAAAAGGGATTCATCTTCTCGGGCAACCTGATAGGCTTCCTGGAATTTTGAATCGTCCAGTAAAGTTCCGAACTGATGCACAAGCTCCTCCGGAACGAGAGTCGATCGTCGAATGGAAAGGATGTTCATCACCACAAGGGCAACCATTGCGAGAGAGAGGAAAGCGAAAACCGGCGTGAAGAAGATCCCGAGAGACCGGATCATCCAAATGAGATAATTATCCCCTCTTCCGGAATTCGAGGAAGCCTCTCCTCCATTCGGCGCCTGAGGAGATCCAGATTCATCCGCAGCGGCCGGAACCGGAGCATCAGGCGGATCGGGGACATTTGCCGGAGGAGCGGGATCCGCCTTCTGGGGAGCGGGAGCCGCCGCCGGCGGTGCATTTCCAAACAGATCCTCATCCTGCGCCCGAATATCGGACACAGGCAAAAATAAAAAACATCCCAGCAGAAGTAAAAAGATTCCGGGAACAAACTTCCTTGCCGTATTGTTCTTCGAGTAATATTGGCTCGATCGCATTCCATTTCCTTTCAGCATATTAACCAATCCTTGATAATGATCCTTAAATGATGATTCCGTACGGTGTTCCTGATCTCATCGCAATTTTATCCGGATTCAATGATAATGATATTGCCTTTCTGAACAACACCCGTAATATCGCGAACTATTGGGCGATTGAGATCTCGTATTTTTGCTCCAGTGTTTTTAAAACCTCATTGGCGCGATCCGTTCTTTTTTGACGGTTCCAGAGGTGGTAAAGCGATCGAAGCGCACGAACATGCTCTCCTTTGGCCTGTGAATACAAAAGATCCACATGAAGAAAAGCAAGGAGGGCTTCCCTGTTTCTTTGCTGATGAAGGAGCGCGGTTCCCAATCCATTATACATTCGAGCCCAAAGTTCGACATTGGATGAGTTGGTCGTTCGAATCAGATCGTGAAAAAGGTCAATGGAATCCTTTTCGCTTTTTTTGAGGGCAAGCGCCTCGGCATTTCCGATTTTCGCGAAGAGCTTCTGCTCTTCAACCTGCTCGGAAGAGGTTTTATCCCAGCAGAGAACTTCATTAAAGCAGCGCTGCGCGTTTTCGATTTCCCCTGCACGAAGCAGGATCTCTCCGATCTGAAGAAGGCCCGCAAACCGAACCTCCGGGGCACCGGCCTTGATCATACGATCGAAAGAAAGGCGCGCTTCCTCCGGGGATTCCGCCAAGAGGAAGATCCGGCCCCCCAAATCGGCAAGTTCATAGCAGTGAACATTACGGGGAGCAGAATCCAAAAACGCGGCGATCTCCCGCCCCGTCTTCAGGGATTCCGATTTTCGATCGGAAAGTGTGCTGTTGATCAAAAGACTGTTTCCCTTGGCGAGTAAACGAAGATAAACGGCTTCCTGCTGAATATTCGCGGAAGATTTCGCAAGGGTATCCGCATCCAGTTCCGTCAGCTTTTCCAGCGCTTCCCGATAAAGGGACGTTTGAATCAAAAGACGCGCCGTTGTCAATTCCGTCGGTTCGGAATCGTATTGAATCGCGGTAATAAAAACGGTTGGAATCAGGAGGGATTTCTGATCCTTTCCAACAAGGAAGACTTCATCCGGAGAAGAAGATCGGATGGATCCGAATACGATTTTTTCTTCCTTATTCGAATTGATCTCCCCTTTTTCCGCAAACCAGATCGTATCATCGGCGCGCACATATCCCTCCGCAAGAAACCCCGGTTCCAGGATTCCCGCAAAAAGGAATAAAAGTGAGATCCAAAAATACAACTTTATCATCAACGATTCCTCTGTAAACGAAAAACCTTCAACAGAAAGGAAGGGATCAGCGCCTTACGGGAATTCCGCGGCCCGCCAAATAATCTTTCATCTGCTGAATACTGAAAGTTCCGAAATGCGCGATCGATGCAACAAGAACGGCATCCGCATGGGCATCGACTATCGCTTCATATAAATGCTCCAGTTTGCCTGCTCCGCCGGAAGCGATTACAGGAACCTTCACCGCGTCGGCGATTGCCCGGGTCATCGGGATATCGTATCCCGTTAATTTTCCGTCCGTATCCATACTGGTCGGAAGAATCGCGCCTGCACCGCGCCGCTCAACTTCTTTGGCCCATTCGACCGCATCCCGGCCGGCCCCTTCTGTTCCTCCGCGAACAACAACTTCGAATCCGCTCGGAAGGGAATCCGACTTACGGGTATCGATAGCGACCGTAATCCGATCCGATCCGAATTTTTTGGCGGCTTCGTCGATCAGATCCGGACGGCGAACCGCCGCGCTGTTCATCGAAAGCTTGGAAACACCGATATCGAGCATTGCCTGAATATCATCAACCGTTCGAATCCCGCCGCCAACCGTCAATGGGATCGAAATATTTTGAACGGTTCTTTTGACCGCGTCGATCAAGGTTTTTCGGTTTTCGACCGTTGCTGTGATGTCGAGGAAAACCAGTTCATCGGCCCCCGCATCGCAATAGACTTTCGCGTTTTCTGCAGGATCGCCGACTTCTTTCAGATTGACAAAATTGACGCCCTTGACAAGTCTTCCGTCTTTTACGTCCAAGCAGGGAATAATTCTTCGATAATCCATTCATTTTCCTCCAGGAAAAAACTATTAACAATTACAAGCGGCCAAAAAACATCACCTGATATATTATACGATAAAATTTTATTTTTGAATATAAGGGGTCGGAAATTTATCCGATTCGATCAATTAATTCCACGGCCATCGCCCCTTCAAAAAAGCCGGGACGCCCTTTAAAACGGGGAATTCCATCCACTTCAACAATAAAAAGGGCATCGGCAAGCAATGAGGTGGGGATCATATCGCCCCTCTTCAATTGGGATAATTCCTCAAAGGGAATCTCCGCTTGCCCGATTTTAACGCAAATTTCCCGTTCCCGAACAGGCTTATCCGATTCCTCTACTGAATTTTCCTCTTTTTCCGGAATATTTCTATTCTGTTGATCCAGATCCTCTCGAAGGGATCGGTTTAAAAAACGAAGGGGAATCAAAAGAGATATCGTTGAAAGACTGGTTTCCGCCGCGCATTCATAAATCATCACGCAGCAATCTTCCGGCTTCAGGAGAGAAAAATCCGCTTCTTCCGAAAGAATTTGCGGCGAAAGGGAATTTTCCAAATCCATTTTATTTGAATCAATGATCATATCGGCCAGCCGGGAAAAGGGCTTCAACAGAAAACTCAATGATCGCCTCTCCAGGAAAGTAAGAGGAATATCATCGGAATTGCATCGATCAAAAGAGAGATCAAAGCCGAGTTGACGGTTTAAAAGGAAAATGAGAAACCCCTGATTGAATTCCGCGAGGAAGAAAACATCGTCCCGGGATCCGTACTGAACAAAGATTCGATTTTGAATCTTTTTATCAAAGCATGTATCGATATTCATTTTTTTCAACGATCGAAAGGATATTTCCACCGGAGTTCGGCAAAGATCCGTTAATCGTTGTCGAATAAAATTACCGCCCTGTTCCGGCAAATCAGAATAATTCATGGGAGTTCTCCTTTCTCATGGACTCATTTTCTTCCCATAAGATATCGAAAAAGAGCTTTTTGGGCAAGAGCAAAAGAGAAAATTTGGAAAAAACGTTCCGAAAAAAGATCAGTACGGATTTTATTTTGATCATATCGTGATATACTCAAAAAAAAGGAGAGGGGGAACTTGTGATGAGCTTAATGAATCGAACCAGTGGAATTTTATTGCCAATCTTTTCACTTCCGGGAACAAAATACACGGGAGCGTTGGGGCGAAATGCCCGTTCTTTCGCTGATTTTCTTGCCTGTTCCGGACAGAATTGGTGGCAGCTGCTCCCGATCAATCCGATCGATTATGTATTTTCCCCCTATTCGAGCTGTTCCGCGTTTGCGGGAGAACCTCTCTATCTGGATCTGGAGGAATTCATTGACGAAGGTCTTTTGGACCCGGAGGATCTTGCCAACTATTTGGATGATTCGGATTCTGAAAATACAGGCAAGGTCGATTATTCCGCCGCGCAAAAGGCCCGCTGGCCCCTTCAAAGGAAGGCGTTTGCCCGATTTCGCGAGAAAAAGGGGGGAGAAAAGTATCGATCCCAACTCGATTCTTTTCGTGAAGAAAACCGTTTTTGGCTTCCCGACTTTATGCTCTATCAGGCAATATCCATGAAATTCAGAACTCCCGCCTGGAGCAATTGGCCGGAGGAATACCGGAATTATTCCCTTTGGATCGACTCCGATAAAAATTTCACTGATCGGGTCCATCAGGAAAAAGACATTCTGGAATATACGGAGTATTCCGAATTTCAGCAGCTTGTCTTTGAAGTTCAATGGCAAGCGTTCAAGCAGTATTGCAATGAGCGGCATATTGAACTTTTGGGAGATGTTCCGATTTACGTTGGACAGGCGAGCAGCGATACCTGGGCGCATCGGGATCTTTTTCAAATCAATGAGAAGGGACATCTTTATCGCGTTGCCGGAGTTCCCGGCGATTCTTTTAATCCGGACGGGCAGCGCTGGAATTCTCCCCTTTATCAGTGGAATCAGCATGAGGAAACGGGATTTCAATGGTGGATCGACCGCATGAAGCAGACGCTTAAACGATTTGACGCTGTTCGATTGGATCATTTTATCGGATTCTATAATTATTACAGTTTTCCCGGTGAAGCGGCCGGTCCGGAAGAACCGTTGGAAGACGGAGATCCCGGATATGAAAAGGGATGGAAGGCGGGACCTCAACATCGTCTTTTTGATACCCTTTTTTCTCATTTTCCGCGCGAATCCTTTATTGCCGAGGATTTGGGCGTAATGAATTCCGGAGTTCACAATCTTCGGGATCATTATTCACTCCCCGGAATGGAAGTCCTTCAATTTTCTTTCGATTGGAACCGGACAGACGATCCGACGCGAAATTGGCGTCCGAATTCGGTGGTTTGTACAGGAACTCATGATACCGTTCCGATCATTGCCTGGATCGCCGGTCTGGAAAAAGGAGGCCCTCATCCCGCCTTTGGCCCTCTGTTTACCAACGTTTGGAAGATCATCCGAAATTATCAAAGAGAAGAAGAAAAAAAAGATCCCGATTTTCAGGCCCAGCCTGAATTATACAGGGAAGAAGTCGAGGGATGGCGCTATTCCGCAAGTAATCCGGAAGAAGAAAAGGATCTTTTGTTCGGTATTCCGGATCGGGCCATTCCCATTCGAGAAGACATTCACGCACTGAAAAAGGCCCTGATCCGAATGGTAATGAACTCGGCGGGCAATACCGCGCTCTTCCCGCTTCAGGATATTCTCGGACTGGGAGCGGAGACCCGCATGAACTTCCCCGGACGAAGCGGAGGCAACTGGTCTTGGCGTCTGAAAAAATCCGAAATCAACGAAAATATTCAAAATGAAGTTCTTCAGTTGACCCGGGAAGCAAACCGGTCCTGGTGCTGATTCTTCCTGTTCGATATCTTTAACGATCATTCGGCATTGTTCGATATACTTGACATGATCCCCCTCCGCTCCTATAATTAACGAATTCAATTTTGTTCGTTCGTTAAGTGAATTATTGGGGAAAATCAATGAAAAAGGATGATTGTGAACGTCTTTCGGTTGCGCAGGCGCGAAATGCGAATGCGGTTGGTAAAAAAGTATTATTGAAGGGCTGGGTTCGGACCCGCCGCGATTCCAAAGGAGGATTCAGTTTCGTTGAACTGAACGATGGATCTTCAATGGGAAATATTCAGATCATTGCTCCCAACACGCTTTCAAATTATGAATCGGTGATCACGAAATTGAATACCGGATGCAGTATTTGGGCAACTGGAACGATCAAGGAATCCCCCGGACAGGGACAGGCAACGGAAATGGAAGCGGAAGAGATCGGTCTTTACGGAGATGCTCCTTCGACTTACCCTTTGCAGAAAAAGCAGCATTCCCTCGAATTTCTTCGATCGATCGCTCATCTTCGGCCGCGGACGAACACGTTCGGCGCCGTCGAACGGATCCGGAATCGGGTCAGCTTCTCCATTCACCAGTATTTTCAGGAACTGGGATTTTACTATGTTCATACTCCGTTGATTACGGCAAGCGATTGCGAAGGAGCGGGGCAGATGTTCCGCGTCAGCACTCTTGATCCGGACAATCCCCCCCGAACGGAAGAGGGTAAAATCGATTATACGCAGGACTTTTTCGGCAAGCCCTCTTACTTAACGGTAAGCGGCCAGCTGGAGGGAGAAACCTATGCTTGCGGACTGGGAAAGATCTATACATTCGGTCCGACCTTTCGCGCAGAAAATTCGAATACAACGCGCCATTTGGCCGAATTCTGGATGATCGAACCGGAAGCCGCCTTCTATGAACTGGAAGACAATATGGTCCTTGCCGAAGGACTGCTGAAAAGGATATTTGCCGATGTTTTGAAATACTGCCCGGAAGACATGGCCTTTTTCAATAAAATGATGGACAAAACGATTATTGAAACCCTTCAGCATATTATTGAAAGTGATTTCGTTCGGCTTACCTATACGGAAGCGATTGATATTCTGATCGCGTCCAAGCAAAAATTTGAATATAAAGTGGAATGGGGAGTCGATCTCCAAAGCGAACACGAGCGCTATTTAACCGAAGAACATTTCAAAAAACCGGTGATTCTTTACAATTATCCCCGAACGATCAAACCGTTCTATATGAAAGTCAACGACGACGGAAAAACCGTTCGCGCGATGGACGTTCTTGTTCCGAAGATCGGCGAGATCATCGGCGGAAGCGAACGCGAATGGGATCTTTCCATTCTGGAACAGCGCATGGACGAACAGAAGATGGACAAAACGCATTACTGGTGGTATGAAGATCTTCGCCGGTTCGGATCGGTTCCCCACAGCGGATTCGGACTTGGATTTGAACGAGTGATCCTGTTTATTACAGGAATCGCCAACATACGCGATGTGATCCCGTTCCCGAGAACACCGGGACTTTGCGAATTTTAATTGAACGAATTTTCATTTAAGGAGATCAAACATGAAGAAAATCCTCCCCCTTTTGATTCTGATGTTCTTTGCAACCGCTGTTTTCGCGCAAGCCAAAAAAACCGACGGCTTAAAAAAGAGCATTACATTTGAAAAAATTCTCAAAGCCGATACCGGATTGAATCAAATCGGCTGGATGGGAACACGATCCTCAAAAATGATCAAGTCCTCTCAATGGTCCATTGGCTGCGAAACCCTGGACCGCGATTTTGCCCAATTCAGCAAATACAAAAAATACGTTGGCGCGCTCGGCGCGAAAAAAGGACGTCTCCAGAGCGGATGGGCGAAAACGGAAAAGCAAAAAGGGGTTTATGATTTCGCATGGATGGATGAATGCGTCTACGGACTGCATGAAATGGGCGTCGAGCCGCGGATCTCCCTCGGATACGGCAACCCGATCTATGGATCCGAGATCGATCTCGGCGCAAAAGTCGACCGGCTGGTCAATAATCCGGAAGCAATGGCCGCTTGGCTCAAGTATGTAGAAACGACCGTTAAACGATACAAAGATGTTTGCGATGAATGGGAAATATGGAACGAACCTTACAATCAGGAAGGCGTCTATGTTCGCCTTCTGATTCCGACAGCGGAGCTCATTAAAAAGATCCAGCCCAACGCGATCACTTCTGCGGAAACCATTTACCGCCAAGATCCCAAAGGAATCGCCGATCGGAAAGCGATGTTCGATGCTCTGAAAAAAGAAGGAAAAACGGATCTGATCGATCAATGGTCCTATCATCCTTATGTTCGGAACCCCGATTCCGTCTATCCGCTTGTCGACGCGCTGCAAAAAGAACTGGCCCAATACAGTCCCAAATGGACTTTGTATCAGGGTGAAGTGGGATGTCCTTCCCAGCTGGAATGGACCCATGCTCTTTCCTTTTATGAATGGACCGAATACAGCCAGGTCAAATGGGATCTGCGCCGCATGTTCGGCGACCGGATGAGAAAAATTCAAACCAGCGTCTTTACGATCATTGATCTCCGCTATTACAATATGCTCCAGTCGTTCGGACTCCTGCGCGCGAATCTGAATGATACGGTCGTCTACAAACGGCCTTCCTATTATGCCGTTCAGCACGTGATGGGATATTTTGATGATACCGTGGAACCGGTCGAATTCGCGAAATATCAGGCTTCCATCGATCGTCCGATCACGATTGGCCGATTCGAAAAGAATAAGACGCCGATTCTTGTGATCTGGTTCGGCGATGAGATCCCCTCCGATTCCCTCCAATGGGACAAGGTCAACTTAACAGTCAACGGCGTTTCTTTCAAAGATCCGGTTTATGTCGAATTGATCAGCGGCAAGATCCTTTCGCTCGACAAGATCTGGAAATCTTCGAAGGAGAATGCGGAGTTCAAATCTTTGCCGGTCTGGGATTCCCCCATGATGATCGTCGAACGGGATCAGATCAAAATTTTTGACAAGCAAGTCAAATAGTATTTCCCTGAAAAGAATTCTTTAATCACAGATCCGGAGAAATGATCGAAAAAACACTTCCCCGGATCTTTTTTTGATCAGTCCGATCTCAAGGAGCGATCGTCTTCATCGAACCGTATACTCCGGCTTTGGTAAAATCGAAAGGAACGAATCCGATTTTAAAGGCGGGAGAATTCTTTTTCAGCCGATAATCCTGGTGCTCGGGATTGATAAAAAGAGGATCGGCAACGAGTCCCCCTTCGTCTTTTCCCGTCTTAATCCAATCTTCATGCGATTTCTTTCCGAATTCGGCTTTTCCTTCGGTATTCCACCAGAGATTGGATCGGATATTGATCTTTGCCTTGTTGACATTGGCGTTGATCGCGTCTCCTCCGGTCCAATAGATGATATTATTTTCGAACGTGAAGGAGAGATGGTTTTCGATTCGGGTCGCTGCGACCTGCCGCGATACTCCTGTTTGCGGATTCGGTCCGCTGTCAACGAGAATATTATTCCGAATGATATTGTTCCTTCCGTAATGCTGATGAAAGGACCCGTCCGTTGTATTATAGACAAGATTGTTCTCCATCAGGATTCCTTCCGATCCTTCATCGGTATAAAGCCCCCAGCCGCCGTATCCAAAAGATTTGATATTGCAGATCACATTATTGCAAACCCGGGTACCGGTCGAAGTTCCGAGCGTATAAACTCCGCCCATATCGGCCAACGCCCCCTGTCCGATATCATGGATTCGATTGTATTCGATAATATTACGGAAAGCAATTCCTGCGTATCCCCAATTCCAGCCTGCGGAAACGCCTGTATAGAAGAAATCACCAATATCATTGTGTGTAAGCCGGTTGTCTTCCGTATTATTTCCGATCCATACTCCGGTTGCCGACGCGTGAACACGGCCTCCTTCCCGAATGATGCAATTATCGACAACATTAAAATGGGAAAGGGAATACTTGTCAACACGGCTGCTTCCGATTCGAACACCGCCTGCGCCGATATCCTGAATGATGGAATCAAGAATCTTGCATCCCCGGGCAGCTTTAAACCAGATCCCGTATTCGCCGATATGCTCGATCCGGCAATTTTTCAGAACGACATTGTTCGCAAAATCCATGGAGATCACGGCAAGAGCGAATGCCGCCGCCTGATTCGGTTCGAACTGACTGGGTCCCGGCTGATCCAGGGGTCCGGTGATCGACGGATCAAGCGCTGCGGGCTTCATCATCGCAAGCCGACGAGGAGAATCGGTGTAAGCAAACGTCAATCCTTCAAACCGGATCGATTGGACAGGATTATCTTTCGTTCCTTCAAATCGAACAAGCTCGATCAAATTGGATCGGGGAACGATCAGACGGGAGTTCCCGATTTTTTCCCCTTTTAAAGGATGATAATAGACTTTGCCCGCACATCCGTCGTAGAACCATTCGCCCGGCTGATCAAAGGCGGATCGAACATTTTCAATGCAGTATAAAGAGGTTTTGCGCCAAGGGTTCCAGGTTTTCATCGGAGTCCCTTTCATTTGAACAGTTCGGGTATTCGAATCGTATCCCAAAATGATTCGGCGGGTCGTGTCCCAATTATGATGAACGATCAGCTGTCCGAATTTTAATTCTTCTTTGGGAACGGAATTGAGAAGATCGAGATCTCCTTTCTTTGCGATAATATCCTGGCGCGTTGACGGCTTGGGGGCTTTTCGTGTTTTGGGATTCATGGGAAATTCTTCCTTGATCCCTTCCGGACTCAAAAAACCTTTATTCGGATATCGGGCGCGAATTGCTCGATGATCGTTGACAAAAAGCTGTTCAAAATAGATCGGCTGTCCATTTTTTTTCGGAAGATTGGCGACCCAAATTCCGTTTTCCTCTCTCCAGCCGTCGAGAGAGATCCCTCCGGACAGAATACTTTTTCCCGGAATTCCTTTATAGAGGACAGGGGCGTTTTCCGATCCGGAATCTTCCGGTCCGAATAGGATGGGATCCGCGATGGAGTATTCCCCTTCCGCGAGAAAAACAGTCGATCCGGAAGTATCCTTTCCGGATTTTTTCAGATCTCTCAATGCGTCCCGAGCACGGCAAAGAGTCGAAAAAGGAGCTTCCTTCGTTCCCGGATTCGAATCCTTCCCTTGCGGGGAAACATAAAATTCCGCGGCTTTCAGCGATCCGCCCAAAAGGAAGATCAATCCGAAAAACAGCATATAATAAGGCTTCTTCATAAATACTTTCTTTCTGATTTGGGGTGAATATCTGTTCCAATGAAAAAAACAAGACACAAAAAACTTATTCCGCGAGATCGCCGATCAGGAAGATCTGTCCGAACCAGACATTTGTTCCCTGATACTTGGGAGCGGCCAATTCCTTTTCCGGATTCTGGAGCCGGAAAGCAACGATTTTTCGGTCCGGCTGCTTGGAATCGATCGTGATCTCAACGGAATGGACCTTATCGGGATCGAGTTTGTCCGCGATTCCCAAGGTTGCAAGACGCCAGTAAGTGCAATAGCTGTCGAATCGGGCAACGGGATGTTTACTCTTGACACCGTCAACAGTAATCCAAACCTGTCCGGCATTCGGTCCGAGAAGATCGTAGATCATCGCTTTGGATCCTTTAAAGCGGAATTTGAGGGAACTGCCGGGAGTTCCCGATGTATAAATTGCGCTTCCCAATCGCTTTTCAAATGATTTTCGCTGGGGATCTTGAGGATCAAGCAGATTCCACGATCCGGACAGCATGGATTCGCGGATCGGAATGGCCTTTGCGTTTTCCCAATTGTCTTTTACAAAAGAATGATCCAATTTTGAGGCATAATCGATCATGTGTGAAGGACGATCCATCTTCTTCATTTCCGTAAACGCGTCGGCGAGTAATTTTGTATAGATTTCGTGTCCTGCGGGAAGCGGATGAACACCGTCGGTTGAAAAATGAATTTTTCCTTCCTCCGGTTTTGGGGCCTTGTAAACGAGTTTTCCTTCCTGTTCAAGCTGAACGACGGGAACGCAGAAATTCACCGAAGGAATTCCGTAAAAGTCGGCCAGCATTTCCATTGCGGAAGCCGCTCGGGAACAATTGCCGGCAAGAATGCATTTTTCCTGTCCAACAGAAAAAGTGTAAACAAAAGCGATCTCGGTTTTCGGAGCCGCCTTCCAGATCTTTCGGACGATTCCTTCCATGGAGCACCAGATATTTTGCGGACTTGTCCCGCCATCATTGACGGCAAATTCGACAAAGACGAGTTCCGGATTGTATTGCAGAACATCCTGATCAAGCCGAAAAACACCGAGCGAGCTCCCGGTTCCGCCGATTGCCGCATGGATCTCTTCCAATTTCGCACTGGGATACTGTTTGCGAAACCAGTCCATGGATTGAACACGCCAGCCATTTTGAGCGGTAATGGATCCGCCAAGATAAGCGATTCGAACCTGTTCGCCCTTCTCCAGCCGGGCAAGCGTATTGGGGAGTCCATCCCGAAGACGCATTGCTTTTGCCGGAATATCCTGATAAACCGGATCGGCCGCATGGACAAAAGGCAAAATATTCAGAATCATCAAAAAAACGAACCCGCGCAGTATACTTCTCATTAAAAATCTTCCTTTCCAAAAACTCCTGCTCTTCAAGAAACGATCAACACACATTCAACAGATCGATTATACATTTTTCCATACTTGAAAACAAGCAGAGAGCCGATTTTTTACTAAAATCCGCATAAACGATTCAATCCCGACATAAGGAATAAATTTTCCATTTTACTTAATAAAACGTTCATTTTGGCCGAAATAGAGAGAGACAACGGATAAAAACCGTGGGATGTATTGGAATGAAGATATTAAAATACAAAATATATATAAATTACATAATTAAATACACAGGTAAAATGTTTAAATTTAAAAAGATTTCTCTGGATATGCAAAGTTCAGCAAAATGGGCAAGCGTTTTACTTTGCGCATTTTTAACATTTTTAATCGCCTTTGGTGAGAAACTTTCTTCTGCGGAAGAAAACGCTTCTCCTCAACCCGTTCCCCCTGCGGAAAAGCAAGGGGATCCTTCCCTTTCCATTAAGGATATTCAGCAATTCGCGAATCCCAATCAGAGAAATACAACGAATCAATTAAAAAAGAAGGAAAAAGACACTCGGGAACACGTTGTTCCATCGCAGCATTTCCAGATGGAGATCCTTCCCTTTGTGGAAAAGGACGAACTTTGCGAGAATGAAGATTCTCTTTGGCGGGAATGTTCTGCGGCTCTCAGACCCTATTTATCTCTTCTTCGGAATGAAGAATTAACAACGGCCTGGACCAGGCAGACGGAATTTTACATTGAAAATGCGCTCCGGGCTCTGGATGATTCTCCGGAAATGGCGCGGAAACATCTTGCCAACCTTCAAAAGCAGCTTCTATTTCTGGACAACGTCAAAAGGGACATTATTAAAACCGGACAACAGGAACAGATATCTCCTGAAAACGGAACCCCTTCTTCTTACGGGATCAAATTGACCGCGGCGGAAATGGAGCTTCCGGAGGTTTCCAAAAAAGATTCCCAAAAGAAGGAGAACAAATACAAGGCCCTTTTTGATTGGGCGGTCAAAAAAGACGAACCGGCGGTTTCCAAAATTGAGGGATCCTCATTATTGATGAATCGATATCCTCTCGCAAGCCGTCTGGAAATTATGGATTCTTTTCGATACTCACTGGATCGGCGGATTTATCTTTGGGCTCTTGCCGCAGATTATTATGATCTGAAATTGAAAAATCAGCTTGTTCCTCCAAAGCCGTTGACCTCGGACAAAGCGGCCGAACTCCGAAAAAAAACGGAAATGGTCCGAAATTATTTCGGGATTACGGAGGAAGGACAAAAATGGCGAAAAACATTTGAAGTCGATTCCCTTTTCAATGAACTGGACAAGATTTATCAGATCATGATCAATCCCCAGTATTTTCTTCCCATTTCCAATAAAGACATGAAAAGCACATCGCCGAATGATGTTCGCAAAAAAGAGCTTGCGTATCAGATCTCGTTCCTTTACGATCGAATCAATACGATCTGCTATAAAATCGTATCGACACCGATGAGTCCGGACCAGATGGCTGTTTTCAAAAAAGAACCGCTCGCCGGCTGGGTTGCCCTTCTGAATGAATACAGCTGCGATCAGGCCGATCCGGAAGATCTCCTTTGGACCTTTGAAATTTATGAACGGACTTCCGGATCCGATATCGGTGAAGAACTTTACCGGCTTGCTTGGAGAATGAAAACCTCTCATTCCGAAGCCTGCCGCAAATTCGGAGAAGCAATTGACGTGATTTACGACAACGCAAACGCGAAAGTTTATATCTCCGAAGTCCTGATCAGCCGTTTGCTTCCGATTACGGATCCCGAATTCGATGTGGTGAACGAGTATATTTTGAATAATCCTGTTGCCGGACAACGGCGAACCGATAATCAGATCTCGATCGAACTTGTTCCCGATCCCAGTCGAATTTTGATGAATCTTCTGATTCGCGGACGCATGATCGCATCAACCAGCAGTACGGTTTATCCGGCAACGCTCTACAATCAAAGTTTTTCTACCTATGTCGGACGAAAAGAACTGGAATGGAAAAAGTACGGGATACTCTATTCGCCCACCGAAGTTTTTGTCAATCTTTCGAACGAACTCAGCGGAGTGCAAACGGACATGGATTTTGTCCCATTACTTGGTGATCTGATCAAGGAAGTCGCCAAGGGCCAGTATGAACTTCAGCAGCCCGACATACAAAGGATCACCCAGGACCGGATCAAAAGAGAAGTGCGCCAGCGAATTGATCAAGAGGCGAATGCGCGGTTCGATGCGACCAATACTCGATTAAAAGAACGGTTTTTCGGCCATTTGGATCGATTGGGACTCGATCTGAACCTCCAGAAATCGAGAACAACCGAGGAATGGATTCTCGCTTCTCTTCGTCTGGAAACCAATCAATCGCTGGGAAGCCAAACGGTGGAGCCGCCGACAATGCCGGGCGCTTTCGCCGATCTGAAAGTTCATGAGTCAACGATCAATACATTTCTTTCCCGTCTGGAACTTCAGGGAAAGATCATGAATGTCGAAGAATTGCTCACGCATTTGGGGAACCGATTACAAACTCCCTTCTTTAAAAATCTGAAATTGGAAGAGAATGCAAATCTCTATTTTGAGATGGCGAGAATGGATCCTATTACCGTTCGCTTTTATGAGGACCGAATTCTTTTGCGGCTCGCTCTTTCCGCGATCGAATGGGAAGGAAGAATTTTCGAAGGGATCAAGGTAACCGTATCCTTCCGGCCATTTGAAGACGGATCAGGACGGCCTGCCCTGATTCGGGACGGAATGGTGCGAATCGACGGTCCAATGAATATTCGGGCTCAGATCCTTCTTCGATCGATTTTTTCAAAAGTGTTTCCGACAAATGAGATCACCAGTCTGGTTCCGCCGTTTTTTGAAAGAGACAAACGATTTACCGGATTGTCGACGGGGCTTTGCCGAATTTCCCGAAGATGGTTCTGCATTTCCATTGTCCATCCGATTGAAGGAACGTTTTACAAATACCGATAAACACGAAAAAATTCGTTTTTCTGCAAAGCCGATCGGCAAAGGAGAGAAGAGCGATCTTCAGGGTATTCCTAAAAACACTGCTTCCTGTTCGGCCCGAATCAGAAAACATCGTAAAGACAGGAAAATACGCCCCGGGAACCCCGAGGCCCCAGGAGGTTTTGAGAACCGTCCTTTATTTTTTTGTTTTTTGATCGTTTTTCATTTCGTCGAGTACCCGCTTTTTCGTAAAGCAGGGGAGAGAATTTTCCGCTTCATCCGGGAATTCAAAAGATTCCAGGCGATTCGGAAGATCAGGAAGAGTATCGACCGTCTTGCCGTATTCGGACGCGGGGAGATCCGGCCTGTTCGAGCACCCCAAAAAGGAAATCAGAGCAAACGAAATCAGGAAAAAAGGAATAATTGTCAATGAATAATCAATATTTTTCATCTCTTCGGCTCCTGAAGTTGTAAAAACGGGAATAAACAACCGATATTTTACCTTAAACAGCTCTTTTTACAAGAGAGTTTTTTAAAATTCCCCTTTAATAATTTTATGAGAAAAGGATAAAAGAGAGTAAAATGGCCGATCGAAGTGAATATCAGGATAAAATCATTAAGCGATATTATAAAAACCTTGACGCTATTATGGAACAGAAGCTCTCGGAGCTGGTAACCGAGCTCTACTTATCGGAGGGAAAGAAAAGAGCACAGCTTTGGAAAAGAGCGGCCGCGGCGCTTAAAAATCTGGGGGTTCCCGAAGCTCAGATCCAACACCTGGTCGATCAGGATAATCCTGAACTTCTCCTTCGGTTTATTCAGCAAAAATAAATTTTTTGTTCCTCCATAATTCCTTAAACGGAACAGACATTGTAAAAAATCTCGGCAGCATATATTGTATACAATTCCCTAAATACACACTGTATACTGATATTATTTCTTCTTTTGCCCTTTTTTTGGCCGGGCAAAAAAATTGCTCTTGACGCATTTTAAAAAAAACTTTATAATCCGTGCGTTGCTTGGGAATACAGACTCATTTCCTGATAAAAGGATGAGATCTTCCCCCCTTCAGGACGGAAGGGACCGGGCAAAAACCTTTTCTTTTGCAGAAAAGGAAAAAAAGGAGGTTTTCCTGTCTTACAACACGGAGTGAATTGTATATAATACTGTTTTCGAAGGAAATGTTTTTCCGCAAAGGGAATCGGTAATCGATATTCCTGATCGGGAAAGCGGAGAATCCGGAGAATGATCCAATCGTATTTCGTATCATACGCACTAAGCAGAAGTATTATTAAGTATTATAGGCAATGTATAAACAGGTATTGATTTGACTGGATTATCGATTGATCAGCGGGAACAGATAAGAGACGCAATAGATATTGTCGATCTTGTCGGCCGGGACATTCCTCTCCAGCGACAGGGAAGGATGTATGTCGGACGGTGTCCTTGGCATGATGATAAACGGCCCAGCTTGCAGGTCAATCCGGAACGGCAAACGTTCAAATGCTGGGTTTGCAATATAGGAGGAGATGTCTTTTCCTATATTATGCAGCGGGACGGATGTGATTTTCGAAAAGCCCTGGAGACCCTTGCCGATTCGGCGGGGATCACCTTGCAGAAAAGTCCTTTTCGAAAGAAGGGATCTTTTTCCGGGAACGGAAATCAGAACCTTTCCGATCCGAATCCGGAAGTGGATACGAAAATGATTTACGCGGCGCTCGATTGGCTGTCGCAAAAATATCACGATATTTTTTTGACGGATCCGGAAGCGGAGCCGGCGCGTAAATATGTAAGGGAACGCGGAATCAACGATCAAATGATCGAACAGTTCCGAATCGGATACGCTCCATTGCGATCGAACTATCTCGTCGATCTGCTCGGAGGAGACCGAAATCGGATTCATGTTCTGGAGCTGGGCGGTGTATTGAGTCGAAGAGATGAATACAGTTCCTTTTACGATCGATTCCGGGGAAGAGTGATCTTTCCCATTCGGGACAATAATACCCGAACAGTTGCTTTCGGCGGACGGATCCTTCCGGACAGTCCCTTGAAAAGCGACGCAAAATATGTGAATTCACCGGAAACCGAGGTTTTTTCGAAATACAAAATGCTGTATGGACTGGATCTCGCCCGAACATACATACAAAGAACCAAACAGGTATTGATCACCGAAGGATACACCGACTGTATTATGGCCCATCAATACGGTTTTCCCAATGCGGTTGCCGTACTGGGAACCGCACTGGGGCCGGAACATGTCAAGATCCTTGATCGCCTGGCTGACCGTATGATCCTTCTGCTCGACGGAGACGAGGCCGGTAAAAAAAGAGCCCGTGAGGTGCTTCATTTTTTTATCGAACGGGGCGTCGATATGTCGGTTTTAACCTTGCCGGAAGGAAAGGGAAAAGATCCCTGCGAGTTCCTGATTGAAAACGGTGCGGACGCCTTTGAGGAACTTCTGAAAACCGGACCGGTGGACGCAATGGATCACGCGTTCCGAGCGGCCATTCAGGGAATTGATCTCGATAAGGATATTGTTGCATCGACAAGAGCGTTGAACGATCTTTTGGGGATCATCGCGCTTTTCCCGGCGGGAACAGGAAAAACAAACGATCCGGTCCGCCTCCGAATGGAGCGAACGATCCAGCGTTTTTCGCAGCGTTTTCGAATTCGGGAAGAAGAAGTCCGAAAACGAATTCGGGAACTTCGGCAGCAGAATACAAAAAGAACCTATTCCTGGGACAGGGAAGAAAAGAACGAACCCCGGGAACCGGTTGTCCTGTCCGATCGGGACAGAAATACCTATCCGATCGGGGGGAGTGAAAACGACAATGATTCCCAGCTGAAGATCGACTTTGAAGGTTTTTCAAAAGAGATCTGGAAGGATGAGGCTCTTCTTCCGACGCAGTTGGAAAAAGATTTTTTGGAATTCTGGTTTGTCTTTCCGAACTGTTTTGCGGAGATGAGCGCGAGGATTCCGATCGATCTGCTCCGATCGCCTGTTTCCCGGCAGATTTTTCGACTGGGACTTGCGATCGTTCAAAGCGGACGAACACCGACATTTGAGCGGATTTTGATCCGATACGAAGACGCCGACATGAAGAATTTTTTGATCGGGATCGACGAATCGGCATCGGAGAAAGATCTTGCGGACCGTTTTTCGGGGAATGATCTCCGGGAACGGTTAAAAGAGGACATACTGGCCGGATTCGATCGAAGAAGGATCGAACTGGAACAGCCGAAAAAAATCAACCAGCTGCGCGATGGAGAGCTCAGCGGGGATGAAGAAATGAAGAAGCTGCTGGAACTTCAGCAGCTTTTGATAGAGAAACAAAAGACTCGAACCGGTGGAACGGTTTTCATGGAAGAAGACCGGCCGGAACCGAGGTGATTTTCAAGATCCGTTTTTCCGGATTTTCTGTTTTTCATCATGAAGTCGAAAGCAGAAAAAAAAGAAAACAGACCAAGGATTGCAAGAAGATCACGCGATTGGAGAGCGATACTCCCTGGTGAAAGATCACGGTATCTTTCTTTCCTTTATTATTATCGTCCGAAATTTTTCGGTGATCCATCGAAAAAGAATGGAATTCGGAATTTTGATCATAAAAAGGAAAAGAAACCGGATCGCATCGAATGGAATCGGAGTACTGCTTTCCCCAATGTCAAGGATGACGAAAAGGAGAGCTTTCGTGTCAAGAATGGATTCATTTGCTTTTGAACCTGAACTTCAAGAACTTTACAACAGGGGCAAACAGCAGGGACATTTGACTTATCAGGAAATCATCAGCCATTTTCAAAGCGAGCAGATCACGGAGACTCCATGGTTTTCCGATTGGCTTGCAATGCTCGATGAAGAAGGAATTGAGCTTTTTTACGAAGAGCCTGAGAACGACTTTCTGGAGTATTTTTCCGCCGTCGATGAAGAGGAAGAACAGCCGCGGAAAACTCATGAAGATCCCATTCCGGTCATTTTGGAATCGCAGGAACAGATCACATCGCCCGCACAGATCCCCGCCGCAATCAGCGCTCTCTTCGAACAGGAAGAGAATGGACGGTGGAGCAGCGATCCGATCCGTCTTTACATGAACGAACTTGCGGAAATTCCGCTTCTCACACAGGAAGAAGAAGTGGTTTTTTCGAAAAAGATCGAGATCTCGCGCCGCAAATTCCGCAAAGCGGTTATTGAATCCCCTTTCGCTATTGGCGCCTGCGTTCAAATACTTGAAAAAGTCCTTCATCATGAAGCGGCATTTGACCGAACGATCAAAAAGTCGATCATGGATCAGTGCACGAAAGATGAAATTCTCCGGCGAATGCCCGCGAACCTTGATACATTGAAAAAAATGCTCGAAAAGATCCGTTCCGATTATTCCGTTCGGGTCGGAAAAACGACAGGATCCCCGGCACTTGCGGCGCAAAAACACGGAGACACCCTCCGCCGCCGAAAGTGTGCGGTTCTGATCGAAGAACTCTGTCTGCGCAACCGACAAATCCATACAATCATGTCGCAAATGATCCATTATTCCTGCCGGATCGATGAATTGATCGATACCCTCGTAAACGGACAATCAGCGGGAATGCGCACCAACCGCAAGCAGAACTTGAAGACCGAACTTCACAAACTGATCCATCTGGTTCAGGAAAGCCCGGCCAAATTGCGCAAACGAATCGCACAAATCGATAAATACCGGCGGGAATACGAAGAAGCCAAAAGTGAACTCTCCCGGCGCAATCTCCGTCTGGTCGTCTCCATCGCGAAAAAATTCCGAAATCGCGGGATGAATTTTCTCGATTTGATCCAGGAAGGCAATACCGGATTGATGCGCGCCGCCGATAAATTCGAATATCGGCGCGGATACAAATTTTCAACCTACGCAACATGGTGGATCCGACAGGCGATCACACGCGCCATTTCCGAACAGGCCCGAACGATTCGGCTTCCGGTCCATATGATCGAAGAAATTACCCGTCTCCGCCATTTCCAAAAAGCGTATTTCCAGAACAACGGGTGCAATCCTTCGATCGAAGTCCTTGCCCGAATGGCCGATATGGATGTCGAAGATGCCCGAAAGATCCTCATGATGGGATCTTCCCCGTTGAGCCTCGAACATCCCGTCGGAGAAATGGAAGACAATACCTTCGGCGAATTCCTTTCCGATACCAGTACACGCCGCCCCGAAAAATCTGCTTCCAATTCCATGCTTCGAAAAGAGATCGAAAAAGTATTGACAACACTCACTCCGCGGGAAAGGGACATTATCCGCCTCCGATACGGACTGGACAACGGATACATGTATACATTGGAAGAAGTCGGGCGGATCTTCGACGTTACCCGGGAACGGGTGCGGCAGATCGAAGCCAAAGCGGTCCAAAAACTCCAGATGCCTTGCCGATCCGGGAAGCTCGCCGGTTTTCTCGAAGAAGCATGCGAACTGGTGGAAAATTGATATATCAGGTTTCTCCTTAATCGTTTCGAAAATTCTCCGATCCTTCCCTTCTCCTTTGCGGGAAGAAAGGATCGGGGATTTTCGAGATCGAAAAACAATCAAAATCGATTGATCAAACAAATTGTATTGAACCTCCCATGAAAGCACATGGACAAATGAATACCATATTGACTGCGCTGCAAAATTTTGATCGAAAAAGAAAAAAGGTCTTTCCCGGATCGTTCCTTGTTCTTCTGATGGTTCTGATCCTTTTCGCCGGATGCAGTCCGGAAAGCAAGCTGGACGTTCGCGCCTTAACCGCGTCGGGCGATAAAGCGATGGATGAAAGAAGCTGGGGACAGGCGATCGATGAATACTCAAAGATCTTAACGGAAAATCCGAACAACGGATCCATCCTGTATCGACGCGCCGCCGCGTATCTCGCAAAGGCAAAAGATCATTACAATCTCGCGGAAGCGGCGGTAAACAAAAACGAGATCACAACGGCGGAAGAAGAAGCTAAAAATGCCGATCTGAACTTCGGCAAAGCGGAATCCGATGCCCGGGAAGCGATCAAGTTCAATGCGAACGATGCGAACACGTGGTATGTCCTCGGCTGCATTTACATCTATCAGGGCGAATGGCGCGGCGCGATCGATTCGTTTACCCGATGCACCAAGATCCGGCCAAAAGATCCTTTCGCCTGGCAGCGGCGCGGAGAGGTCTTTGAACATACCGGCGACAACGCAAGCGCACTGATCGATTTCCGAAAAGCCGCCGAACTCGGATACAGAACTCCGGACGCCGAGAAAAAAAAGGAATCCAAAGGGGCCAAAAAATCCCGGGATTCCCAAAAAAGCAAATAAAGCCCCTTCCCAAAAACATTGAAAAGGGGATCTCCGTTATTAATCTTTTGTCCGCATTTCAACGCTTTCGCGATGTGCGGTCAATCCTTCGATCGATGAGATCTGATAGACATCCGGAGCAAGTTTTTTCAAGCCGGACTGATCGAAGTGAAGAATACTGTTCGCACGAAGAAAATCATTACAGGTCAATCCGGAAGAGAATCGGGCCGTTCCGCTCGTAGGAAGAACGTGCGAAGGACCTGCTGCGTAATCTCCCAAAGCAACAGGAGTATAATTCCCCAGAAAGATCGCGCCGGCGCAGGAGATTTTATCCGCCAGCTCCTCGGCATTTTTCGTCGCAATATGCAAATGCTCCGGGGCAATCGCGTCCGTAAGACGGCAAGCCTCTTCCTGATCGTTCGCGAGAATCACCGCACCGTAATCTTCCAGCGATTGACGGGCAAGCGGTCCCCGGTCAATTCGGTCGATTTCCCGTTCAATCGCTTCAACCGCTTTTTTCAGAGCATTCTCATTCCATCCGATCAAAATACTCGCGCCGGGCGCATGTTCCGCTTGCGCAAGCATATCATACGCGGTATAATCCGTTCTTGTTGATTCATCGACGATTACGACCACCTCGCTCGGTCCGGCAATGGAATCGATATCCGTTTCCCCGAACACATGCCGCTTGGCAAGAGCAACGAAAAGATTTCCCGGACCGACAATTTTATCGACTCGGGCAATTCCCTCGACTCCATAGGCAAAAGCGGCAACGCCTTGCGCTCCACCCATCCGATAGACTTCGGTAATTCCAAGTTCCCGGCAAGCGGCGAGCAAATAGGGATTATAAGATCCGTTGGGGGTCGGCGGGGCCATTACGGCGATCTCTTTCACTCCGGCAACCTGTGCGGGAATCGCGGTCATCAGGAGCGAGGAGGGATAAGCCGCCGCTCCGCCTGGAACACAAATTCCAACTCGGCGAAGGGGACGATAGCGTTCCTTCAACCAGCCGCCGGGCCGATCCAAATGGACATCATGATGAAGAATCGCCGTTTGAAATTCCGCAATATTATTCCGGATATTACGGACGGAATCAAGAAAAGCCGATTCGACCGTTTTATGGGCTTTTTCGAATTCTTCGGCGGGAACCCGAATTTGATCGGCGGACAGTTCGGCCCGATCAATTCGGCGAGAATAGTCCAAAAGCGCGGAAATTCCATTTTCAGCAACCTCCGAACAGACTTTTTCGACGATTTCCTGAGGAGACAAAGGAGCGCCGAAGATCTCGATCGTCCGTTGTTTTCCAGACGCGCTCACGATATTTCCCTTGGGACTCAATCGACGGCGAAGAGCGGCCATTTCCTTGCGAATATCACTCTTTGTGCTGTCGATCCATTTTATTTTTAATTGGTTTTGACTCATGGGTAAAAATCCGGTATAATAGAGTAAAGGGATTGATGGAAAAAAAACAGATCTTTTCCTCAAAGTATACCTGATTGGTATTGAAAGGCAATGGATCCCCCTGTCAAGGAACCCTTGGAAAAAGGAAGATTACTGTCTTATGAGTAAAATAGTGTACGAAATTACGTGTCCAACATGCGAATCGCGGTTTACGGTCGATGATCCGGAACTTGCGGGCCAAATCATTGCCTGTCCTTCCTGCGGAAGCATGATGATGGTCTCTTTACCCGAAGTTCCGGCCGATCCCAAGCCTGCGGATCCCAATTTTCATACAGATGATCTCTCTGTAAACGATCCGCGCGGCAACGAATTTATCGCAAACGGGCAAAGTTCCTCCCCGTCGGCGGACAAATTTCAGGAAGATGATGATCTCTCCGCTTCGTCGATCGAGATCGTATCCGAAAATACCGCTTCTTTCGAACTGCCGGACTGTATTAAGGGCGGGCCTCTTACTGCGCCGCCGATTTTAGCGGATTCCAATCATCCCGATCACGCTTTGCTCAACGCCGAATTTGAAAAAAATTTCGGACTTCCTTCGAAAAATGAACTGAGAGAACCTCCTGTACTCGGCAAGGATTACGAGGAACTGAAGCCGCCTGTTCTGGATGAGGAAGAACTCTCCTCCTCTTCCATTTTTGCGGAAGTCAATGATGCTCCTCCTAAAATCATTTCCATTGAAAAGGAAAACGCCGTTGCCGCGCAAACGGATCCGGAAAATCGTCCCCAGCTTTTCCGCCCCCTTTTTGCCGTTCTTTCGGGACTCGTCGTTTCCCTCCTCATTTTTATCGGTTTTTTACTCATAAGAGGCGGGAATCCCGAAAACGCGGAAACCGCAATGGTTCCTCCAGTTTCTGAAGCCCCGAAGGATCAGAATCCCTCAACGGAAAGTTCCCTTCCGAATGTAAAAACAGAACCAAAAACGGATCCTTCCCCCGAAAAACCTGCTTCCCCTGAACAAAAAGGCCTGGTTTCCCCGACGGATCCAATGCAGACGGAATCGAAAACAGCACCTGCGGAAGAAGAGAAAGGAAAACCGGAGAATCCCTCGGTTCCGAAAGATCCGGATGATCCGTCGCCAAGCGCTCCATTGGCAACAGAAAAGGCCCCCTCCCCTGCTCCCAAAACGACCGAGGTAAAATCGGAAGAAAAAGAATTGGCGGAAAACGAAGCCGATGAAAAAAAGGAATTCGTGGAAACGACATTAACGACGCAAACATCGATCCAAAAGATCCTTCCGACATTGAAAAAAGAAATCGCCCCGATTGATCTGGAAGCCGGTTTAAAGATCTCGATTCCCAAGTGCGATTTTGCCGGAAATAAACTTTCCGATGTTTTTCGGGTCCTGTCGGGCCTGTCCGGTGTTCCGATCGGATTTGATCTCTCCTGCTTTGAACTCATACGAGGATCGGCGATTTCTACCGTCGATCTTCATTTGGGACCGGCAGCAGTCGAAGAGATCCTTGCTAAAATTGCCGATCTGCTTCATCTTGAGATCCGAAAAGATAAAAGCGGGATCCTGTTCACTCTTCCGGACGCGAAAAAAACCGTTTTTGAGAAAAAGGAATACACGATCGACGGACTTCTTGCCGAACAGACGACAGGAGCGATCAAAGTCCAGCATGAAGACGGAATTCTTTCCTCTCCTCTTCCTGCGAATGAGCTTTCCCTTGCGCTTGAGGAACTGATCGATCCGCCTTCCTGGAAAAAGAACGGAGGAAAAGGAAAAATTCTGATCGCCAATAAAAAAATGGAGATCGAACAGACGGCCCTGAATCATTATCGAATTGAACTCTTTTTGGAACATCTTCGGCAATTCCGCGCGATTACCGGCAAGTCGAATTTATCCAAAGAGGAAAGGGTCCCTGAACTGTTCGGCTGGGAAACGCTTTCCGCTCCGATTTCCCTGAACTATCTGGAACCGGTTCCTTTTCTGGAAACGATTCTCCTTCTGGAGCAGAAAAAAGATCTTCGTGTTTTTATCGACTATTCCGCACTGAGGGAAGAAGGGATCGATCTGGATACTCCGGTAATTGTTCGAATCAATAATGGAACGATCGATCAGGTTTTGAACGCCTTATTGACTCCATTGCATTTAACGTATATTATTCTGGGAAAGCAGACCCTTCTGATTACATCCTCGGAGATCGCGAATTCTTATAAAACGCTGGAGCTGCATCTTTACCGCCTTCCGGAAGAAAAAAAACTGGAGGATACTGTTCTTCAGAACTATATCAAACGGCTTCAGGCGGAGAATGCACCGGGGTCGTGGTTGGATCGCAAAAAACCGGACCCCGAAAAGGCCAGTATTACAGCAGATCCGGAATCCGGATTCCTTCTGATCCGGCAATCCCAGCCTGTTCAGCGAATGATTCGGCAATGGATCGAGAGAAATCCATCCGATAAAATTTCAACAGAAAAGACAGGAACGAACAGCAAATAGCGGCGAAGATCCCGTTTTAACAATTATTTCGGCGGGAAATTCTGTTCAAATTCCATAAAAAGATGGACAGGACTTTCCCACCAGTATTTCGTTTCTTCAATCTCAAGTTTCTGATAAAGCGGTGATCGGTAGAATAATCGAAGGGCGTCAAGGGAATCGAGATCGTGTTTAAGCCGGATTTTTTCCACGATCATTGCGATTTTTCCGCATAGAAGCGCACGAAAAGCCCGCGGACTCAATACAAATTCTTCTGTACTCATTGATTATACTTCCTCAAATCCCTTATAATTCAGTTCTTCCAATGCTTTTTCCGTATGGAACAATATTTGATCTGCTAACCCAAGTTCCGCAGTTGGATGAACGGAAAATTTTTTGAAAATATTTTGGG
>JAUNSU010000167.1 GCA_030539035.1 Planctomycetia bacterium
ACACGGATATACACGGATAGCCTTTTGGAAATGCTGTGCGGAAAGTGATATATAGATAAAGGGTATCAGAAGGGTGAAATAAAAAATGCTGATTTACGAAAAAGAAACGGAATCGATTATAAACTGTGCAATAGAAGTACATAATGATCTTGGTTGCGGTCTTCTCGAAAAACCTTATGAAAATGCTTTAGTGGTCGAGTTCAAACAAAGAGAAATTCCCTATAGTCAACAGAAAAGACACAATGTTGTTTATAAATCGGAAATAGTCGGGGAATATAAGCCGGACTTGATTGTATTTGAAAAAATTATTCTCGAAATAAAAGCAATAAATAAAATATCTGATATTGAAAGGGCTCAATTGTTGAACTACCTCAAAATTACAGGTTTACGCTTGGGATTGATCCTTAATTTCAAAAATACGCGCCTTCATTGGGAACGACTTATTATTTAAAGAAATAGGAACCACGGATAGACACGGATATACACGGATAGTCTTTTGGAAATACAAATTAAAAGGCAGGTATTCCAGTTTAAACTCCGGTTTTGAGAGGTCCATCCGTGGTTATCAGTGATCATCCGTGGTTTCAAAAAAGAAATAGGAACCACGGATAGACATGGATATACACGGATAGTCTTTTGGAAATACAAATTAAAAAGCAGGCAATCCAGTTTAAGATCCAGTTTTGAGAGGCCCATCCGTGGTTATCAGTGATCATCCGTGGTTTCAAAAATGAAATAGGAACCACGGATAGACATGGATATACACGGATAGTCTTTTGGAAATACAAATTAAAAGGCAGGTATTCCAGTTTAAACTCCGGTTTTGAGAGGTCCATCCGTGGTTATCAGTGATCATCCGTGGTTTCAAAAAAGAAATAGGAACCACGGATAGACATGGATATACACGGATAGTCTTTTGGAAATACAAATTAAAAAGCAGGCAATCCAGTTTAAGCTCCAGTTTTGAAAGGTCCATCCGTGGTTATAAATGATTATGGTTGCGATATATATAAAAGTGGAATCATAATGGCCGTTATTGGCATTAAACACAGACGGTATTAAGCCGTTTTTTTTAAATATTTTTATATTACTTATGGACACGGCGTTTTTTTTAATTAAAATAGATAGTCAGATGAGCAAAAAGGGGAGGAAACGCGGCGATATTCCCGTTTCCCGGAATTGGTGTTTCAAAGATTCTGCGTATTTCGGAACAGGTTTTTTCCCGCAGCCGGCAGTCTTAAAACTGGGATGATAAATGGACGATAAAAACAATACCCTTGAGCGCCTTCGGGCAATGGCGATAAAGCTGCTGGAAAGCGGAACCAACAGTGTCGATCTCAATATGGTTGGCAATGATGTCAAGGATCTGCTCCAGGAGTTGAATATCTATCATATCGAGCTGGAGCACCAGAATAAAGAACTGGAGCGTTCGGAAAAAGAAAACGCCGTTTCCCGTGCGGAATATGTCGATCTCTTCGAAAACGCCCCGGTCGGGTATGTCGTTATCGACAGCGATTATATCATCCATAAGTTCAATCGTACTTTCATTGAAACCTTTATTCCCATCAATAAACGGAATGTGATCCGTGAAGGATACCGTTTCGATGAGTTCGTCTGCCCGAAATTTCAAAATGTGTTTTATCTTTTCTGCAATATGATTCATAAGCCGGGATACAGCGCCCCGTTGGAAATCAAATTATTCGATCATCTTCAGAAACCGCGTTATGTGATGATCACCGCGGGAAAACATCAGGCGGAACAGGATCAGTTCCTGCTCATCGTCAGCGATATTTCAAGGCAGAAATCCCTGGAATCCCAGCTCGTTCAGTCAAAAGAAAAGGCCGAGGAAAGCGACCGGCAGAAATCCCTCTTTTTAACCAGTGTCAGCCATGAATTGAGAACTCCGTTGACCACGATCATCGGCTTCAGTGAACTGATCGATAATGAGTCATTAAGTCCAAATACCCGTCAGGAATATCTGGACAGTATCAAGTTTTCCGGAAAAATGCTGATGTCCTTGACCGATGAGGTCCTGGATCTCTCCCTGCTCGAAAGCGGAAGTATTCCGTTCCGGTATAATAATATCAATGTCGCCAAAATGTGCGAAGAAGTGGTTGCCGTTGCCCAAAATACGATCAAAAGCAAAAATGTTCTGATTCGGAGCGAAATCGATACGATGCCGACCCTTTGGGGCGATCATATGAGATTGCGGCAGATCGTCTCCGCCGTCCTCAATCACGCGGTTGACAATGCAACGGAGGGAACGATCGTTGTTCGCGGAGGGTTCATTCCGAGCCATAATGGCAACGGACATCTGATCTTCCTCATTTTCGGCCGGAATATCTTTTCCGGCGAAAGCGGTCTGGAGGTCGTCGATCCGCACCGAATGCCCGTCTCATTCAACTGCTCCGGTCTGGGCCTCTACAATGCCCGGCAGATCATTAAGGCGATGAAAGGGGAAATGATTTGGGTCCATCCGCTTGATTCCCTTCGAATTGAGATCCCGATCAAAATCTCCCTGCACGCGGACCATTCCGAGGAGCCGGAAGAAACGCCTTATGTCAGCGATACTCCGAGAACCTGTCTGCTCGTTGATGATGTCGTTTTGAATCTGAAAGTGCTCGACGCGATTCTCCGTTTGATGAATTTTGTCCCGACTCTTGCGAATTCCGCCAAAGAAGCTCTTGATCTTCTTGGTAAAAAACATTACGATATCATTATCAGCGATTTGTGGATGCCGGATATGAACGGAGAAGAGTTCGCCTCAATCATCCGGCAGAATCCCGCTTACAACGATATTCCAATTTACGCTATTACTGCCGATGTGGAGTTCAAAACAAATTTCGATATGACCTTTTTTGAAAATACTATTACAAAACCGATAAATATCGAAAAAATCAAAAAATTGTTTGCCGCGGAAAAAGAATAATTCCGATGTTATTGATAAAAATGTTTCAAAACAGAATGTAAAGGAACCTTTAAATGGACAATACAATGGGAAAAAATCCGGAAGAGGAAATTCGGAAACAGAATGAGAGCGTCAGTTCGGATGAAGATTCCCGAACAGGCGAAGACTCAAAAACAGATGAGGATTCCCGAACAGATGAAGACTCTCGCGTTGAATCTGCGGAAAAGAATGAAAAGTCTCTCGTGAAATCAACGGACGCGGCGAATGTGGAGAACGCGGAAACCGGCGGGATCAATATGAACCAGGCGAGTTTCCCGATCATTGGAATTGGCGCTTCGGCCGGAGGTCTGGAAGCCCTCCAGGAATTTTTTGACAATATGATCCCCGATCCGGGCGCAGCGTTTGTCGTGATCCAGCACCTCTCCCCCGATTATAAGAGCTTTATGGGCGAATTGCTCGGACGGCATACAACGATTCCGATCGAAGTGGTGAAGGATGTTACCAAGATCGAGATCAATCATATTTATCTGATCCCGCCGAAGATGAACATGACGATTCGCGGCGGAACCCTTTACTTAAAGGAAATCGTCGGGCGAACCCTGAATCTGCCGATCGATATTTTCTTCCGGTCGCTGGCCGAAGATCAGCAGAGCAACGCGGTTGCCGTGATCCTCTCCGGAACCGGGTCCGACGGAACGCTCGGTATCCGCGCGATCAAGGAGTTCGGCGGCGTTACCATGGTTCAGGACGATCAGACGGCGAAGTTCGACGGAATGCCCCGCAGTTCCATCTCAACCGGAATGGTCGATCTGATCCTTTCTCCGGATAATTTGGCGAAAGAACTCGCAAGCTATATCAAACATCCGATCATCAATCATACCAGTCCGGTTGAAGATCAGTTAATGCAGAACCAGAGTTTGTACAACAAGATCATCGCGATTCTGCATGAAGCCAAAAACGTCGACTTTTCAACTTACAAACAGAATACGATCATTCGCCGTCTGGAAAAACGAATTTCGATCAATCGGTTCGAAAAGGTCATTGATTACGTTACCTATTTGGCGACGACCCCCAAAGAAATCAATGCCCTGTTCAACGATCTGCTGATCGGTGTTACCCGATTCTTCCGGGATGAAAAAGCATTTGAAGTCCTTGCGGAATCCATTATTCCGACGATCTTTGAAAAACATACCGACAAAAGCGAGATCCGTATTTGGGCGCCCGGCTGTTCCACCGGGGAAGAAGTTTATACAATCGCGATCTTAATCAAGGATTATATGCTTCGGAACAGTATCCTGAACGATGTCAAGATCTTCGCAACGGATATCGATGAAGATTCGCTCAACTACGCCGGCACCGGATTTTATCCGAGTAATATCTCCGCCGACGTTCCTTCGAAGTATTTGACCAAGTATTTTATTCGGCATGAAAACGGATATCAGATCAACGACAATATCCGCCGTATGATCATATTCGCGCGGCATAATGTGATCGACGAACCGCCGTTCTCCAAGCTGGATATGGTTTCCTGCCGGAATTTGCTGATCTATATTGAACTGGAAACGCAGCAGAAGATCCTTTCCACGTTCCATGTCTGTTTGAAGCCGAACGGGATCCTGTTCCTCGGATCCAGCGAATCATTGGGCCGATTGACCGAAGGATTCGATATTCTCGACAGTAAATCCAAGATCTTCCGTAAACGGAACCGGTTCAAACCGGAGTTCCATTCGATCTCTTCGATGAATATGCCTTTGCACCGGAGCCGAACGGAGACGATGCTTCAGAATACCGGCAATCTCCTGAAACAGGGAAGCCGGCATTTGAGCTATGTATTCGAAGATGTGGTCAATGCCTTTTTGCCGCCTTCAGTGATCATTGACGGAAATTACAACATTCTTTACTTCATTCAGAATGCCGGCAATTTCCTGAAGCTCCCGCAAGGGGAGATGACCTCCAATCTTTTGAAGATGCTTCCGAAAGAGGTCAGCGTTGCCGTATCGAGTGTGATTCGACGGGCCGAGAAGAAAAACACGATCATTACGATGGAGATTGCGACCCAAGATCATAATCTGAACATTACATGCAAAAGGGTAATGACCCCGGACGATGATTTTGTCTGCTATTATATCAGTATTGCCGAGGATCTCGCCAGAGAATCTTCGCACGTGGAAAAACGGGACGTTCCTCTTGAACTGACCAATCAGTATCAGGAACGGATCGAGGAATTGGAACGGGAAATTCAGCATAAAAACGAAAGTTTGCAGGCAACGGTTGAAGAACTGGAAACCAGCAATGAAGAGCTCCAGTCGAGTAATGAGGAATTGATCGCGAGTAATGAAGAGCTTCAGAGTACGAACGAAGAACTTCAGTCGGTTAATGAAGAACTTTACACGGTCAATGCGGAACATTTGCGCAAGATCGACGAGATGACGGAGTTGAACGCCGACTACGACAACCTCTTGAGCAATACGCAGATCGGGACCCTGTTCCTTGACAAGGATATGGTGATTCGAAAGGTCAGTAAAGTGGCCAGCAAGATCACGAACATTCTTTCGGCCGACGTTGGACGTCCGGTTCATCATTTGGCGATGAACTCGCTTTATCCGAATTTCCTGAATGATATTGATACGGTCAGCAATACTTTTCAGGTTATTGAGCATCGGCTTCCTTTCCAGGACAAGGTCTATTTGATGCGAATTGTACCCTATCGGACGAAAGAAAATATGGTCAAGGGTATTATTATTACTTTTGTGGAAGTATCCGCCTTTAAAGCGAACGCAGAGAATGCGAAGGCCGGCGGTGATAAAAGCGTGAACTGAGAGGTTCATAACGGCAGCGATCCGCGATGTTCCGAACGGGCATCGCGGTTTAATCATGTATTGCAGAAAAAGGTCTTCGAATGAAAACGGAAATGGCTCAATATATAAAAACGGTTTTGCAGATCGACGATCAATCTTTGATTGATGAGCTGATTGGAGATTATGTAAATCTTTTTACGGAGACCTTTCCGAAAATACAGGCGCGGTATAATGAAGGGAACTTTCCGGAGCTTCGTCAGCTTGCGCACATGCTCAAGGGAGTTTCCGCCAATATCGGAGCGGAAAAGGTTCGAGCGATTGCACTTCAGCTGCAGGACGCATCGGACGCCGAAAACGGCGAACTCTGTGCCTCACTTGTTTCTGAACTGGAAAAGTGTCGGGGTGAAATCGATTCGTGAAACCGTTGTGATTTAAAACCACAGATTTGCGCCGAGGCTTTTTGAAAAATCCTTGATTTTTGAAATATTCTTTCTCGACCACGGATTTTGAAACCACGGATAAACACGGATAACCACGGATGGCCTTTTGGAGGGACCGGAGTTTATTCGGAAATCGCAGAGATTTTTTTGCTGGGCTTCTTTGAAGTAATTTTTGTTTTTTGAAGACCGGGGAAGCGGAAAAAGACCAGCATCGAAGATGCGGCACCATGCATAACCCCATGCGCAAGCATGGGGTACAGAGCATACGATCCAAGAGCATCGAAGATGCGGCACAATAAAAAAGAGTAAAACAAAGATTCTTGAGAAGAGTTCGAATCCGTCCGCAGATTTTGAAACCCGGGTTAATGGGAGGTTGTGTTCTTTAGAGATTTCATCTCCATCACAGAGCGGCGGCGTTGCCGCCGGGTGCCCGGGACGGGCACCGTCCCAGCGCT
>JAUNSU010000168.1 GCA_030539035.1 Planctomycetia bacterium
GAATCTGCTGCGAAAGAGTCCGCGGAGAAAAGCGGAAAAGCGGAAAAGGTTGAGAAGCCCGAAAAAGCTGAGGAAAATAAGACCCAGTCCAAAAAAGAGCCCGCCAAAACACAGGCTCCAGCGTCCGGTTCGGGATCGGTAAAATCAGATCAAAGACGTCGAACGTCCCCGCTCCATTCGCGCCAGGAAGAGTCCCGTCGAAATCGCGGAAACGCGCCGTTAAGCCGCCATCAACAGCGAATTGAGGATCTTCCTCCCAACCAGAGAAAAATCGGATCGACGCTTGCCTCTTTGGAAGAGGCCGCCCGTCAGGCTGCCCTTGCGGAAATGAAAGCCGCTCCGCTGATTACGGAAATGCCCAAAGATCGTATCGTCGATCTGAACGCACCCTCCAGGAAAAAGTCCAGAGAGGAGTCGGGAGAAAAATCCGGAAAGCCCCAGCACGAACAGAAGGGACACGCAGCAGTTCATTTGGCGCCGCTGCCGACAGCCGCCCCGGTAAAGGCCCCGAAAGCGGCGAAAGAGCCGGCCCCGCAAAAACCGGCGGCGCGATTTGATTCTCCGGAAGAACTTCGTGCGGCAATGGAAAAAGGGGTTACCCCGCTCTCTTCGCATATCAAGGCAGGACGGGACAAACGCGAAAAGCGCGAGGGCGCTCCGGCGAAGTCCGCTCCTTCCCAAAATCGAATCATCGATTTCAATCCCGAAAAAGATGCAGCGAAAAGAGATCGCGACAGCAAGGGAAGAAAAAAATACGATCAGACCGAAGTATTCATGTCGGGAGAAGAAGATTCGACACCCAAAAAAGGGACGGGCAAAAAAACCAAGCTCCGCCCCGAATCCGACACTTCGGAAAACCGGCGGCGCGGCGGGAAATCCCTCTTTACAGATGAGGATTCCGCAGGCGAATATCGGCCGGTCGTTCGAACCCCGCGTGCTTCTAAAAATAAAGGCTTGGTTTCTACCGTTCCGCGTAAAGGTGATTGTGTGATCGAAATGCCCTGTACAGTCAAGCAGTTTGCTGAATCGACCGGTCTTTCGGTCGCTTCCATCATTAAAAAAATGATGGAATTCGGTCGTCTTTTAACGATCAATCAATCGCTGGATCAGGAAACAGTTGAACTCCTGATCGAAGCCTTTGAACTGAAAGCGGTCGTAAAAAAAGAACGTTCTCTGGAAGAACTCTTTGTCGATACCGCATTCGATCAGGAAGATCCGCCGGAAACGCTCAAGCCCCGGCCGCCGGTCGTTACCTTCCTCGGACACGTCGATCATGGGAAAACATCTTTGCTCGATCGCATTATGCACATGAACGTTGTCTCCGGCGAAAAGGGCGGAATCACCCAGCATATTCGCACTTACCGCGTCAAAAAAGAAAAGGGCGACATCACCTTTGTCGATACACCGGGCCATGAAGCCTTTACAGAGATGCGCGCACGGGGAGCAAACTGCACCGACATTGCCGTTCTGGTTGTCGCCGCGGATGATGGTGTAATGCCGCAAACCGAAGAAGCGATCAGCCATATAAAGGCGGCCGGTGTCCCCATCGTTGTTGCCCTGAACAAGATGGATCTTCCCGGCGCAAACCGCGAAAAGGTTATTTCCGAACTCGCAAACGCCGACGTAATGCCCAGCGAATGGGGCGGTGATGTCGAAGTTGTTGAAACCAGCGCTACCACCGGAAAGGGAATCGATGAACTTCTGGATACTCTCCTCATGATCGCGGAGCTGAAAGAACTGAAAGCAAATCCGAATCGACCGGCAAATGGTGTCGCTCTGGAAGCGGCAATGCTGCCCGGAAGAGGTGTTGTCTGCAAAATCCTCGTTCAGACAGGAACCTTGCGGCCCGGCGATATCGTCCTTTGCGGAACCGCTTACGGAAAGGTGAAAGCCCTGTTCGATCCGCTGGATGAGAAAAAACATTTGAAATTGGCCGGTCCGAGCACCCCCGTAAATTTGCTCGGATTGAATTCCGTCCCCGGTGCAGGAAGTAAATTCGTTGTACTGGACGATATTTCCGTTGCCCGCCAAATTGCGGCGGAACGCGAACAGCTCGTTCACGCCAATGAACTTGCCGACGATCAGTCCCATATCACCTTGGAAAATCTGTTCGACCGCATCAATTCGGCGAAAACACAGCAGACGCTCAATATAATCATTCGAGCCGATGTCCGCGGATCAATCGAAGCGATTCGAAAAGAGATCTCCAAGCTGGAACATCCCGAGGTCAAAGTGAAAATTCTTCAGGCTTCGGTCGGAGGAATTACGGAAGCCGATGTTCATTTGGCCAACGCATCGGACGCGATTATTGTCGGATTCAATGTCGTTCCTGATGAAGGAGCACGGGCCCTTGCGGAAAGCAAGAAAGTTCAGATCCGGCGATATGAGATCATTTACAAAATGTCCGAAGATATACGAGCCGCGATGGAAGGAATGCTCAAGCCGCTGGAACAGGTCAAGGAACTTGGCCGGGCATTGGTCAAGCAGGTCTTTTCGATCAGCCGGATCGGAACGATCGCCGGCTGCCGGGTTATCTCGGGGTCGATCGAACGGGACTGCCGGGTTCGGGTAATTCGGGACAGTCGGATAATCGGGGAATACATCCTCGATACTTTAAAAAGGGAAAAAGACGACGCCAAAGAAGTGCGAGAAGGCTATGAATGCGGTATCAAACTTCGCAACTTTAATGATATTAAAGAAGGCGATGTCCTGGAAGGATACAAAATTGAAGAAATCGCGCGTACTCTTTAATTCGGCAATACGTTGCGCGGATCATTCCGTATTGCCCGCTTTTGCTCGCAAGGAGTCCATAATATAAATGATGGCAACAAGAAGAACACTTAAAGCGGCGCAGGCAATTCGACAGGTTGTTGCAATGTCTTTGCTCACGGATCTGAAAGATCCAAGAGTCAAAAATGTAAATATCACATCTGTCGAAGTCTCCGCCGATATGAGAAACGCAAAAGTTTATCTCTCCGTTTACGGAGGAGATGAAGCGCAGGAAAAATTGGCCTTGCGCGGCCTGCAAAGCGCTGCGGGGTTCCTCCAGCAAAAATGCGCCAAACAAATTGATACCCGATATACACCCCGCTTGCAATTTTTTATTGATGAAGGAATCAAAAACCTTATTGCCGTTTCCCAAATTCTGGAAAACGAAAAACGCAGCAAGGAAATCAATGATGATGTCCAGGAAGTTGTAGACGCCGCAGAAGTTGACCAACCCCCTGCGGCCGAAGAAATTGAACAGCAACCAGAAGAGATAGAAGAAACATGAGTTTACCACAACGAAAGATCTTAAAAAATCTGTTCGCAAAGCTGCAGAAAAAATACAGGGAGATCCCCGCCCTTCCGGACGAAAAAAGGGAAATCCTCGATCTGCTGATCTTTGCCGCTCTCATGGAAAATACTTCCGCTGAAAAAGCCTGCTCCGCATTTGAAGCAATAGAACGATACTTCGTTGATTGGAATGAAGTAAGGGTCTCTACTGCCAGTGATCTTGCCGAGTTGTTTCCTTCCGTTCAGGCTCCCGGAAAACAGAGTGAACGGGTCCGGCGTGTCCTCCAATGGATCTTTGAACTTCAATACAATTTTGATATGCAGAAAGTTCAGGGCCAAAATGCGGAAACCGTTCTCGCATTTCTTACATCCATTCCCTATTCGACCCATTTCATGAACGATCTGGTAATGTTTATTCTGTTTCCCGGTCGTTCCATTCCCTTCGATGAAGGGGCTATGCGCGTTATGCGCCTCCTGGAATGCGTCGATATTAACGATGAAAATAAAGAGGTCCCTGTCGGCTTCGATTTTCTCAAAACCAAAGGGGACCGATTGACGTTCTTTGCTCTGCTGCACGAACTCGGTGCAGATCTTATGAAAGAAGAATTGGAACCGAGTGTCCGCAAGTTCCTGAAGTCGATTGATCCAGACGCCGAATTCCGCGCATGGATCCCGTTGGTCGAAAGCAACGAAACCGATGATCCGCTCCTGATCGCTAAACAGGTGATCAAAAAGGAAAGAAAGCGCCATTTGCCCGCAATCGCCATTGAAAGCGATCTCGATATCGACGATAATTTCGACGCCAATCCGTTGACGGAAGAAGACGATTATGTTTCAGAAACCGTTGAAGTCGAAGAAACAGTGATCTCCGAAACCGTTTTCATCGATTCCGATCTGAAATCGGATCTCATGGAATCTCTTCCCGCCGCAAAAGGACCGGCGAAAGAAAAATCGGAATCAAAGGATCGGGCCAAAAAACAGTCCGCAAAAGAAAAAACTTCCGCGGCCAAATCCGATAATAAAGATCAGAAAGCAAAAATCGAAGAGAAGAATCCTCCTCCTGCCAAAAGTTCAAAGAAGGAAAAGAAGGCTCCTGAGCCTTCCGTTTCCAAAGAAAAAAAGGCGAAAAAAGCAGACGCTTCCACTCCAAAATCCGTAGTAAAAAACGCAAAAGCCGCACCGAAAAAAGAGACGGTGAAAGCTTCCCCCAAAAAAGAAACGGTAAAAAGCGCATCCAAAAAAGGGACTGCGGATCCTCAAACACCTAAAAATGCAAAAGCGAAATCCGCTGAAAAAGTTGAAAAGGAACCTTCACCAAAGGCTCCTCCCAAAAAATCGGTGAAAGCGCCGGCGGAAACAGCAGCCAAAAACACGGAGAAAATTGTGAAAGAAGAGGCGGAATCTGAAGTCAAAAAACTTCAAAGAAAAAAACCGCGGTAAAAACTTTCATCAAAACATAATTACAACTGAAAAAAGATCATAAGAAGAAATATTTACGGAGGATTTTATGTCTGGACATTCTCATTGGGCAGGTATTAAACATAAAAAAGCGCTCGTCGATGCAAAACGGGGAAAGCAGTGGAGTAAACTTTCAAAGGCGATCATTATTGCCGCAAAGCAGGGCGGAGGCGATCCCGACAACAATCTCCGGTTGAGAGCGGCGATTGAGGAAGCGAAAGCGGTCAGTTTGCCAAAAGACAATATTGCCCGTGCGATCAAACGGGGAACAGGCGAACTTGATTCCGTCGAATTGGAAGAAGTCGTTTATGAAGGATACGGACCGTCCGGAGTTGCCGTGATCGCCGCCGGATTGACCGATAATCGAAATCGAACCGCGCCGGAAATCCGAAAGATCTTCGAAGTCAGCGGCGGAAAATTGGGAGCAACCGGCTGCGTCTCCTGGAATTTCGATAAAAAAGGAATCTTTACTGTTCCCGCCGATCAGATGGAAGAAGAAAAACTCATGGAAGTCGCTCTGGAATGCGGTGCCGACGATGTCGTTGCTGATGGAGACGATGCCTTTGAGATCACCTGTGCGCCCGAAAATTTCGACGCGGTTGCCCGTGCATTGGAAAGTGCCGGAATTAAGCCGATTCATTCCGATATCGAAATGATCTCCAAGGAACAGGTCGAAATTAAAGATATCGATACCGCACGAAGTGTGATGCGATTGATGGACGTCCTTGATGAACATGAAGATATCCAAAAAGTTTCTACCAACTTCACAATCTCCGATGAAATCATGGAACAGCTCGAAAACGAGTAAGAAAACCAAAGATTAGTGATTAGTAAAATCAGCGGCGAAGCCGCATACGGCGGGCGGTCATTTTGGCCGTCCTTTTTTTATCGGCAACGCCGAAGGGCCACCTCGAAAAACGCGGCTTCTTTCTTCAAGATAAAATTCCATTAAACCGGGGAAGCAGAACCTGGGAACGCAGGCTTTCAGCCCACCCGGCGGCAACGCCGCCGCTCTGTGATAGATACGGAGTTTATAAAAAACGCAATCACCCATTAAACCGGGGAAGTGGTAAAAAACATTGATACCGGAAAGACAGCGACGAAGTCGCATACGGAGAGCGGTCGTCCCGGCCCCGAGTGATGTTAAATCCCTAAAAACGTTGTGATTCGATTAAGGGTTGAACCGCGATCCCCCGGCCGATGTTGATTCCCTAATTCCGTTCGGCGGCGAGGCGCCGCTCCCAGTTCGCGCTTCCGCGCGGTTGCCGGAGACCCGCTCCCGTTGGTCGCTGATTTATCTGTTGTACTTTTTGCACTGCGCTTACAGCGCGCTGCTGTTGGGGGTTCGTGTACCCGGGGTGCCGCACAAACATTTCATGTTTGTGCTCTGCCCCGGGCTGGAAGGCACTGCCCCTATCGGGGCGCCGGTTATTGACAGTTCCAGTCGGGTGAAATAATACGGTTTTTCGGCCAAATATCAATAATCTGTTTTCGATGTTGTACCCAAATCCTGCGGGCTTGCGGCGGCGAGGCGCCGCTCCCAGTTCGCGCTTCCGCGCGGTTGCCGAGGACCCGCTCCCGTTGGTCGCTTTCTTCATTGGCAGTATCCCCGGGGATCCTTGGTATTTTTTACTCAAACTGTAAATAACCGATTTTAAAACCGCGGATTTCACGGATTTTTACGGATCCTTTTTTTGGTAAAAACACGTTTTCATCAAAATTATCAGCCCCGAATCTTATGTTGATTTTATCCGTGTATATCCGGGCACCCGCGGTTCCAAACAAAAATATTTTTCAGTATGTTTTTTTGCCTCTCTACCAAAATCTATGGGTAATCTCTGGCTCAGGCAAATCGCCAA
>JAUNSU010000169.1 GCA_030539035.1 Planctomycetia bacterium
CGCCGCATTCTGTTCAGAAATAAAAGGGCCGGAACAATAAATGATATAGACAAACCGGCGAATAAATGATATATTGTTTATTCGAACGGGTTCGGTTTACGCTGTCTTTCAAAACAGATATCCATGAGGAGAATTATGAGAAAAAATCTGAAATCAGAACTGATGTTTTTTGCTTTTTGCGTGCTCTTTTGCAGCGCGGTGTTCGCCGATGTCAAGATGCCGTCGATCTTCGCGTCCAAAATGGTTCTTCAGCGCGATATGAAAATTCCCGTTTGGGGAGAAGCGGCGCCAAGCGAAAAGATCACAATCGACTTTGCGGATAAAAAATGGACGGTGATCGCGGACGAAAAGGGAGCATGGTCGGTTAAACTTGATCCGATGTCCGCGGGCGGGCCGTATAAAATGACCGTAAAAGGAAAAAATACCCTGGTCTTTGAAGATATTCTCATCGGCGATGTCTGGATCTGCTCCGGACAATCGAATATGGGATTTACCTTGAAGAGAGCGAAAAACGCGGAAGAAGAGATCAAAAATTCCGATCTGCCCAATGTGCGATTAATGACCGTGTCCTGTACGGGAGACACCGCGCCTCAGAAAGATGTCCGCGTCAATTCCTGGGCTCTCTGCGGTCCGAAAACCTCCCCCAACTTTACCGCTGTCGGATATTTTTTCGGCAAGAATCTGTATCAGGATCTGAAGATTCCGATCGGTCTGATCAATGTATCCTGGGGCGGAGCGACCTGTGAAGCCTTTGTGAATCCGAAATTACTCGCGGAAGTTCCGGAACTTGCTCCCTTGATTGAACCTGCGCGATTGCAAAGTATTAAGAAGACGCAATACAAGGCGGGCTATCTTTATAATGGAATGATCTGTCCGATCAAGGGATACGCGATTCGGGGAGCGATCTGGTATCAGGGAGAATCCAACGCAAGCCGCGCATTTCAGCATGATCTTCTTTTCCCGATCATGGTGCAAAATTGGCGGGAAGAATGGGGACAGGGAGATTTTCCCTTCTATTTCGTTCAGTTGGCCAACTATCAGAAAGTATCGGATCAGCCTGCGGAAAGCTCCTGGGCGGAAATCCGTGAATCGCAAGATCGGGCTCTTTCCTCCGTTCGCAACAGCGGACAAGCGGTGATCATCGATATTGGAGAAGCGAACGATATTCATCCGACCAACAAGCAGGATGTGGGATTCCGGCTCGCAGCGATTGCGCTTGCCAAAGAATACGGCAAAAAGGTTGTTTACTCCGGTCCCCGCATCCGATCCATGAAGATCGTTGATAATAAAGCGATTCTTTCTTTTGATCATGTCGAAGGGGGACTTATGATCAAGGGAGATGGTCCTCTCAAGGGATTTGCCGTTGCCGGCGCCGATCGAAAATTCGTGTGGGCCGATGCGAAAATCGAAGGGGATACCGTTGTCGTTTCCGCCAAGTCGGTTGCCGCGCCAGTTGCCGTTCGATACGCGTGGGGTTCGAATCCGATCTGCAATCTGTTCAACAAAGACGGATTTCCCGCCGCTCCTTTCCGAACAGATCATTGGCCAACCATTACCCATAAGAATCGATAGACCATGATAGAAGCGTCCGCCCTTACAAAGATCTATGGTGAATTCGCCGCCGCGTCCGATATTTCTTTTCGAATACGGAAAGGGGAGATCGTCTGCTTTCTCGGTCCCAACGGAGCGGGAAAGAGTACGACGATGAAGTTGTTGACCGGTTTTCTCGCGCCGACCTCGGGATACGCGAAGATCGCCGGTTTTAACATGCTTTCGGAGCGGATCGAAGGGGCCAAACACCTCGGATATCTTCCGGAGAACGGTCCTCTTTATCCGGACATGAGTCCATTGGATCTTTTGAAATTTTTTGCGCAGATCCGCCGTATTCCGGTCCCGGATCGAGAGAATGCGATAGAACGAGTCGTCGGGATCTGCGATCTTGAATCCGTCTTGAAGAAGCCGATCGGCCAGCTTTCACGCGGTTTTCGGCAAAGGGTCGGAATGGCCCATGCGCTTCTTCATGAGCCGGATGTTCTTATTCTGGATGAACCGACCGCCGGACTCGATCCGAACCAGATCCATCAGGTTCGGGAAACCATAAAGAAAATCGGGGAGAAAAAGACCATTCTTCTTTCGACCCACATTTTGCAAGAGGTTGGGGCGGTCGCTTCCCGGATCCTTTTTATCAATGAAGGGCATTTGATCTTTGACGGGGCAGTTCGGGATTTTGGTTCCTCGCCGGAAGATTTCGATGCCCATTTTCGCGAATTAACCCGATCAGTGTGATCTTTATATGTATACAGCCATCTTTAAACGTAATTTTTTCGCCTATTTCCTTAATCCAACCGGATATGTTTTTATCTGTGTTTTCGTACTCCTTTGCTCAATCGCCTCTTTTTTGCCCGACGAATTTGTCAATTCCAATTTGGCGAATCTCGCGCAGCTGAACAGATGGTTTCCCTTGATCATGCTGGTTTTTGTTCCCGCGATTACCATGGGAATCTGGGCAGATGAAAAACGCTTTGGAACGGAAGAGCTCCTTCTTACAATGCCCGTTTCCACCTGGGAACTCGTTCTTGGAAAATATCTCGCCGCGCTGGGGATCTATTCCGTCTCTCTCCTCTTTTCCCTGATCTCAAGTTTTTTGATCTTGAAATTCCTCGGAAATCCGGATTGGGGACTCTTCCTTGCGACCGGACTGGGATACTGGCTGGTCGGGGCCTTAATGCTCTCCGTCTCCATGGTCTCTTCCTATCTCACCTCGCAGTTGACGGTTGCGTATATTATGGGCGGATTGTTCAATCTTCCCCTGATCGCGCTGCTTTGGGCCGATGCACTTCCGTTTTCGCGAAAGGCGGCCCTTTTTCTGAAATCCTTCAGTATTGGAGAGAACTTCGAACCGTTCGGACGGGGAATTATTTCCCTTTCCCCACTGCTTTATTTCCTTTTGATCCCGATGCTCATGATCTATCTTTGCATCCTTTTGGTCAATAATCGATATCTGTCCGCGTCGAAGGTCAAATTCATCCGATTGCATTATCTCTTCCGGGCAGGTGCGTTTTCGATCCTTCTGATCGCACTTCTTGGTCTTTCGCGGCTGGTTTCCCGCCAACTTGACTGGACCGAAGAAAAGCTCAGTTCCCTTTCTCCGGAATCGGTGGAACTGATTCGGGGGATCAAGTCGGATTATCCGATCGTTGTCGAAGCCTGGTTGACCTCTGATCTTCCGCAGGAATTTGTCCAGACACGCCTTAATATCATATCGGTTCTGGGCGCGCTGCGGAGTCTTTCCGGAAACAGGGTTTTTGTCGAGATCCGCGATATCATTCCCAACAGCCGGGCCGCCTATCAGCTGGAGCGCCAATACGATATTCGACCGAAAAAAGTCGTTTTCGACGTTCGGGGACGCGTTCGGGAAGAAGCGATTTTTCTTTCGATCATTTTCCGATCCGGTCCGAAAACCATCGTGATTCCTTTTATGAATCGGGGTCTTTCGGTCGAATATGAACTGGTCAACTCTCTTTTGAGTATTGGGAATCGGGAGAAGAAACGGGTCGGGATCGTGCGGACCGCGGCGGCCCTTCTCGGACGGCTCGACGCCAACGGAAATCTTGTCCAGCTTCCTTGGCCCATCATTGATGAATTGGGCAAGCAATATATTATTGAAGATGTCGATCCGGACAAACCGATTCCGACCGGCCGGTTTAACGCACTGCTCGCGGTCCAGCCGTCCTCGCTTGGTCCGGCGGGTCTTATGAATCTTGCCGGAGCGCTCCGATCAGGACAGCCAACAGTGATCTTTGAAGATCCCTATCCGATTTTTGCCGAATATCTGCCGGGAACGAATCTTCACTCCATTGGGGGAGGCCGCCGAATGGTTCCTCCCGGTGCACGGGGGGATTTGGGAATTCTCTGGGGAATGATGGGGATCACTTTTTCCACCGAGATCCTTTGGAAAAACTACAATCCTTATCCTAAACTCGCGGCGCTTTCGGAAGAATACATCTTCGTTGATGCCCGTCCAATAGAATATCATGATCAGAAGAAAAATTCGGATCAGGAAGTCGAATCGTTCAATGAAAAAGATCCGGTCTCCGCACGTCTGGAACATCTCCTCTTTCCTTTTTGCGGATCGATCGAATCCCATCCGAACGCGGAAACAACTTTTACTCCCCTGATTCGAACCTTGGCGGGAGGCTTTTCTCCTGCGGATGAGATCAAGGCGCGCGGAATTCGAACATACAGTGAAAAGCGGACCACTCGGGAAGAGATCTGCACGCTGGCCGCCCGGATCACCGGTCCGGTTTCCAAAGCATTTCGGCTGGATCGAACAGCGAATGAAAAGGAACCAGAATTGAACGCGGTTCTCGTTTCCGATGTTGATCTTCTTACTCCGGGTTTCTTCAAACTCCGCGAGATGGGAACGGATCTGCGGAACGGACTCGCAATGGATTTCGACAATGTCTCTTTCGTCCTCAACACGATCGATTCGGTTGCAGGGGAAAAAGATCTGATCCCGATTCGTGCACGAAGACCGCGCCATCGTACTTTGAACCGGATCGAGGAAACGACCCGAAAAATCCGGGATCGCGCTATCGTCGATCAAATCGCCTGCATGAAGGAATTTGAACAATATCGCAAAAAGGAAGAAGACACCCTTCAAAAACAGGTTGCCGAACTTGCCAACAAGCGATCGGGATCCGGGGAACTCTCCAAAGAGGAGTCCGTCCAGCTTCAAACCGCTGTCGTCGGATCCCAGCAGCGATTGACCCGTCAACTTGAGGAAAAACGCCTGCTCTATGATCGTCAAGTCGAAGAATCCCAAAGAGAAGTCGACGAATATGTCCGGACCATTCAGGGAAAATACAAATTATTCGCCGTTCTTCTTCCCCCGATTCCCCCCTTGCTTATTGGACTTTTTGTCTATCTGAAAAGACGCCGGGAACAACGCACCTTCCGGCGTCCCCATTAACAAAAAAAGAAGAGAAATACGAGGATCGATATGGATCTCACAACATTTCAGGAAGAGAGCCTGAGCCAGGATTCCATCCATGGATATATTGCGTTTTCTTCGCCGCGGAACAGAATTCCGAACGAACTTTACACGGAAAGGGACATTATCGATTCCCCTTGGGTTCAGCGTTTAAGACAAATCCATCAGCTCCAAACGGCCTGGATCGTTTATCCGACCGCCGAACATACGCGATTTCAGCATGTACTGGGAGCAATGCACCTTGCCAGCGTCGTCTGGAATCATCTCAAGCCAAGTTTTTTCAAGGTCTTTGAAGAAAAACCCGAACTTACCGGGGGAATTCCACTCCCTTCTTCCGAATACATCGAGTCGACTCTTCGATTGGCCGCATTATTGCATGATGTCGGACATGGTCCGTTCGGACATTTTTTTGATGAACATTTCCTTCGGCGGCATCAGCTGGAAGATGGAACTCCCCTGAATCATGAAATACTGGGAGGCGAGATCATTCTTCACCGATTGGGAGAGATCATTCGCGGAATCCGGCGCAATCCGGGAGGAACGATCCGGGATAATGAGGTTCTCTCCCCGGAAGAAATCGCCTTTTTGATTGTAAGACCCCGTAAGGATGATACGGCGGACCGGCCTTTTTGGCTCCGTTTGCTTCGAACGCTTTTTTCCGGTCTGTATACGGTCGATAATATGGATTTTGTATTGAGAGACGCTTATATGTCCGGATTCAATGAACGGGCCTTTGATCTGGAACGTCTGCTCCATTATTCCTTTTTTACCGAGCATGGACTTACCCTTCATCAGAAAGGGCTGTCGACGCTTACCCGATTTTTAAACGTTCGCGCGGAGCTTTTTCGGGCAGTCTATTTTCATCATAAAGTCCGGGCCATTGATCTCCTGCTTGCCGATCTTTTTATCAAATCCAAAGATCTGTTTTATCCGCAGGGGAATCCGCTCAACTCCATGGATGAGTATCTGCTTTTTACCGAATGGACGCTTTTTACCGATGTATCGCGCTGGGGAAGATCCTCCGATCCGGAAAAAGAGGCCTTGGCGGGTGATTGGACCAACTTCCTTCATCGAAAGACCCCTTGGCAGGTTTTTGCGGAAAAGACATTTCTCTATCGTCCCTCCTCGCGGATCTCTTCTTCGATTTTTTCCGATCCCGCGCTTTTTGAAGCGGCCATTCGCGGAAAACTGCCGCCGGAACTTGCGGGAATCGAGTTGAGATTTGATATCTGCAAACATACGCACCGCCCGGACGCGCACAATCCGGCGGGACGTCAAAATTTTCTTTATTTGCCCGCCCTGGATCGGGTAACCGCGTTGGAATCGGAAGAGCTTTACAGTGCGATCCCGCAAAGTTTTCGGATCTGCCGCATCTTTGGAACGGATCGGAAATATCAGAAAGAGGTCGTTGCCGCTTTGGAAAAACTTTCCGGCACCGGCGGATCCGATGATTTAACGAATATGTAAGAGCTTTTGCGCAAAGGAAACAACAAACGAGAGAATTCGAAAGAAGAAAATAAAAGGAGTACCGGATCCCGGACTTGAACCGGGACGCCCTTGCGGGCAATGGATTTTGAAT
>JAUNSU010000245.1 GCA_030539035.1 Planctomycetia bacterium
AGTCCCATTGGCCCGGGACCGGAACGGACTGTTCGTAAATGAACTCGCCTTTGGCGGGCTGTTGAGGCGGCTCCTTGTCGGGAACGATCGGCGGAACGGTGTCCCAATTCATCTTGCCGGCAAGCGCGTCCGCATAAGGAAATTCACTGCGGCCCTTGGCGACAACTTCGTCCCAGCTGAGCTCTTTTCCGGAACAGGCGGCCATTCGTCCGAAAGCACTGGTCATACTGGAATAAGCGGCAAACCAACCGTCATTATGAGCGGCGCCTTCTCGGATCCATTTCGCCTGCATATGATGCTCGTACTGATAAGGGCCGGGCACCTGATTTTCGGGCTTCGATCCGTCAAACTTCCAAACACTCTTTCCGCTGCGATCTTGAAGCCAACCGGGCGCACCGGATCCGTTGGTTCCGTAAACGGTTTCAGAAACTTTGTTCCACGTATTGTTCTGATGACGGCACTGACTGAACATTTGCGATCCGTCTGCGTAAGTGAATTCACAGCAGTAATGATCGTATCGATAACCGGAGTTCTTGAAACGAGGGAACTTCCGGACTTCCCGACCGCCCATCGCGTTGACTTTGACCGGGTGAGAAAGCGGGCCCTTGAAATCGCCTTTGCAGTGGATCCAGTTGGCAATGTCGATATTATGGCAATGCTGCTCGACAATACCGTCGCCGCAAAGCCAGTTGAAATGATACCAGTTGTTGATCTGATATTCCATTTCGGTCATTCCCTCAATACGGGGACGTTCCCAAATACCGTCATTATTCCAATAAACACGGGTATACATCACATCGCCGATCGCGCCTTCTTTGATCTTTTCGATCAGTTGCTGATAAACCGGCTGATAATGACGCTGATATCCGACAACGACGACGAGGTTCTTCTCATCAGCGATTTTATTGGCTTCGAGTGCAAGTTTGTATCCGCCGACATCGATCGCGCACGGTTTTTCCATGAAGACATGCTTTCCTTTTTGGACGGCATACAGATAATGGATCGGACGGAAAGCAGGAGTAGTAACGATCAAAGCCTGATCGCAAAGATCGATCACGTTTTTATAGGCTTCGAATCCCCAGAAGATATTTTTTCCGAGATCGATACGATCGTCGTTCATCGCCGCTAGCGCTTCGGCAGTACTTTTGGCTTTCTTTTCGAAAATATCGCAAATCGCGACGATTTTAACATTGTCTTTCGCGCTGAGCCGATCTTTCAGAGCACCGCGTCCGCGGCCGCCGCATCCGATCAGTCCCACTTTAATGACATCACTGCCGGCCGCATGGGCCGATCGCGCCGCCGACAGACCGCCGGCAAGAGCAACTCCAGCCGCCAGGCCGGATGACTTCAGAAAATTACGTCTTTGCATTACTGGAAAACTCCTTCCGTTAAAAAAATAAATGGCGTTCCTAAGGCGGGAATGGCCCGTATAGTCCAAAGAATCGCCTTTGTACGCAATTCCTTTGAAACGTTCGTTCCTTAAAAACAGATCCGTTTCAAAATGAACAGCCCCGATTATACAAGACGAAAAGAGGGATTTCAAGTATAAAGCCGTCATTTCTTGATAAATATTTTTAAAATACAGAAACGAAAGAGTTCAGGAAGAACGATTTACGAAATTTCACCGTTTTTTGACCGCGAATTGACGCAGTTTTGCGCAGAGTTGGCTTTTTGAAGAAATTTTTGTTGGCCCGGCTTGGCTCTTTTTTAAACCAC
>JAUNSU010000246.1 GCA_030539035.1 Planctomycetia bacterium
TCTTCCGGAGTTTGAGATTCCGCGATCCAGAAATTTCGGGCAGCGGCCAAGTCATTGGCGATCATTTCGGCGGTATTGCGGTCTACCCCGCTGATTTCTTTCGAGATCGGAAAGAGAATTTCTTCCGGTCCGGGATTTCGTTTCGCAAGCCAGGCCTTCAGAAGTTCCACAAGGCCCGGATGAAGAAACTGCATATCGCTTCGTTTTCGTTTTGAATAAGACGCTGGCACGGTCAAATAAGGAACCGTCGAGTCCAAAAACAGGTGTCGCGGTGTGAGTGAACCGAGTTCCTTTTTCCGAAATCCGGTCCATGCCGCAATGTAGTAGAGCATAACGCGATCCCGACTCGACAATCCCTGAGTTGGCGGACCGGTTCGAGCGGCATCGATCATCAGCGTGAACTCTTCCGCACTCAATGGCCGACGATGATGTCGCTGATCCGTTGCCGTATTGAGAACTTTAATGCGACGAAACGGGTCTTTTTCCATTCGGTCATTGTCCACCATCCAGCGACTGAAACATTTAACGGCACGAATATAATGATTACATCGTTCGATACTCAAATTCCTTTCCTTTCGAATGAAATTCAAAAACGCCTCCAATTCGGCTGCTTTGAGTGAACGGGTATCATACCATTTTCGTGTCGCCGCGATATACTTGATCATATTAACCGTGTTTTTGACATGAAGCGGCGTATCATTTTTAGCCATGAGATGCTGCCGGAAATCTTCCAAATGTTCCGACAAAGGAATTTTAGCCTTTTCAATAACTTCATCAACGATTCCGGCTTTGGCCCGTTCGACCTGATTCAAAATGTCATTGAGCATCTGCTGAGCGATTCGCTTATCGGTTGCCAGCGGAATGCGATGTTCTGTTCCATCGGCATCGCGATATCGACCGTACCATTTCTTCGACTTCACTGTTTTCTTTTGTCCGGTCGCCGGATCGGTCATTTTCACAGGCTTTTTGTAAAGACTTGCCATAACAAAACCTCCATAAAATTGTTGTAATGTGTATCCCGGCCAACCGGGGGATTTTCAGTGCTGAACAAGTAAGCCGTGAAACCCCGATTCCATCAAGGGGGAAGCAGAATAATTTAGGAACTTTTTGATCTTTTCAAAACAGAACATTATTGTTTTGATCCCTGACAATACTCCTGTGTATGTAGTCGCTGTTTCCATTCATCACGACGTGGGCAGCCTGTTTCGATCCACTGCAAAATTTCGCTTCGTTTCCAATAGAGCCGATTACCGATAACAATGGGTACCGGAACGCGTCCATACAAATGCCAATTGCGCAACGCCTGTACAGAACATCCGATCAACTCGGCAGCACGACCGGAGCTTAATAATATGGATTCTTCTTTTTTTCGAGACATGATACAAAGACCTCATAAAAAAACGTGAAAATACAAATGGATGGTATGACATTTACAACAAAAAGAAAAATGAAGTAATGAAAATTACAGTAGAGATATTGTGAAGAATGTAAAGAAAAAGGGGGCCGCCCGTGTGTATTGTCGTTTGATAAACACAAGCGACCAACGGGAGCGACGATCTCACCAATGGAGCGGTAGCTCCCATTGGGATGCAACGTCCTTACGTTGCTCAAATACGAACAAAATAAAAAACGAAGTTCTGTCTGTTGGTAACACGAATTAGGACAACACCATATCGCATCCCTTTCGGGCAGACAGAACTTCAATGGA
>JAUNSU010000170.1 GCA_030539035.1 Planctomycetia bacterium
GTTTGGAACCACGGATGACACGGATAAACACGGATGAAATCAATATAAGATTCGGAGCTGATATTTTTGATGAAAACGTGTTTTTACCAAAAAATTATCCGTGAAATCCGTGGTTTCAAAATCGGTTATTTACAGTTTGAGGATTTTAGGAAAATGGAATATTTTCTGTAATTCCGAAACGAACGAGCCTGAAAGGATCTCCCATGGAAACCGGTTCCATTCTGTTTACACTTCCTGAACGATTCAACTACGCGATGCAGCAGAACGGCAGCATTCTGATAAGGGATCTTCAGATCACAAACAATACGGAAGACGATTGGGAAGATCTGGATTATGAAATTGTATCGGAGCCGGAATTCTGCAAGAAATATGTGCGGAAGCTGGAGCGTGTCCCTGCGGGCGAAACCGTAATTACCGATGTTTCCGATCTTTTGCCGAACGGCGATTATCTTGCCGCGATCAGTTCCGAAGTCCGGGGCAGTGTGTCCGTTCGTTTAAAAAAGGGGGACGAAGTTCTTTCGGAAAGTTCCAAGCCGATTGAAATATTGACTTACGATCAATTTCCCGACTGGCTGGATTACGGTCTTCTCGCATCGTTTGTCCTTCCGAATCATCCGGCGCTTGCGCCAATTATCAATGATACAAGTGTTTTCCTTGGCGAATGGACGAAAGATCCTTCACTGAACGGCTATCAGTCGGAAGATCCGGAACGGGTTCGGAATCAGTTTGCCGCTTTGTATAAAGCGATTCAGAAGTTGAATCTCTCATACATTGTCCCGCCGGCGAATTTTGTTCAATCGGGGCAAAGGATCCGATTGCCGGAAACGATCCTGGAAGAACGGATGGGAACGTGTCTGGATCTTGCCCTTCTTTTTGCCGGATGTTTGGAACGGATGGGCTTGAATCCGCTTGTTGTTCTGTTTAATGATCATGCTTTTACCGGTGTTTGGCTGGACGATAAAACATTTTCCGATGTCGTTCAGGATGATGTTGCCGCATTGACCAAAAATACAGCAGAAGGAATTCATCATATTGCCCTTGCGGAGTGCACCTGTGTTACCTCCGGCCATTGTTTTTCATTTGATGAAGCGGAAAAGCAGGCGGAGATTAAATTGACGGAAATTGCGAAATTCGATAATGTGATCGATATTCGTCAAGCGAGAAGGAATGGGATCAAGCCGATACCGATACGGGTCAAAACGGAAGAAGGCTGGAAAGTGATCGTTCCTGTTCGCCCGGAATCGGAGTTGACCCATTTGCCCGGCGAAGTTCATCGTCTGGATTTAAGCCGCTATGCGGATCAGAAAAGCGATCTGTCGGAACCGCGAAGCTCTTATTGGGAACATCATCTGCTTGATCTTTCACTGAACAATCCGCTTCTCAATATGAAATTGCGCAAGGCGACGATTCCGCTTCTTGCCGGTAAACTTGGCGATCTTGAAGACGATTTATCGGAGAATACAGAGTTTTTACTGGTGAATAAACCGGATCAATTTTCCGTTCCGGATGATTTTTTTGGGATCATGGAGATGAAGCCTCATTTGGGACAATGGGGAAATCTCCTTGTTCAGGAACAGAAGAATAAACGGCTGCGAACGATCTTGACCGAACGGGAACTGCAAAAGAGCGCGCTTGAACTTTTTCGAAGAGCCAAAGTCTCTCTGGAAGAGAATGGAGCGAATACTCTGTATCTTGCCTTGGGATTCCTGCGATGGTATGAAAAGCCGGACGGCTGTCCTGCGCGCTATTCGCCGATCATTCTTCTTCCGGTCGAGTTGAAAAGAAAATCGGGCAGCACCAGTTTTTCGATCCAGCAGCGGGACGAAGAGATCCAAATCAATATTACTCTGCTGGAAATGCTTCGTGAACGTTTTCAAATTGCGGTAAATAATCTGGATCCTCTTCCGACCGATGATAAGGGAATCGATCTTGTCGGGATCTTTACGATTATTCGGAATGCAATCTTCGCTCAAAAGGGTTGGGATGTCGTAGAAAACGCGGTCCTCGGGATCTTTTCTTTCACGCAATTCGTGATGTGGAACGATCTGAAAAACAATATGGACAAACTTCGAAGGAATAAGATCGTTTCCAGTTTACTTGATGAAAAACTAAGCTGGGTTCCGGATCCTTTTCCGTCGGACAATGATCTCGAAGAAGGAATGCTCGTTCCTATCGCAGCAGATGCGACCCAATTGGTTGCGATCAAAGCCGCTGCGGAAGGAAAGAGCTTTGTGCTTCACGGTCCGCCGGGAACTGGCAAATCTCAAACGATCACGAATATTATTACGAATGCTCTTGCCCAGGGACAAAAGGTTCTTTTCGTTGCGGAGAAAATGGCTGCCCTTTCCGTCGTTCAAAAACGGCTCGAAAGGATCGGACTTGGCCCTTACTGTCTGGAACTTCATTCGAACAAGTCAATGAAGAAAGATGTGCTTGATCAGCTTGATGAAGCCCTTAAAGCGGGAAATCATGCCCGAGCCGCCGATTTTTCCGGGAAAACGGACGATCTCGCCCAAAGAAGATCGTATTTGAAAAAGTATGTCGTCAATCTTCATCGCAAACAGCCGTCCGGGTTGACTCTTTATGAACAGATATCCCGATACGAAACTGTTCGCAGTGCAAAGGATATTATTGATCCTTTTCTCTTTTCCTCTAAGGACGCAAATGGATCGCGGGTAAATATCGATGTTTCCTCGATCAGCGGAGAGAAAATCGCACAATGGAAAGATCTTCTCCGCCGCGTCTGTTCGCATTTACAGTCCATGATCCCGATCCGGGAACATCCGTTTAAAGGGGTGCGCAAACAGGAATACACACAGGCTCTCCGGCAGGATGTCCCTGTTAAAATCGATGCTTTTCTTAAAGGTATTGATGCTCTGGAGCGCGCGGGAAACAATTTCTGCAAAGCCTTCAGTATCAGTTTTCAGGGCAAAAAATTTGAATACGATAAATTGACACTGCTTGCGCCGGTTCTGATTACGATTGATCAGATTCCGATGAGCTGGCTGGAGGAAAAAGATTTTTCCGCTCTGGTCAATCGGCTTGATCATTTGATCGAGATCGGACGAAAAGAAACCGTTCTTCGCAAGGATCTTTTATTGACATACAATCCGGAATTCTTTGATCAGAACGCAGAAGCGCTTCAGAAAGAATGGACCGCGATCAAAGGGAAATGGTTTCTTCTCCGGATCTTCTCAAACTGGCGATTTCAGAGAAAAATGAAATCGTTTATCGGATCTCCTTCGGACAAAATCGATTGGGATCAGGGGCTTTCCGATCTTCGGCGGTATCAGGATCTGCGGCGGCAAAGGAAAGAGAAAGCGTCCGAAGCCGGATCAGCGTTTGCGGAATTCGATCGGGAAGAAGATACCGACTGGGAAGATCTCGTGAAAAAACGGGATCATTTCACAAAATGCCGCGATCAGCTGAGATCTGTTTTCAGAGAGAAAGCAGATCTCTTTATGAGAAAACGGGATTCGATCGACGCGAAAACAGGAATCGTATCCGAGTATCTTGCCAAATGGAATGAATTTGCCGCAGCGCGCAAGGATCTTTTTGATCTTCTCGAAATGGATCCTGTTTTCGGTGAAAAAGAGGATCCGTATTTGATCCGGCTTCGCGAACGGGCTCTTCTTTGGCAATCTTCCCTTGGAGAATTGCGCGGCTGGATCCAATGGCAATCGATGATCCGGGAAATGAATCAGACAGGACTTGGCTCGTTCGCACAGATCTGCGATCGGAAGGAAGCGGCGGAAACGATCGAAATTCAGTTTGTGAAAGCACTCTTGAAGAAGCTGATCATTTACGCTTTTGATTCAAAACCGGATCTGAACTCGTTTTCAAGCCGGACATTTGAAAATCAGATCGCTCAGTATAAAAAACGAATGGAAGAATATGAACATCTGATCGGAGAGGAAACGGCGGGACGTCTTTCGGAAAAGATCCCGGACATACAGCGTGCCGCGGCGAACAGTTCTGAGATCGGGATCCTTCTAAAAGCGATCAAAAGCGGAGGAAGGAATAAAAGTCTGCGCAAACTTTTTGCGGAGATCCCGAACCTTCTGCCCCGTTTGTGTCCCTGTATGCTGATGAGTCCGATCTCGGTTGCGCAATATCTTGATCCGGGCCGGGACCTGTTCGATCTGATCGTATTTGACGAAGCTTCCCAGCTTCCGACCTGTAAAGCGATTGGCGCGTTGGCCCGGGGAAAGAACTCCGTGATCGTCGGCGACCCCAAGCAGCTGCCTCCGACAAGTTTCTTTGCGGCCAGCTCGTCCAATGATGAGGATTCCGATCTGGTCGATCTGGAAAGTATATTGGACGATTGCCTTGCGTTGGCGATCCCGGACACAAAGCTCCGCTGGCATTATCGAAGCCGGCATGAAAGCCTGATCGCGTTCAGTAATCGAAAGTATTACGGAAATGAACTGTTTACATTTCCCTCGGTGAACGATCGAATCTCGAAGGTCCGGCTTGTTCCTGTTCCCGGCCATTATGATCGGAGCGGAACGCGTACAAACAACGCGGAAGCGAAAGCGGTAAGAGATGAAGTGATTCGCCGTCTTCGTGATCCGGAGCTCCAAAAGCTGAGCATTGGAATAGTAACGTTCAGCTCGGTGCAGCAGAATTTAATCGACGATCTGATTTCGGACGCATTGAGCAAAGATCCTGATCTGGAACAGAAAATACAGAATCAGGAGGAACCGCTTTTCATTAAAAATCTGGAAAATGTTCAGGGAGATGAACGGGACGTGATCCTCTTTTCGATCGGATACGGACCGGATCTTCACGGAAAGGTCTCTTTAAATTTCGGACCGCTCAATCGGAAAGGGGGATGGCGCCGGTTGAATGTCGCAATATCGCGAGCCCGATCCGAAATGATCGTGTTTTCAACACTGAAGCCCGATCAAATCGATTTGACCCGAACAAGCGCGGAAGGAATCGAAGGATTGAAGTCGTTCCTCGAATTCGCTTCCGGAAAACAGATCGTCTCCGAAAATGAAGCCCATCCGGAAAAGAATCTTCGAGAAGGAATTGCGAATGCGATTGCCGCACATTTGAACAAGTCCGGATATCAGTGCAAATTGCAGGTTGGCCGTTCGGGATATCGAATTGATTTGGGCGTTTTTGATCCTGATGATCCGGAAAAATATCTTTTGGGAATTCTGCTCGACGGGAACTGCTATAAAAACGCAAAAACGGTTCGTGAACGGGAATACGCGCAGGCTGATGTCCTTCGCGGACTGGGATGGCGCCTTTTGCGCATCTGGAGTGTGGAATGGTGGGAAGATCATGATAAAATACTGAAGCGGATCATCGAAGAGATTGAGCAGATCGTTAAAGAAAATCGGGTGCAGGCACTTGAAGCGGAAAGAATAAAGCAAAAGATCGAAGCGGAGAAGACCGAATCGGAGAAGATCGCCGATCAAAAATCGGAGCAGGTTCGTGCGAATCTTCCCTGTAATATTAACGAATCGAAAAATGCGGAGGAATCATTTGCACCGATGCCGATAAAAAACGAAGATGTTTCCGGACTCAAAATCAGCGATTCGCCATCGACTGTATTGGATAATAATATCAATAAAGATTCCGTAATTGGATCCGGTGTTCGATTGAGAGATCCGGTCTGCGATTTAAAAGTTGAGGATGGAGAAACGAAGGAAATCGGTGAAAACAGGGACCGATCCGATATTCCGGCCGATAATCCGACCGCTTCTTCTGATCAGCCGCCCAAAAGGGCTTTTGAGGAGATTTACGTCGAATCGCAAATTGATAAAGTCAAGAGTAATAAAGAATCCTTTTATCTGCCTGCGAATAAGAAAAAGATCACTGAACAGATCAAGAAAATCATTGATCAGGAAGGGCCGGTCTCTTATTCGGTATTGACCAAAAAGCTGATCGCGAGTTGGGGAATTACACGAGTCTCTTCCCGAGTTGAAGATCGAGTCGGGAATATCTTGCGGCATCATTCCTTTATAAAAACGACGGAACTGAATACGGAATATTATTGGCCGGAGAGGATCAATCCGGAAGAATACAAGACCTTTCGAGTCCCTTCCGATTCGGGAAAACGGAGAGATCTTGCGGATATTTCACCGCGAGAGATCGCTGTTGCTGTTTTTTCGATTCTTCGTGATCAGATCGGAATGAACGAATCCGAACTGATCCGGGAAGTGTACAAGCTGTTCGGATTTGCCCGATCGAGCGAAAAGATTGAAACTTGGATCAAAGGTGGAATCAATATCGCGTGCGATAAAAAATGGGCGCGGCGCGAGGACGCCCGAATTTCGCTGGGAGAGAACGGATAAAGATTTTCGAACACTCCCTTCGAATGCAGATCGCGTTAATAGATCGCGAAAGCAACCGTTTGATGATTTGGGACGATTATTATCCGCTTTCAAAAATCAAAGTTTTATTATTTGATACTATTGTCTCTTAATGATTATTGCACTGTTTATTTGTTCCTATATAACTCAAACTGTAAATAACCGATTTTGAAACCACGGATATTCACG
>JAUNSU010000037.1 GCA_030539035.1 Planctomycetia bacterium
CTCTCCCGTTGACCGGATCCGACTCCTTCCGGCGATATAAAATCGGATCCATTCAAATCACCAAAAAATAAACGATCTTTCTCCATGCGGCATTCGCGGAGAAGAACAGGAAAGGACAAACATGGACAAATTTCGAGAACTCGCGTCGATTCATTTTCATAAAGCGCCCGACAATCTGAATTGCGCGCAATCGGTTGCCAAAATCGCCGGACGGGACGATCTCGTTCCCGGCGATCTTGCCTTCGGCGGAGGGCGGGCCGAAGGCGGCATCTGCGGGGCTCTGTTCGCCGCTCTTCAATGCACTCCGGAAGAAAATCATGAAAAGATCAAGGAAGAATTCGCTCAAAAAGCAGGGGCGCTCACTTGCCGCGAAATTAAAGGAAAAGCAAAAACCCCCTGTTCGGAATGTGTTGCGGTCGGAGCGTTTCTCGCTGATAAATATCAGAAATAATAATCCCGGGCTCCGTCGGCAACTGATCCAGATTCCTTGTATTCCGTATTTCGGATGAAATCCGGATCCCTTTATTATTGACACATTTTTCAGGAGAATGAACAGAATGCGTTTCCATTTATCCCTCGCCGTGTTCTTTGCCGGTCTGATCTCTCTCGGGATCAATAATCTCTCTTTTTCTGCGGAAAAATATCCGGATCGATGGTTTTACGCCTCCTTCGGACTTCAGAACGAGGAAGCGGCCGATGAATTGATCGAATTGATCAACTCCGCCGGATCAAAAGATCTCAATGGAATGCTCTGGGCCTGCGGACTCGAACACATAGGCTCCTGGAGCCCATCCTTAAAAGGCCGGCTCGCGAAGATCAAAAAAGCCGCTGATGAAAAAGGGATCGAAATCATTCCTATCCTCTGGTCGGTCGGATACGGGACCATGCTCCACCGTAATCCCAATCTTGCCGCGTCCAAACCGGTCGATCTGGAAATGATCGCACAAAAGGGAAAAATCGTTTGTTTGCCTGATCCGATCGGCGATCTCAATTCGGGAATGGAAACGATTAAGGGAAAACAGATCGTTTCCTTCTATCATGATCGGCCCGGAACCGTCTCCTTTATTGACAATGAAATCAAACACGGAGGAAACAATTCTGTCCGCTTCGAAAATTTCTCTGCCGATCAGCATGGACATGGAAGGCTCTCCAAAACACTCACCTTAAAACCGAATCGAATGTACTGCATCTCGATCTGGATGAAAACGGAAGAAATCAAAGGCGGGCGAATGATGCTTCAGATGTATCGGCAAAAAGGCGGAATCACGATCTGCTCGAACGGGATCAAGATCCCGAAAAACGGAACCTCCGACTGGACACAGCGCAAGATCTTTTTCAATTCCGGACCTGATGGTCTTGTCCGATTTTACGCGGGGATCTGGGGCGGAAAATCCGGAAAATTCTGGTTCGACGATTTTGAACTTACCGATCTCGCTCTTTGTAATCCGGTTCAGCGGCCGGGTACCCCATTGATCATTAAAAATCAGGAAGACGGAACAGAATATGAAGAGGGCCGCGATTATCTCCTTCCAAAATCGTCTCTGAATTTAGGCAATCCCGTTAAAGGAAAAGTCGAACCGATCATTCCCGAAAACAGCCGGATCAAGGAAGGGACAAAACTTTCGGTCCACTATTATACTCCGGTAATAATCGGCAATGGACAGATCTCCGTTTGTATGTCGGAACCGGAGCTTTACAAGTATTTTGAAAAATCGGCGGAAGCCCTGATGAAAGAACTTGCTCCCAAAAAATGGTTCCTGAGCATGGATGAAATTCGGGCTGGCGGAAGCTGTAAAGCCTGTAAAGACCGAAATCTTTCAATGGGCCGGATCCTCGGCGATTGCATCACCAAACAATTCGAGATCATTAAAAAGGTTCAGCCGAACGCGGAGGTTTATATCTGGTCCGATATGATCGATCCCAATCATAATTGCCGGGACAATTATTACAACGTCGAAGGGGATTTCACCGGCGCTTGGAAATATATTCCGAAAGATCTGATCGTTGCCTGCTGGTATTACGAAAAAAGAGAAGCCAGTATGAAATTTTTCGCGGAAAACGGCTTCCGGACATTCGCCGCCGCTTATTATGATACCGATAATCTCAATTCCTGTTCCGATTGGCTCGATACCTGTAATCGAACTCCGAATTGCACCGGAATCATGTATACGACCTGGCAGCATAAATACGCACTTTTTCCCGGCTTCTGCGATCTTGTCCGCGAACAGAGCAAGCCGATGAAAAAGTAATTCTCCCGTTTACGGATTGAGCGAACTGCTTTTTTCCATTTTTTTCGAATCGCGTTTTTTTACAGGAACCGCTGCATCATTTTTTAATCCGGTCTTTGGCCAAGGAACAAAGCGGTTCCAAATTTCGAACGAAAAACGGTCGCGATAGCCGATTCCTTTCATCATCCCGCCGTTGAGAAGACGGGAAAGTTCTTCCAGTTCCGCGGAACAGGAAGGAATGAATCGATGATAAATTCCTTCCGGACAGATCTCCGCTTCCAGCCAACCTGCCGGAAATTGCGTTGTCTGCGGAAGATTCATCTGAAGAACTTGCCCCAACTTCGCGGTGGTTGCAACGTTTTTATGTCCGATGTAAATTATGGACCGCGATCGGCCGATCTTTTCAAGCTGTTCCCGAACTTCTTTTCCATCACGAATCACTTTTCCCTTATCATTCAGATAATCATCAGGAACAAGCTGCATATGAGAAAAGATCACCGCTGGCCGATCAGGATTCAACTGATCTATCGCCGCAAGATTCGCCGGTTTATTCAATTTTCCATTAGCTGTATTCAGCCAAAGAAATTGGAATCCGTCAATCATTTTCAATCCGGCATCCGATCCGAAATGAGATCGCCAAATTTCTGTTTCCGGTGTTCGATCATCATGATTGCCCGGCGCAATTAAAAGTGAACCCCGATATTCAGAAAGCGATTCTTTCGCTCGTTTATATTCTTCCGGAAGATTGGCGTCCGTAAGATCACCCGCAATGATCATCGCGGAACAGGCGCGGCGGTTCGCGTCCGCACAAACATCTTTCAGAATTTCGGCGCTCTTGCAGTGCATTCTTCCGCCCGGTCTGGTAATAATCGATACATGAGTATCGCTGACCGCCGCGAATTTCAAAAGACACTTTCCTATCGGAAGATCCGATGTTCGGCAAACAACACTCTTCGAGGATACGGAATAAACAGGCGCATTTTCATTTTCTGTATTTGCCAAATGCGTCCAGGAAGCGTTTACCCGATATTCCGTTGACGGGAACAACCCTCGAAAAACGACCCGACCGCAGCGTCCTTTCACTTTTATTCGCTGAATCTCGTCCGTATTTTGCAAAAGACGAAGTTCGATTCCTTCTTTCGGTTCCGATTGAATCCCATATTGAACCATGATCGAATCGCAAGATGCACTTCTCGCGGAGAAATAATCTCCCAATTTCGGCGCTTTCGGAAGATCATTGATCTTACCGGCAATAGGCCGCACTTTTTTCTCTTTGATCAGAATCGGAAACGGATCCTTGCTTTTGGACGGTTCAACCGCTGATCCGGAAACGGTAAATCCCATCACAAATGCCGCAATCAGCAGAGTACTCCATACAACCCGTAATCGCGTATCCATTATATTCTCCGATTTTACAGATTTCATTCGATATTTTTATTTTTCCAGCTCCTGCAAAAGAGCCGTCAACCAGGATCGATTATCCGCGCTGCAATAGGACATTTTTCCGCCCATTCGGGAAAACGTCTTGCAAAATCGAAGATAATAAGCGGGATTGTCCATAGGCGGTTCTCCATTCCGAGTCCAATCCCAAGAGGATTTTGCGAGATCCACAACATGAATCGTAAAACGTTCGATCTCTTTTCCTTCCTGCCGCGCAATATTTCGGGACATGGAAAGTGATTTTTCGAAGATCATGGGAGACATCACCGCGGATCCCACCGAAAGATAAACGCCCTTTTCCAACTGGGAGACGGAATTTGCGTAAGAGAGAAAATCTCTCTGCGCACATCGTCCGATCGCGGCCCCGTCGTTCATCGGATGGGTATAAATAATATCGTGTCCGAACATCGGATGGCAGGTAAACGGAATATGCGCATCGACCGCAGAGTAAGCAAGCGAGAACTCCCTGAAGGGATGAGAGATCTTGATGAAATCTTCCTTCAGATCAAAAGCGGTCTTTTTCCGAAGGAGATCGGCGGCGGCCGCGGCCCGATCGAGCAGATCCGGGGCGGCGGAACTTTTCGCGGCCTCGTCAATGATCTTTCGCAGTTCTTCATCAGACGGAAGAAGAATCCCTTCCCGCTGGATCATGGATCCGACGGCCTCTCCGTATCCGAGTCCGAAAAACGCGCCCGCGATAATTGCGAGATTGATGCAGGTCCCGGTTTCGTTCCAAATTCCGAACTGTCCTTCCGAAGTATATCGATGAACATCTTCCCCGCTTTTTCCCTGAAAGGCAAATTCCCAATCGTGAATTACGCCCGCTCCGTTGGTCGCGAAATGTGTGATCCATCCTCTTTGAAGCAGACGGATCAGGACCGATCCCAGTCCGTTCTTGATCGAATGAGCACCAAAGGCAAGGATCCGCGCCGCTCCGTTTTCTTTCGCGGATCGGATCTCTTCCGCTGCCCGGCGCACATCGTCCGCCGCCTCTTCGGAAAGATCGATCTTATACGAAACGGGATCAATCGTGTCCCGTTTGACGTCCAGCTTGTTGACCCGATCGGAAAGAGGAAGAATGTTCAGTAAGTCCCGATTAAAGTATTTTCCCATGTTCAGATCCTGTCTTTGAGAATGTGAATGATTTCCGGTAAGTTCGCTGTTCCCGTAATTCCGATCTGTTTGATCGTAATGGAAGAGACGATCCCCGCGAAAAACGCGGAATCCGCCAGCGATAATCCAAGAGAATGAGCAAAGGCCAATCCGGCGTTCGTCGCATCGCCCGCCCCGCAGACATCGATCGGCGGATCCACTTTGCGCGATGGAATTTCCGATGTTCGAATCGAATCCGATCCTTCACTTTGCAAGAGAAGCGATCCTTTCTCGCCCCGTGTGATCAGAACCGGCGCGTTGTTCCTGCGCACGAACGATCGGCCCGCCTCCAGAAGATCCTCCTGTTTTTCTCCCGCCGCACGGTCCTGTTCCGCAGTTCGAATCTTTTGATTGATCGTCTCTTTGTGATAGGCTTCGAGCATTTCGTTCGCGTTGCATTTGATCATCATATTGCGATAGCGATCAATATAGAATCGGGAATCGCACAGGAAAAAAAGATCGGATCGTTTTTTCGCCTCTTCGGAGAGAAAGTCCCGAAAACGATCGGAGATCATGGATCCCGAGTTTTCCAGGAACTGATCGGTAATGATCACGGCGTCGGTTTGATCAAGAACGATCCGCGTCTTCTCGATCAGTTTATCGGTCAACTCCTCGGGAACAGATCCCCGATTCCGAAGATCCATCCGGTTTTCTTCAACCCAATCGGAATCCTTTTGATCTTTTCGCATCGGCTTCATATATGTATTGGTAAGAACGGAAGAGGATTGGATCATGTATTCATCGTGCGCGCCGAGATTCCGCAGCTGCGCGAGAAGATCCCAGGCTTCTCCATCATATCCGACGATCCCGCAGCAAAATACTTCGGCGCCGAGAGAAGCAAGATTGGCGCTGATCGTTCCTCCCACTCCCGCATACGATCGAATTGCATCGATCTGATGAGCCCAAAGACCGGTTTCCACAGAAAGCTCATCGAACTGCGGAGCGCGATACAAATACTTATCCAGGCAGAAATCTCCAACGACCGCGATTTTCGGACATTGGGGACCAATCCCCTTCCCGATTCGATCCATCACCTTTCCAAGAGCATCAAGGATCCGCGGAATTGAAATATCGGTATGATTCATGATTCTTTTCCTTCAAAGATGAAATCGAACAGACGTTTGGAATCACTGAAGTCGGGAACAATCAGATCCGCACCGGCTTCGAGGAGACGATTCCGTTTCCAGGCATCGATCCCTTTCCGATCGGCTTCGTTGGTCGCCATTCCGACCGCGTATCCGCCGACTTCACGAACGTTTTCGATTTCGACATATCCATCGCCGAATCCGATCAGTTTTTCGCCGGGAAGATCATTGATCCGGATCAGGCGTTCGATCACCATTGCTTTTGAAAAGGTTTTGTAATCATCTTGAGCGCCGTAGACCCCTCCGTTAAAATATCGGGTAAGATCCAAAAGATCGGCTTCCTGCTTAACGTAAAATTCATCGGTTCCGCTCGCGAGATAGAGATCAATCCCCGCGTTTCTGAGGAGCTCAAGAAACTTTCGTCCGCCGGGAACGACGAAATCGTCCGGTTCCGCTTTTCCCGCTTTGAGATCGGAAACACGATTGGCAATTCGCTCATCAAGCCGGCGGAGATACTCCTTTTTATAAAGCAGCGGTTCCAAAGGGGATCCGCCGCGCCGCTGGACTTCTTCGGCAAGATAAATACATTGATAAATGGTCTGCTTTCCGGTAATTTTATCGACAAAATCATGAACGGTTCGTTCAATTTCAGCTGAATCGCCGCCGGTTGCCGAGAGAACTTCGCAAAAGTAGGGAACCATGATATTTTGCCAGCCTTCACGAACCAGGCTCAACGTTCCGTCGAAATCAAAAAGGGCGGCTTTAAATTGACGATTTTCCGGCTTTCGCAGGACTTCCATGGAGAACATCTTCAGGCTTTCGGAAAGATCCATTGCTTATCCTTATAATGATAAATTTTATATTTTACCCATTTTACAGTATGAACGCTCATTTTCTCTCAATGAACACAATATTTATTATCCCCGAAAAAAGTTTTCTGTCAAGAATTCATTTTTACTAGGTGATAAAGAGAAAAAAAGTAATTTTACTGTTAAAATATGCCGATAATAATGGATATAGCGGTTCTATAATCTGTAATCAATCAGATATTCGGAGAAAAACAAGAAAATGAAAAAACTTAAATCTTCCTATATTATGTATATTATCCTTATTCTTGGTTTAATCACCTCGACCGGATGTTCTTCTGCATTGATGTTTCCGCTCTTCCTGATCAAGGGAACGGATGTCGATCCGGAGTTCAAAAAGGAGGTCAAGAGTATTCCGAAAAAGTCTAAAATGGTTGTAATCGCGCGGACTGGATCCAAATTATTCGGAAGTGAAAATCCGAGCGCCCCTCTTTCGAACTGCATTACGCTTCTTCTTTCGAACAAAATCGACGAAAAAAAGAAGCTGGAATGGATCCCTTATGAAAAGGTCGAATCCACTTTTGATGATGAGACACTGCTTCTGGAAAACTTTACCCGTATGGGCAAAGAGCTGGAAGCGGACTATGTGATCGGTGTTGATATCGATCATTTTTCCACACAGCTCTCTTCACAATTATATCAGGGGCGATCGAAAGTTCAGGTTCAAATGATTGAGGTAAAAACGGGCAAGGCGGTCGTTCGAAAAACGATGCCGGAATTTGTTTATCCTCCGACTCCGACCACCGCCAACGGAAAGCACCCCACGGAATTCCAGAAAAACTATATCGGAAAACTGTCGGAAGAAATCGGAAATCTCTTCTGCGCTTACGATCCCCATAAAAAATACGCAATGGACAGCGATTTCCCCGATCGATGATCTGAAATTTAAAGGAAACAGTTTAATGAATTACAGCCTCAATCATGAAAGTATTGAAAACCAATAATGTAAGCTCGGAAACATTATAATAGGTGATGAGCTTTTGTACAAAGTCGTATTCTCTGTACTTTATCATTCAAACTGTAAATAACCGATTTTGAAACCACGGATTTCACTGATTTTCACGGATATTTTTTTGGTAAAAACACGTTTTCATCAAAAATATCAGTCCCGAATCTTGTATTGATTTCATCCGTGTTTATCCGTGTCATCCGTGGTTCCAAACAAAAAAATTTTTACAGTATGAGTTTATCACTAATCATTATTTTCCGACTTCCACGAAGACATAGGCTGTTGCCTTTTCTCCTCTTTTATTGACATGATCCGCGCGAACGATGTATGTTCCGGACTTCTTATAAACATGATTCACAACGGCATATCCGTCGGGATTGAGGGATACGTGATTTCCGTCCGATTTAACCTTGGCTTTTTCCGATCCATCGCCGAAATCAATGGTTTCTCCTCCCTCTTCCGTTCGAAAAGACCGGACTTTAAAGCAGACAGAATCTCCGGCCTTGATCTTGTCGGGCGCATAGGTCAAATGGATTTCCGGGGGAAGAAGAAACGGTTTTTTCGGGTCCCGACTCGGATCTTTCGCGAAGATCTGTACATCGGCGCAATCATAAGAGACATTTCCTTTCGAATCCGTGATCTTCAGGATCTCACCGTAAAAGCCGGGCCGATCATAAGTTCTTCGAACCTTTTCCTCGCGGCTGATCTGGCCGTTCGACAGAGTCCATTGAAAAGCCGGTTTTTTTCCGTCTTTCGTCCAGCAGAGCGATCCGTCCAGCAGAACAGGCGTTCCGACAATTCCGACTTTGTGCGGACGCCCGACCGCGATCAGATCCGGATCATATTCGCGCAGATAAGATTCCCATACATACGGCCAAACGATATTTTCTCCCCATTTCCCGGATGGCTGAAGAACATTGACTCCGAAATGAAGATGAGTCCATCCGCCGCTTGTCCCTTCTTTTCCAAGGATCCCAAGCTGATCGCCCATCCGGACCTGATCGCCCGCTTTGACGTCAACCCGCTTCATATGGCTGTATCGATAGAACCATCCGCGTCCATCCAGAACATAGACAACATCATATCGTTTGCGAACAGGATCCCGATCGTATCCGTCGAGCACATTTCCCGCCGCGCTTACAACAAGACCGTCCGTTGCGGAAATAATATCGACCATTCCTTCGGTTCCCCCGAAATCGCAGCTTGTATGATATCCGTGCTTCTTCGCGCCGGGCCGTTCTCCGCCGTCTACATAGCAGTGCTCATCGTTCATTTGCGTTTTGGTCAAAAAGAGCTTTTGCCGAATCGGAAAGCAGAATGTTCCCGGAGCGATCCAGGGCGATCCCTTGGGCCAGATCCGAATTCTTGCGTCCTTTTCGATGGCCCGATAATAGCTCGATCCCCCTTCAAGATCAAGCTCCTTGATCGCGGGACATTCCAGCTGGACTCCTGCCGTCAAAACCGGACGATGATAATTTCCGCAAAAGATCTCGGCCGGTTTTCCGTTCACCGACAATCGGATCCGGACCGATCGTATCGCTTCAACCGCAGGATCTCTTTCGATCTCGCGGTCAAGCAGCTTGATCGTGATCTTTTCTCCATTCGAAAGAGAAACCGTTTGCGATTCCCCGACATTCAAATCAACGACTGTTTCCAGATTCGGAATCGAGGGAGTGATCCGGTCAAAATCGATTCTTACCGGCTTTTGCGGGATCTCTTCCAGAACAAGCGCCTCTTTTCCATCACACAAAACACGGAATCCTTTTCCCCGATGATAGCGGGTCCCGGATTTGTCGTAAAGAACCGTGATCGAGTGCCGATGAATCGATGCTCCGTCCAGGCAGAAGTATTCGATATTTTTGTCAACTAAAGGCATTACATCAAATTGATTTCCGTCCAGAGGACGAATTCCGACAAGCCCATTGATGATCAAATCGCAGAAAGTCGAGTGATTATAATCTTTTCCCCGTTCGTATCCCCCCTTTTTGGGAGACCATTTCATCGCTTCCAATCGGGTCCTTGCAATCCATGATCCGGAAAAAGGATCGAGATTTTCATCAATCCAGGGAACAGCGGATCCATCACTTTTGATCCGGCGATGCGATTTTGCGTAAATCGAGAGCGTCTCCCGGAACGCTTTGCGCAAAGAGACCGTCTTTTGATCGGCAAGGGAGTCCCGATAGATCAGATTCGAAAGGGCCGTCAGCGTAATCGACGTCGCAAACGGCCAGGAGGGACCGTTCCATTGACATTCATGCCCTTGATACGAAATCTCAAACTTCGGATCTCTCTGCTCCGCCGTGGTCGGTCCAAAAGGAGCGTAAAATCCTTTCGGATTCATCAGCTGATCCCAGGCCTTTGAATATTCGGCCGGCGGGATACTCGCGTCATCCGCATACCAGGGAGTAAATCCGTGTTCTTCCCGCACCTTTTGGAGCTGAAGAGGATCCCCTTCCTTTTTGACACGGGGAGCAACTTTATAGAAACATCCGGCCGGATCCCATAATTTTTCATTGATCAATTTCTTCAGACGCGCTGCCTTGTCCGCAAACTTTTTTTGAAGATCATATCGTTTTGCGCAGCCGGCTATTTTGGAAATGGCCATCGCGTCCGCATACATGTATGTATTGATCGTTGCCCGATATCCCGATCCGCCGATCGAACATTCCATTCCGTCCCGATCGTCGATTTGCCAAAAAAGACCGTTGGGATCAAGATGGGTCTTTTCCCACTCCTCATAGTTGGCGGCAAGATCGTCGAGAAGATCAACGGCCTTTTTGTATTGTCCGGTTACTTTCGCCTGCTGCCAAACGGAATCGGCGATCCAAAAGCTGTAAGATCGAGGGGATCCCCCTTTTCGGAGCCAAAATCGGGCATAATCGTTCAGAATATTTTCATTATGAAGCCAGCGTCCTTCACGAAAATGATGTCCGCCGGGACAGGAGATCGTATTTTCCTTTCCGGCCCAGGAGACAGGAGGATGAAATTCCGTGATCACAAAATCGCCGTCCGCCGTCTGCTTCAGATGTTTTCGGAAAGTCCACCATCGAAAATAATAGATCTTTTCCAGATCCTTGTCGGGATAATCGAAGAAGGGAATATTGTTCGCAAGGAATTTCCACGCAGTCGAATTCGGCCAGATCTGTTTTACAGTTTCTTCATCATTCCGATTGAAATCGTCGATATAGTGCCGATACTTTTCGGGATCAAGAACGGCAGGACGAACCGCGGAGACCGGATCGGAAAATCCAAGATCTTCTCCCTCGTGAACGGCCATTCCGATCTGTTCGACATGTCCTTTGCGGCCATTATACCAGAGTTTCCATTGACTCTTTTTGGAATCAAAGATCACGAACGGTTTATAGCAGGCATCTCCGTCCCATTGACCGGAATCCGGACCGATGATCGGATTGCCGGGCATACGTTCCCAATGATCGATTCCATCTTTCGATCGTGCGATTCCGATACGGGCAAGATGTTCGTTTTCGAATCCGATATAGAACATATAGTACCATCCTTTAAAGGGAAGGATTTGGGCCGCGGTTACCTTGTGCTTTTCCCAGAGAATTTTCGGATCCGATCGAAAAATCGGATTATGGGACGACTTGGTCCAATGGATCCCATCGGAACTTTCGGCATATCCAATCGCGTTGGGTTCGTATTGATCGCCCCCTGAATACCACATTTTAAAGATCTTTTTCGCATTGTCCCAAAGAACATGCGGACACATTACGGCGACTTTTTCCCAGGGGCGATCGGAGACGAGAACGGGATCTTTCTGTTTTCGGGTCCAATGGATCCCATCGGAGCTGACGGCGTATCCGATCCGGGATTCATCTTTGGTCTGTCCTGTATACCAGAGATGATAGGATCCGTCTTTGAAGAGGACGCCGGGCCGATTGATGCGATCTTCCCAATTCTCGACGGGCGAGAGTACGACTTTCGGATCGGACCAATGGATCCCATCACGGCTTTCGGTGTAAGCGATGGACTTTTTTGTCCGCCAGGAGAACCACATTTTATAGACTTCCCCTTGCTGGATCATACTGATATCGAAGCAGACGCCGAGATCGCCGCCGAGAACGGGATTATCGGGACATTTGACCCATCCTTCGTTCGTTTTCGCGAAAACGGATGAGATCGATAAAAACAGAATCAAAAAAACCGCCGCCGTTAAAGATGAACCGTGAATTGATATTTTCATTTTTACTCCTTGGAAAGATTTCTTCAAAATTAACCGTTCTTTTCATTATCGCAGATCTCCCCTCCCCTGTCAAGATTTGAATAAAATTTTTAAAATTCGCCCCAGTTATTGACATTTTCAATCCTTTCCTTTAAAATTGATTTTGAGAAAAAAAGGCATCTTTGAGAAATGCACTTTTGAAATTCTTCCCATTTTTAAAGGAAGGATTTCCCGGATCTTATAAACAAAATCCATTGAACAGAAGAAAAAATGCAAACGATTACCATGGATCCGCAATTGCGGAAAGAATTTTTCAGCGATAAGGAAAATAGCCGCGGAATCCCGGTTTATCCGCTTCTGCTCGCCGTATCCGGACACAGACACATTGAACCGAAATCCCTGGAAATTGTTCGCAAAAATACTGCCGAATTTCTTCTTGAAACAGGATCCTTCTGGTATCATAAGCAGACATCAGACCAAAAAGAAATCAGTCCGGCGTCCATTCTCGTTCTTTGCGGAATGGCAGCCGGAGCGGATCAGCTGGTCGCCGAAGAAGTTCTCCGATTGAAAAAAGAAAAACCGGAACTGAGCTATAAACTCACTGCCGCTCTGCCAATGCCGAAAAAAATCTATGAAAAAGATTTTTCCGAGGGCGCGGAACGTTTGCAATTTCTTCAATTGCTCGATGAAGCGGATTATACGATAGAAATTCCGCTCACAAATGAAGGACAAGCATGGTTGGATACCCATCCGGGAGAATCGCTTCCATCCAAACACCGTATGCCGCAATATGAGAAATTGGGCCAATATCTCGCCGCCAACAGTCTGTATTTATTAGCCCTTTGGGATGGAATGGAAATCGAACGGATAAAAATGGATTCCACCGGCAAGAAAACCGGCGAGATCTTCACAAACGATCCGATCAAACCGGATTCCCGAGGCGGAACGGCGGATGTCGTCCGAATGAAAATGGAAGCGGACCTTTCGGATAATGCGATGCCGGCCGCTCTTGCCGGATTTCCAAAACTGATGGAATTCAGCGCGGATCTGCCAGTTGGATCTGTCTTTCATATCGCAACTCCAAGGGTAAAAAAGGGATTCGTTCAGCTTGCGAAAGATCTTACCCCCGGTGAATTCAAGATCTATGAACCTTATAAAAATCTGTCAAAACAAGATTCGGATTCCCTTTCTGAAAGGAATCGGGCCAATCAAAACCCATGAAACGAAATGAGGAAACGAAAATGAAGAGATCGCACTGGAATTGGATTCGTTGTTTTTTAACCGCGGTTCTTTTGATCGATTTCGCGGCAGGACTTGACGCCGCTCCGAATGATCCGCCTAAAATCGATAAAGATCTTCTCTTCGTCTATCGATCGTTCAACGCGGAACTCGAAACCACAAAACAGTTCGCCGAACAAGGTGTCAATGTCCGATGTTTTTTCGCCGCCAATACCGCAAATTCCCTCGGTGATCCTTACTGCGAATATCCGCCGATCTGGCTCGGCTTCTCCAAATATGATTTCTCCGCCCTCGATAAACAGATCGACGATCTCATTCGCGCGAATCCGAAAACGGAACTGATCTGCATGATCGATCTGAATACCCCGCCCTGGGCAGCCCGAAAATTCCATTTCGACAGCTTCGAACTGATCTCCCACGCCGTTTGCAGTACCGCCTGGCGCAAAAAAACCGCTCAATGGATGTGCGATTTCATCGATTACGCCGAAAAAAAATACGGCGATCGAATCCGATCCTATGTCCTCTCCGGCGGCGGAACCTCCGAATGGTATGAAGTTGATTACGGTTGGACCTCCAATCTCAAAAACTCAACTTGGGCCTCCTGGTGCAAAAAAAGAAATCTCAATTACGGCAATGAAGTTCCTTCCAGAAGCTCTTTGAAATTGGCGGCTCATGAAAATGTCGTTTACGATCCCGCAACCGAAGGAGATAAAATCACGTATTGGCAGTTCCATAATTTCATGGTCGCCGATGGAATTCTTCATTTCGCGAAAATTGCCCGTCAAAAGATCGGACCCAAAAAAGAGATCGGATGTTTCTTCGGATACTATATGGTCAGCTCGAAAAAAATGACCTCTTTCGGCCATCTCGATTTCGAACGTGTCTGCGCCTGTCCCGATATCGATTTTTTCATCAGTCCGCAAACCTATCAGGATCGAAAAATCGGCGGCGGAAGCGGACCTCAACTCGTGCAGGGAACACTGAACCGATACGGAAAACGGTATATGTCCGAGATCGATCATTCGACGCACGTTACTAAAAACTGGATGCGCTGCTGGGAAAATCGTGCGGAAGATTTCGCCGGTCTTAAACGGGAAATCGCCTATTCTCTCGTGAATCATACCTCGCTCTGGATCTTCGATATGTGGGGCGGACGATACGCCGAACCGGAAACGCGCAATCTGATCGGCGATCTGAAAAAACGATTCGACAAGTACGCCGGATCAGACGCAAAGAGTATCGCCGAGATCCTGCTCGTCGCCGATCCGCAGAGCTTTTATTACATGAACGAAAAAGCGGAACAGCCTTCGGAAATGGCGCACGGATTTCGAGACAAACTGAATCAAATTGGGGCACCGTTCGATATTTACGCATTCGACGATCTTCCGGAAATGGATCTTTCGCAGTATAAAATGATCTGCTTTCCCGCCACTGTTTTAATCACACCGGAAAGGGAAAAATTTCTTCGCGAAAAAGTACTCAAGGACAATCGGATCATTGTCTGGACATACGCGCCGGGGATCTGCGACGGGAAAACGCTCGATATCAATCGAGTCAAAAAATGGGCCGGATTCGTATATAAATCGTCCGGCTTCTCAATTACCAATATGAACGGATGGCGTGCTTTCTACTCTTACGATCCGAAAGAGATCCCTCCGGAAATATTAAAAATGACAGCGCAAAAGGCCGGGGTCCATCTTTATACGGAAGAAATGATTCCTGTTTACGCGAACGAACAGATCCTCGCAATTCATATGAAAGAAGGAGGCAAAAAGAAAATCGCTCTTCCAGGGACATATAAAAAAGTGATCGAGATCATGTCGGGCAAGATCATCGCGGAAAATGTTTCCTCTTTCGAATACGATTTCGCAAATCCCGATACCGGTATTTTCGAACTGCAAAAGTGAGAGAGATCATCTCCCATTAGCCCGGGAACAACAATAGGCGTTTATCTCTAAAAAAAGCGGTGATTCGAATCTCTCTGTGTTTGGATTCAACCTTTTCTGGTATATATTGCTCTGTTTCTACGCACAGACTGCAAAAACTTACATTCGTGCCTTAATGATTAAAGCAAGCCCGACGATAAAGAAGAGAAACATGAAAGCAAGGATCTTGCCAGTTCCCTTCGGAGCGCCTTTGAACTCCTTCCAGATAAAAACTCCCCAAATCGCGGACATCAATGTTGCCCCTTGTCCGAGTCCGTAAGCAACAGCGGTTGACGCAACCCCGGACGCGATCACATTCAGCGTCATTCCGACTGCCCAGATCATTCCGCCGATCAGTCCCCAAAGGTGATCGCACAATGTACCGCGAAAATACGCAAAGAGCGGAACAGACGATCCGGTCAACGGCTTCTTCATCAGAATCGGCATGATCACAAAATTACTCGCGAGAATTCCAATCGCAAAGATCATATTCCCTGTATAAGGAGTTAATTTGCCGACTTCCAGGGATCCGGATTTCAGATTCTCAAGCGTAAGCGGAAGTATTTTATCGCCCTGAACAACCCCGCTGAGCGATCGGGCCACAAGATAATAGAACATCGACATCAGCACACCGCAAAGGATCGAAAGGATCAGTCCTTTTGATCCGGCATTACCCTGCTGGCCCGGCATCTTGCGGTAAGCGATCGCATTGAGAATAATCGCCAAAGCGACCAATCCGACGCCGGAGAAGAGCAAAGCTGGATTACCCGCATTTGCGCTTTTATCCAAATAGTTCAAAAGAACGCCGAGGACAAGAGCAAGTCCGATCCCGACAGGAAACGCAACGGACATTCCGGCAATCGCAATCGCGGCGACCAAAAGAATGTTGGCAATGTTGAAGACAACACCGCCTGAAAAAGCATAAAAAATCGATTTCGGATCCGCCTGGGCAAGATCCGTGCAAAAATCCCGACCGTATTCGCCGTTGCTGCCCAAAGTAAAAGCGAAGATCAAAGAGGCGAGAACAACACCGAAGACGTAATCCCAGTAAAAAAGTTCATAGCGCCAAGTCTTTCCCGCCAGCTTTTGAGTATTTGCCCACGATCCCCAACAGAGCATTGTGATTACACAAAACAAGACAGCAACATTGTAATTTTCCAGTAAGAACATGAGGCAGTATCCTTTTTATTTGTTGATAAATTCAATTGTCTTCCAGTACCCGGCTTCGCAGTGCCAGCCATTTGCCCTGTTCGCCAATTCGATCTGAACGGTTTGCCCCGCGTATTTGGATAGATCGATATTGATATCGTTCCAGGGCTTATCGAAGGCCCCTCCGGCACCGATCACGGCCCGAAATTGCTCCGATCCGAAGACGCGAACGATCAGTTCCCAATTATACTTTTTCCCGTGCGCTCCCACTGTAAGATGAAGGACGGCCTTTCCCTTGTCGGGCACGCGATAGGATCTCGTTAAAAGGCAAGGAGTCTCTTTATCCCAGGGATGGGTGATCAATGTATTCGCGTTTCCCTCATGCTCGCGAATCCCGGGATCCATATCGCTCCCGCATTGGGAAATCGTCCATCCGGGAAAGAATTTATCGATTCCTTTTTGAATCGCGTTGATTCCATAGAACAGGAATCGGATCTGATCCATTTCGGAACTGGAGAAACGGCTGTTGGCAACAGGACCGGGAGCCCAGCTGAGTTCCAGCGGAAGAGGAGCCGCTTTTTGCCGCGGGATCATAAAGATCTCATTCCCGTTGGCGTCTTTTTCGATTTTTCCGTGTTCCGCAATAATAATCGATCGGGCCAGTTTTTCACAAACATTCAGGAGTCCGGGAATATTATACGAGGTATAAGAGAATTTCTTTTCGAGATTCAGGCCGTTTGTAAAGCGTTCAGGTATTTTGTCGAATCCGATCATGGTGCAAAGAACCCCGACCGCGCTTGAGGGGTTGCAATCGGAATCGAATCCGCCGCGCATGGAGATGATCGTGGTTTTTTCGATATCTTTATCGCCGTAAAGAAGTCCGAGCAGAACACAGACGCCGTTAATTTTTACATCGATTCCGCCGTTGGAGCATTTTTGATATTCCGGATTTTTTCGATATTTCTCACAGGCGAGATTCCATGTTTTTTGCCAATCACCGGGATTTTCATGATGCCATTTGACCATATCGCGCACCATTTCGGCGTATTGACTTTTTTCGGGAATGGAAGCGAGTCCGGCGGCGATCACTTTTTGCAGATCATCGGTAAAGAAGGCTTCCGCGTACATTCCGCCCATGAAGATCCCGCCGTAGATTCCATCGGAATAATTCATGAGGCGTCCGAATTTATCTCCGAGGGCAATGACCCGATTCGGAAGGCCGGGCGAGATCAGACCGGCGTAATCCGCCTCGATCTGATAATCGATATCATTGGGGCAGCGATTGAATTTCGGATGTCCGGAATCCGGCGGCGCGATCCCGGATCGAAGATTGTTCCGTCCTGCACGGTTGGCGCACCAGAGTGCATATTCGCTGTTGGCGAAATCGATTCCCGCCTGTCGAATATCGCAGTTCAGACCGTACTGTTCCAGAGTTCGGAGAAAGGTCATTTCGACATAGAGATCGTCTTGTCCGAACGCGTTATTGATGAATCCGGTTTTCCATTTCGGGACCTTTTCTTCCGGAATGATCTTGTCGTTCCATTTGAATTCGGTCGGAGCGCCCCAAACGACGCCGATGATCTGTCCGATCCAGCCGCCTTTCATTTTATCGCGGTAGACTTTTGCCGGAAGAACACGATCTTCGGCTTTTCCCGGAGCGGTAAAGGCAGAAAAACAAAAAACGGCAAGAAGGATCAGGAGAAATCGGTTAATGGTGCGTGATCGCATGAAATTTCCTTTCGTTCTGAAATAATGTTTGCGGACAATCAGATTCCCATTATCTCCAAAAACGATCAAAAATCAAGCAGAAAAAATTTTTTTTCTCCTTTTCGCCCGCAAAAGTTCAAAAAAATTTTTTTAATAAAAATCTGTAATTCTGTAAAAATGGGTAACATAAGCAAAAATAGAACGCCCTATTTTGGATATTTTTTTGAGAAATGGCTTTCGAATTCGATGGGATTCTCGTTCTCACTCTTTTTCCTGAATAAAATTTCGTTTTTTGTCCCGGTGATTCGTCCTATGTAATAGAGGGTGAAAGTTTTATCACTTTCATCTCTTTTTGAGATCATTCTCGAAATCAGAAATTTGAAAAACAAAGGGAAAGCAGAATTATGCAAGAATGTGTTTACGATGGAGAAATTCAGGGCCTGAAATACAAGGTTCAGGAAAACGGAATCGCAATTGTCGGGGTCCAAGATAACACGTTGACCTTTGTCAAGATTCCCGCGGCGATCGAGGGAAAGCCTGTCGTCGAAATAGGTGATTTCGCTTTTTTTGACTGCCGGAAACTCACAAAGGTTGAAATGCCGGATACGATTGCCTTAATAGGAATTAAAGCGTTTGCCAAGTGCGTTGCTTTATCCGATACCGAACTTCCGCCCCGTCTCTGTAAAATTGAGTTTGACGCGTTTTGGGATTGCCTGCACCTTACGCGGATCTTGCTTCCGGCAAGCTTAATGTCGATCGGAGAAAGCATCTTTAACAATTGCACAAATTTGATCGCCGTCGACTGCGATCCGAACAACCTCTCTTTTCGAAGCGTCGACGGCGTTGTTTACAGTAAAAACGGAAAAAGTCTGCTGATCTATCCCTGCGGTCGTAAAGGACCTTTTACTGTTCCGGACGGAGTAGAGGAAATTGGCGCTTTCGCGTTTGCCGGCAATACGCATTTAACCGATATTATCTTGCCCGAGAGCATTATTGAGATCGGATTTTGCGCGTTCGCCTATTGTGAAAGTCTGTCCAAAATTATCATTCCGATCAATACGCTCTATCTTCGCAACAATGCCTTTACTTACTGCACCGGACTGATCAAAGCGGTGATCCCGGCAAGTGTCCTTAAAATGGAAGACGGTCTGTTCAGCGGATGCACCAATTTGACCCATGCCGCCATTCCGGCAAGCGTCCAGGAAGTGGAAGATTGCGTGTTCGAAAATTGCACCAGTATGAACAGCATCGATTGCGATCCGGACAATCCGTATTATAAAAGTGTTGATGGGGCCCTCTTCGATAAAGACGGTAAAGTCCTGATCCAATATCCCTGCGGTAAGGCCGGTCCTTACGAGATCCCTGATGGTGTGGAAACGATCGGTCCTTTTGCGTTTAATGATTGTTCCTGCTTGTCCGAAATCAAATTCCCGGAATCGGTCATAAAAATCGAGCTGAACGCTTTTGTCTCCTGTATTCGACTGACCCGAGTAGAATTACCCAAAAAACTGAAGGCGGTCGAGTTCAGAGCGTTTGCCGGATGTTCCAATCTGATCGATGCGATTATTCCCGGCACCATCGAAAAAATTGCGGAAAACACCTTTCTCAACTGCGATCGTTTGACCATTCACACAACTCCTGATTCTCCAGCCGCGCAATATGCCCAAATGGAAAACTTTCCCGTTGTATTTGATTTATGAAACAACAAAAAGGCCGAAGGGACGTTCCCTGCTTTCTTCCTTTCGGGAGAATATTAAGAAGCAGGGAAGTTCCTGATCGGCGGCGATTCTGCGATCAGAGGATCCGGCGATCCGTATAATGCCGGATCCTTTAGAGCGACATGATATATTCGACCAAATCGTCCAACTCAGCATCGGAAAGGCCGGCGATATCCCCGAGGACATCTCCATGATATCCCTTTTTGAAGACGTCTTTCATTTTCACGTATCGTCCATCGTGCATATACGGACGGGTTCGCCAAACTTCCCGCAAGGACGGTGTGTAAAAATCGTCCTGATGATCGTATGAGGCGCGGGAATAAACATCGTGCGACTTCGAATCGGTAAAATATTCACCAAGATGGCACTTTGTACAGGCAAGGCGATCACTTTCGAAGAGGATCTTTCCCCGTTTGGCCTTCTCGCTCAATTGACCATTGACGAGATAAGGACTCTTTTCTTCCTGAAGGGATTCGAAGTATGCCTCAATATTCTTATAGTCGTTTTCCGGTCTTACAGCAAAGAGAATGAACTGAAATCCGGTGCGAATGGCGATATCGGCGGTGTCCCGGACACCATGCCACATGGCGGGCGGAGTCTTTCGCGCGAAGAGCATGCTCTTTGCGTTTTTGGGATTTCCGGTTCCATCGTTGAGAAGATCCCAGTTCAAAGCATCGGTTCGGGCATCCGGATGGCAGCTTGCGCAGCTTTGCCAATGCTGGAAACATAAAGTTGCATCATGCCAAAGAAGCTCGCCCGTTCTTGCCGCGGTCATTTCCGGTTTGGGACCGAGTGCGATGAATTCTTTCGCTTTTTGCCGTCGTTTACTCATATCCAGAACGACGATATTGTCGTCGAAATACATCCCGGCGTAAACCTTGTTTCCAATTACGGCGAGGGATCGGGGCGCTTTTCCGCCGAGTTTGATCCTTTTTTTCATTCCGACCAGAAAGGCAAGATCCTGCGGAACATCAAGAGCTGTTTTCGCGGCGGCGATACCCGCTTTTTTGGCTTCCTCCGGATTTTTCGGAAGTGCGGCGATTTTTTCCAGCGCTTTATCGATCTCGACAACACAAAGTTCGTGCGATCCGGCTAAACCGACGTAGACCTTTTTACTGTCCTGCGATACGGCGATCGGCCAGGGATTCGATGCACCAAGATCGACATCATCCAAAAGAACCGTATTGACGAATTCTCCCTTGTTGGCGTCAATGATACTGAACCCGTTCGTATTCATCCAGCCCCGTTCCAACTGAGAAGTCGGCAGCTGATAACGGGCCAGAATCGCCGTTGTATAAACATATTTGCCGTCCGGAGAAAGACAGATCCCGTGCATACTGGAGCTCCCGTTCGGAAGACGGATGTTTTTCGTTTTGCCGGAAGCGACATCGACCATGGTGATTTCCGCGGCGACATCCGCTCCGTCGGACGGATCATTCGGTAAAAAGTTCGCCGCGTAGACCTTGCTCCCGTCCTGATTGATCACGGAATTGATCGGCTCATTCAAGGCCGGAAATCGGCGGAGTTCCTTCAGCGAAGGAAGTTCCAGCTCGGCAATGCAATCGTTGAACCGATAGCAGACATAAAGTCTTTTCCCGTTGGGGGCAAGAGCGATTCCAATCGGCGTATGGCCCGTTTTTCCCTGTCCGATCACTTTCCCGTCGGACAGTTGAATCGCCTGAAGAGATCCGGTATATCCTCCCAGAGCGACAAACATCGTTTTTTCGTCGGCCGACAGGGTCATCGAATTCGGCTGATCCGAAAGAGGGATCGATCGAAGGATCTTTGCTTCCGGAACAGAAACCACGACAATTTCCCTGGAATCCTTGTTCAGAACATAAAGGATCTGCCCGTCCCTGGTCGGGATCAATCCGATCGGACCTTTATAAGCGGCGGCAAACAGCGAATCCATTCCTGTCAAAAGAAAAAACGATATCATCAGAAAATACAGGATCTTACTCATTTTTCTCATACCTTGATTTTGGAGTGGGACTTTCGCCCGCGATTCGGAACGATCACGGGATCTGATCCCGTCCCCTTCTGTTAAATTTTCTCAAAGAAGGATCATTTGGAATCTGATCCTTTAAAAGGGTGGGAACAAACGGCATAATTTCAAACATATCTCTTCCCATTATCCCTGTTTCTCTATGATAATGCAAGCGGAATTTTCGTAAAATCAAGATATTTTACAAAAAAACCTGTTTTTTCAGAAATTTTTTTGCAAAATCAGTCCCTTTTTTCAAAAATGACCGCTTCTGGATCGGCAAAATATTTTCCCCCCTCTTGTGAAATCTGTTTTTGACGATATAATGGCCTTTCGGCTTTTTATATTGGAGTAGTATTCGTTTTGAAGGAAATTCCGCTCGTTCTCTCTGTAAAGTCCCGAATTCCGCGTATATTCAGGAACAAGAGAGAACAAGTAAAAGAGCCGAAAGAGAACTTTCAGATGGTCTGAAGGTCGTTGTTTTATTAATATTTGTTCGGAATTATTCGAATTGACGGAACTTTGCGGCCGTTTGCCTCGAATAATTGGACTCTGGAAAAGTTTGGGATATTTACTGTGGTTAATCGAAACCTGATTCGTGGTCTGGATCATACGGAAGAAGACAATTGGGAAAATGAAATGAAAATGGCGCTCGGAGACGGAGAAATCTCCGGGTTGTTCTCGTTCGATAACGAGATCGCGCCGGGCCAGATCGTAGATGGAAAAATCGTTCGCGTTGAAAAGGAATTCGTAATCGTTGATGTCGGCTATAAAAGCGAGGGGCAAATCGCGGTCGGCGAATGGGAAGAAGGCGAAAATCCTCCCGTCGCAGGCGAAAAGGTCAAAGTTCTCGTCGAAGAACTCGAAGACACAATGGCCCCGGAAGATGCCGCCAAGGCAATGATCATTCTGAGCAAGAAGAAAGCCGCCAAGATCGAAGCATGGACCAAGATGATGCAGAAGATCAAGGAAGGCGACGTGATCGACGGTCTCGTTGTCAAAAAGATCAAGGGCGGACTCCTCGTCGATATCGGCGTTCATGTCTTTTTGCCCGCCAGCCAGGTTGATGTTCGACGTCCCGCCGATATCAGCGAATTCATCGGAAAAACCATTCAGTGCCTCATTCTCAAAATCGATGAAGCCCGCCGAAATATCGTTGTCAGCCGCCGTGCTCTCATCGAAAAAGAACGCGCCGAAAAGAAAACCGCTCTCCTCAACGAACTCCAGGAAGGCCAAATCCGCACCGGAACGATCAAAAATATCGCCGATTTCGGCGCTTTTATCGATCTCGGCGGAATCGACGGTCTTCTCCATATTACCGATATGAGCTGGGGACGCGTTACCGATCCGAAAGAAATCGTCCATATCGATCAGCAGGTCGAAGTCAAGATCCTCCACATCGATCATGAAAAAGAAAAGATCTCTCTCGGACTCAAGCAGAAAACGGCCAGCCCCTGGGAAGCGATCGAAGAACGTTATCCGGTCGGATCCAAAGCAATGGGAACCGTCGTCAACGTTATGAGCTACGGGGCGTTCGTTAAACTCGAAGAAGGTGTCGAAGGACTCGTTCACATCAGTGAAATGTCCTGGACCAAACGGATCAATAATCCGAATGAAATCCTCTCCGTCGGAGACAATATCGAAGTCGTTATCCTGCAAATCAATAAAGAGAAACAGGAGATCTCTCTCGGTATCAAGCAGACTACAAACGATCCCTGGGAAAGCATTGATGAAAAATATCCGGTCGGATCGCATGTTACCGGTACCGTTCGCAATCTCACAAACTACGGGGCTTTCGTCGAACTCGAAGAAGGAATCGACGGTCTGCTCCATGTCAGCGATATGAGCTGGGTTCGCAAGATCACTCAGCCGAACGAAGTTGTCAATCGCGGCAAACAGGTTACCTGCCAGGTCTTGACCGTCGACAAGAAGGGACATCGAATCGCCCTCGGTCTCAAGCAGCTTTCCGAAGATCCTTGGGAAAATCGGATCCCCGAACAGTATCAGCCCGGCCAGCTCGTTACCGGTAAAGTCACCAAGATCACCAATTTCGGTGTCTTTGTCAGCCTGGAAGACGAACTCGAAGGTCTGCTCCATATCTCGGAACTTGCCAACCACAAAGTTGAAAATCCCGAAGATATCGTGAAAGTCGGGGAAGATATCGAAGTCAAGATCCTCCGCGTGGATCCGACCGAACGCAAAATCGGCCTTTCCCGTAAACGCGTTGATTGGAACGGCGATCAGGATCCGAACGCTCCGGAAGAACAGGAAGCCGCCGCGGAAGATGCTTCCGCCGCTCCTGCCGTTCAGGCCGTCAATCCGGAAACCCTCCGCGGAGGTATGGGCGAAGACAATGGTCCGCTCTTCAAATTGCCCGCCGCCGATGATAAAAAAGAGGAGTAATCTCTTTTGAATCTTGATGTCGGATCCCCCAAAATACTTGGCGGATCCGATCCGGTTTTTTAACAAATCAGCGTACGGATTTTAACAGATTCGTACGCTTTTTTTATCCTAAGTTTCATGGAACATTCAGACGAAAAAAATTATTCCTGTGCGCGGAATCAAAGAGATCACCTCCCCCACCCTCATCATTTCGCCGATCTTCATTATGAAAATGAACGGCGAACTTTTGTTGTTGTAATCATTACCCTGATTACAATGATCGCGGAGATCACTGCCGGATACTTCTCGGGATCCATGGCCCTCCTTTCCGACGGATGGCATATGGGCACCCATGCGGCCGCGCTCGGAATCGCCTGGTTCGCGTATCGATACAGCCGCAAAAATGCCGATCTTCCCAAATATACATTTGGAACAGGCAAAATCGGATCGTTGGCCGCTTATTCCAGTGCGATCCTGCTCGGAATCACCGGTCTGCTGATCATCCAGGAATCCGTCGAAAGACTCATCCATCCGGTCCCGATCCATTTCGATACCGCAATTCTGGTGGCAGTCATCGGACTTGCCGTCAATGCGGTCTGCGCAGGAATTCTTGCCGGAAAACATCCGCATCTGCATTCCCATCATCATTCGCACTGTGATCATGATCATGATCACAGTGAAGAATCCCACGGGACAGATCACAATTTCCAGGCCGCGTTTATTCATGTCCTCGCGGATGCCTTGACCTCGGTCATTGCGATTGCCGTACTCCTCGCGGGCCGTTATTACGGTCTCATCCGGCTCGATCCCATTGCGGGATTCCTGGGCGCGATCATGATCCTGATCTGGGCCTTCGGTCTGATCCGTCAAACCGGTCGGATCCTGCTCGATTGCGATGTCGATCCGGAAATCCTGTCGAAGATCCGAACGATCTTTGAGTCGGAAAAAGGAACGGCCTGTCTGGATCTTCATGTCTGGAAGGTCAGCGAAAGCAAGCTTGCCGTAATCGTTTCCCTGCTTGCTGAAGATCCGCAGTCGCCGGAATATTACCGCGAACTCCTTGACCCGATACCGGATCTTGTCCATGTCAGTATTGAAGTTCATCGTAAAAGTCTGTAAAATGTAAATATGCAAAACGCGGGACAGAAACCGCAAGAGGAAATCTCCATAAATGAAGACAGCAGTCCATTATCGATCAATCCGGAATATGAGAACAGGATCAAAAAGATCCAGCGGCTGCAAATCGAAATTACGGATCTTCTTTTGGAACAGGAAACGCTCCGCACGGAATGTCTCCTTCTGGAACGGAAATACATGCTGATGCTGGGCGCTCTTGAATGCAAAGTGATTGAGTTCGATCGCGAAGTCCGGAGAATCCGGAGAAAGATCGAACTCATTCAAGCCTCTGTCAATCGGGAAGAGAAAATTCAGATCGATCAGATCGAAGAGACCCTGGATCGGGAACTTCGGGAATACACAGAACAGATCGAAGAGATGAAAGGAAAAATTGACGAAGCTCTTGAATGGACCAATCATGTAAAGGGAGTGATCGAGAAAGAAGATTTGGAAAAGCTGAAGGTCCTGTATCGGAAGATCCTGTTTCATCTTCATCCCGATTTGAATCCGAATCAAACGGATCGAGAGAAAAAACTTTTGCTTTCTGCGATGAAGGCCTTTGAAAATAAAGATCTTTTAAGTATGGATACAATTTATGTATCTCTGATGAAAATCAACTCTCCGGAAGAGAAAAAATCAACCATGGATGAACTGAAAGAAAAGATCGAAGATCTTCAGGGCAAAAAACAGAAGATTCTTAATTCCATTTCTGCGATCCGGCATTCCTGGCCTTACGGTCAAAAAGACTTTCTGGACAATGAGATCGAGGTTCAAGCGCAAAAAATGGAACTGGAAGAAAAATTGGAGTATCTTCAAAATCTTTACAATGAAGCTGAAGAAAAATTAAAAGAGCTGATGAAAAAACATGGCGAAGATAGTAAAAATTGATGATAAGACGATCCTTCCGATCATACACGGCGGATCCATACTCGGCGAGATATCCAAGCCATACAGCAAGAAGATTTTTTTGGTTGACGTACATATAGCGGGCACAAATTACGTGGAGAATATCAAGGATCTTGAACCCGGCTTAAAGGACGGAACGAAAGTTCATTTTTTCCGGGAACAGGAAAACGAGCATGATCCGCTTGCGATTGTGATCAAGGACGATCAGGGCAATAAGCTCGGATATATTCCGCGCAGAAAAAATGAGATTCTTGCGCGTCTTATGGACGCCGGAAAACTGATCTACGGAACGGTGTTCAAAAAACAGCAGACCGGCAACTGGATCAAAATCGAACTTCAGGTCTATCTCGACGACTAAAATCTGTAAGATAATCTCCCATTAACCCGGGGAAGCGGGGAAAGATATCGATCCCGGAACACGGTCGGAACCCGAGCGCTGGGACGGTGCCCATCTTGGACACCCGGCAGCAGTGCCGCCGGGTCAATGCGGCAGTTATCTCTATTATAATTTTCTCTTTTCAATCGGGACTTGCAAGACGGATGCAAGTTTTGTATAATTATTATCGTTCGAAAGAACTGCGGCATTTTCCTTCGGGATACATTTTCACTTCATTTGAAACATTAACATCGAAAGAATATTATGAAAGCAAAATCAATTTGGACAGTTCTTCTTCTACTGCTGCTCTTCCCGGCAGGCGCATCGGCGGCAACCTACTATGTTGACAGCTCGACGGGATCGGATGACCGCGATGGTCTTTCTCCAAAGACAGCTTGGAAAACGATTGATAAAGTCAATCAGGCAGAGATCAAGCCGGGCGATAAGATCCTCTTTGTCCGCGGCGGACTTTGGCGTGAAACCCTCCTTCCCAAAAGCGGTGAAGAAGGAAATCCCATTTATTACGGAGCTTACGGAAAGGGAGATCTTCCCAAACTCTACGGATCAGTCGACGCTTCGAATCCGGAAGACTGGATCGAAGTTCAGCCGGGAATCTGGGCAACGAAAAAAATCGAACCTGTTGCCGGTGATAAATTCAATTGGAACTCAAAAGAAAATAATGCCGTTCAAGGAAATGGATTCTGGCGTCGACATCAGGAAAAAGATGCGAAATGTACTTTTTCCTATCAGAAGAACGGATTCAAACTTGAATGCAAATCCTCCGGAACGAAACCGAATCATCTTCAGATCTGGGGACCTTCCGTTTCCAATAATCTCCCGAATTCCGCAATTCAGGTTGTTTTTCGCGCCCGATGTTCCAAGCCGTTCGAGATGAGCAACTTGACCGTTCAAAATATGAATTCTCCCTGGAACATCTTTTTTCGTGCTCCCGGCACTTCCAAAATCACTGCCGAATGGAAAGAAAATACGATCTTCCTTTTCAATCAGACAAAAACGGAAAAGAAAGATGAAAAGACGATGCTTTGTTACCACCTCAATCTTGGAGGAATGCCGTCGGACTGCGTCCTGGAATTCGAGATCCTTGATGTTCGCTCCGCTTCTCTGGATATTTCCAAAATACTTTTCTGGGATGTCGGAAATATTATCTTCAATCATGGTAATTACAAAAAGCTGCATCGGTGCGGGATCAAAAAGTGGAAACTGAAAGATTGTAAAAATCCGGGCGACTACTGGTATAATGCGAATGATCAACGGGTTTATCTGCGGTTCGACGGCAATCCCGGCAAAGAACTTGATTCGATTGAACTGGCTTTGAGCAAGCATATTATTGAAGAGGGCAGCCAGCATGATATTATCCATGAAAATCTCGCGGTCGCTTATGGAGCGGCGCACGGATTCCACGGCGCATCAACAAAACGGATCACAATCCGCAAATGCGATATCTATTACATAGGAGGAGGACACCAGTTCACTTATCCGAACGGAGTTCCTGTCCGATTCGGAAACGGAATCGAATTCTGGGGCGATTGCGACGGTAATCTCGTCGAAGAAAATCGAATATGGGAAATCTATGATGCCGCTCTTACCAACCAGGGCCGCAATGGGACCGCAGTCAATTTGATCTATCGAAAAAATCTGATCTGGAATTCCGAATATTCTTACGAATACTGGAACGCCTATATTACGGAAAATATTCTCTTCGAAGATAATATCTGCCTTGATGCCGGATACGGATGGGGCCATGATCAGCGTCCGAATCCGAACGGCGCCCATCTTATGTTCTATCGAAATCGCGCCAAAACAAAAAATTTCGTCGTTCGCAATAATGTTTTCAGTGAATCGACCGAAGTTTGCATTCGAATGGAAAACGATTGGCGCGAAGGATTGATCCTTGAGGGAAATCAGTATTATCAATCGGAAAATCCCCTTCTCCGCTGGTGTGTAAAGACCTATTACCAAAAGGACGAACTGAAAAAGATCGCCAAGGAATTGGGAATGGAAAAAACCGGAACCTTCAAAAAATATGAAAAGACCGGCGAAGCAAAAAGGAGATTGATTTTGAAATAAGGTTTGAATCCAAGCGCCGAAAGCGGAACATGTCAGCCGTGCGCAAGCCCGTAATGAAGTGAGCGAAGCGAACGGAATTAGGGAATTCACGTAATTTTTTTCGCGCGGCGGCACCGCGAACGCAGCGTGTTCTTTTGGAATGGCGGACCCGGTGAAGTCGAAATAAACAAATCCGATATAATAAATACAGAACGGAAAGAATTTTTGCCAATCTTAAATTTTTTTGGGAGGAATTTCATGGAAAGCAATAAAATTTCAGCCGATTCGTTTCCTCGTGAAAATCGATTTACTTATATTTTTTCGCGAGTATTCGTCTTTACCGTGATGATATGCTTTTTGCTCGGCTGGAAATCGTTTTTCTCTTTTAATTTTTACAATATTCTGATCATGATTTTATGTTTGATCTGGATGATCCTTATGGAAATCGTGTCCAAGATCTATATGCACCGCAATGGTATTCCCATCCCATGTCCTCCGGAAACTCCCTGGTTCAAACGTCTTTTTCGGCGAAGATTTCGGATCAAACGATGGTCAGTTGTCTTACTGTTCATCTGTTTGACTTACATTTTTTCTTTTATGTATTTTTTGGGATCCTGTTTTATAATTGCGTATTTCTTTTATCCTGTTCCAATCGGAAAGAATACGACATTCATCACATCACCGCTAACTCGAAACGGACAAGATCCGGACTATTGCCAGGCACTTCGCGACTTTAATGAGCCTTTGTGCTCTCCTGAAGAAAACGGATTTCGTCTCCTTGCGGAACAGATCGGACCAGAACTGTTTCAGCAGTATGAAAAATGGCCGGATAATGTTCGGAAAACGGCCTGGAAAAGTCTGTGTCAACGCTTAAATCTTTCTCCGGACATCGTCCCTTCTGTTGAATATGCCAATCCGGCAAATGATTTGCGTAAATTGGAAAATTCAAATAAACTGCCGGAATCGTACAAAAAGCATGAATTTTTTCGAAGGCCTTGGACCGCGAAAGAATTTCCGATTATGGATGAATGGCTTCGAAAAAATAAAAAGACACTTGATATGTTCCGAGAGGCAATGGGAAAAAAGTATTTCTATTTTCCGGTTATTTCAAATGAAAACCTTGGTTCGCAATATGGTAGAATATATCCGAATGTTCCCAATTCGGTAAGATACACAATGTTAAATGCACTCTCATTATCCCTTTTTCGGGATCTGGGCGATGAAAACAGATCGTCCGCACTGAGTACACTTGATCTTATGATCCATTGTGAAAATCAATACGTGCTTTATGAATCGGGATATCCGTACAGTGTGATGAGGTATCTGCCCGGTGTCCTGCGATCGCATCTTTTCGGTGAAACAGAGATCAAATCCGTACAGAAATCGCTTCATTCCCTCATGGAATCCTGTAATAATACGGATCGATATCTTTACAATATTCGAATTCGCAACCTGGCCGAATTTTTATGCACGATCAAAGATATCGCAGAACCGTATTCCGATAAAAAAGGAGATTATTATGATCGTTCTTTCCCTGAAAAGGTCCTTTTAAACTGCCCCAAAGCAATGCCCTTTCTTCTGATTCTGGAAGATATAAATAAATACGCGGAGAAATGGGACGAAAAGATCCGATCGAGAAATTTCAGCAATACATCGCAATGCGGCGATTTAAAGGATACAGAAAATATTCTGAACAGTATTTCGCGATTTTCCTTCTTTGTGTTTAAGAAGGGGATAATAAAAGTGCCCTTTCTTATCAGTATATCCATACAGTCTGATACGTTTCGGTATGAGTACAAACGCTGTATGGAATTCCTTGTCCGGCTGGAAATGCTGGATATTGCCTGCGCTTTGGAACTCTATTATCTTGATCATGGTCAATACCCGGAAAGTTTGGCAGATCTATCCGGAAAATACCAGAAAAACATTCCATCCGATAAATTTTCAGAAAAGAACGAAATGTATCAATATCATCGATTTGATCATGAAGGAAAAGACCATTCGGGCAAATCAGAATCGGGATATTTTCTATACAGTGTCGGAATGGACGGGCAGTCATCAGACTGGTTCTCGGTGAACGAATCGGATCCCGGATCAGAAAATAATAACCGGAAAGAAAATAATTCTTCGAACGATTCAGATCGGAAGAAACGGTTCGAGAAAATCCGGAAAATGAGCGACGATATTCTGTGTCCAGGATGTGAGTTTGTGTTCTGAGATTTGGACTGAAAATAAAGGGAACGTGTGAAATTAACCCGGGGAATAAGAAAAAACATCGATTTGTTTGTGCGGTTGGAGCCCGAGCGCTGGGAGGGGTAAGCGTCCTCGCTTATCCCCGGCGGCAACGCCGCCGCTCTGTAATAAACGTGGAGTTTATAAAAAAACACAATCTCCCATTAAACCGGGGAAGCGGTGAAAAATATCGATACAGGAAAGGCAGCGACGAAGTCGCATACGGAGGGCGGTCATCTTGGCCTTCGCCGCTTGGTTCACTTGCTCTAAATCCCCAATCCGTTTATCGATATTCGAACGAAACAGCAATGTCGAGAAGGATCGCATTTTCCTCTTTCGCTTTGAATCCGATCTCGTTGATTCCCGCGTGAAGCTGTGAAGCGTCAAGCGGAAAGTCGATCCATTCCGGCCATTTCTTGTTTTGTATTCCATTCGTCAATATTTTCCCATTGACAAAAACAGCCAGCGGCGAATCTTTCAGTCCTGTATTGAATCGACAGCATAAGAGAATTTTTTTCGGATTGCGTTCCGGTTCCTTGCCGAAATCCATTTCATATATTTTTTCTTCGTTCGGATTGAATACCGCAGGAGTATCAGGACAAAGAATCGGAAGATGCCGGTATTTTTCCCCTTCCTTCAAATAATGGGTCGGACGATAACCATTATGCTGGGTCGTTTGAAAGAAAACTTTATTGACCGATTTCAGCGCCTCAATCGACGCACAGCTTGTAAGAAATGGTGCCTTGCCGGAATATTCGTTAAAGAAATGGATCCCGGCAACCCCGGCGTCCCAAGCGGCAACTGCTCGGGCCGCATAGGCAGGTTCTCCCCAACGGGAAAATCGATTATCCCCTTTCTTAACACGCGACTCACTCAGTCCGGCGTAAACCGGAACGTGATATTTTTTACCGAATGCCGACCAATATTCCCACTGATTCAAATGAAAATAATCGGATCCGATAAAAATATCCGCGAGATGTTCTTTCATCCAATAATCGAAATCAAGTCCAAGCGCTTTCGCGTATTCAAGATCATCCGGAACGCGTACTGTTAAAAGAATCGGACGGTTTCGGCGCATTCCTTCCCGATCGGTTACCTCGCGCATACGCTTCATCAGTTCATTCATGTATTCCCTTTCGCGATCGGAAGCGGATTCCCCCTTCGCTGAAGAAGGAAAGAAAGTCAAATGGCGGCAGAAATCAAGTTCGATTCCGTCCACATCGTAATTTTGACAGACTTCTTCCACGTAAGAAACAGCAAGATCGCGGATCTCGGGAACCGCGTAATTCACGCTCGACCATCGACCGTATTTCATGGAGTGCCGTTCCGCGATATTTCCGACGAGCCATTCCGGATGTTCTTTCTTCAAGGTCGGAAAGAGAGGATGATACTTTTTTTCCGACGAAGCCGCATCATGTGTATCGTTCATTCTCATTGAAAAAAAGCATTCCAGATTATTTTTATGGCTGAATTCGATCATGATCTGGAGAACATCTTTTCCCTGATCCGCAAGATCTTTGGCAATATTTTTTGTTCCTTTCGTGTTCTCATCACTCCAGGTAAGAAATTCACCTTTCTTCGTTTTGTGAGTAAAGAGACCGAATCCGGCACTTTGCGGAGTATAGGTCATCGTCGTTATCCCGGTCTTGGGAAGATTTGCCGCACGGCGTTCAAGAAATCCCTGTACGGTCGCTTCTTTATTCGCGGGATAATAAAAAGCGTCGCATCCGTCGTTATTATGAGAAATTCGATGCTGCCAAGCGAGACGGTCCCGTTCTTTATTGTATTCGTCTTGCGACATGGTTCCTTTACCGGTTTCGACTGAAATGACCGCACTGCACAAGAACAGGCAAGAGGCAAATAAAAGTGTTTTCGGCAAATACAGTGAACGTGATTTGTTGTTGAACATTGAAAAAACTCCCT
>JAUNSU010000038.1 GCA_030539035.1 Planctomycetia bacterium
GGGTCATTCCGTTATCGAGATCGACCGTCTCGTTAATCGCGGTGAAAGTCCCTGTATTGGTATCGGCATCGACGGAGTAAACGTATCCGGACTGGACCTGATCCTGGGTATTCAGGACAGAAAGGATCATGCCGTTTTTCAGTTCGAAATTCCACTTTTCGCCGGGCGTTCCGTCCGCGTTGCGAATGTAAAGATCATCGCTTTCGGCGATCAGTTTAACGGAGTCGGTCAATTTCGCGAAAACGATATCTTTCAGATTGGCGAGATCACCCTTGGCGACATCGATCTGGAAGGTCTGTTCGAGTTGAACACCATTGATCGTGAAGATCACGTTGACACTATAAGCCGAGGTGGCGGATCCGTTGTCTTTTGCGCCCATCGAGACGTTGGCGTAGATCGTATCTCCTGTATAATAAGCCCCTGTACTGGAGAATTTATCATTTGCGGAGAGTTCCGGATCGTATTTCGCGTAAGGAACATTGGAAATAACGAACGGAGAACTCCATTCAATGCCGGTAACAGGATCCTTCGCTGGAGTTGTAACATAGAAATCGGGTTTGTCGGTAACCGCGCCGTCGGTATTGATCACGAGAGAATAATTGGTTGTGTTTTCCGCGCCGACATATCCGACGATTTTGACATAATAAACACCGGCGGTCTGTCCTTTGAGGCTGACGGTGGCAATACCATCGGTATCATACAGACATTTTCCAACTTCGATTCCCCAGGAATTCGGGTTCTCGGCGTAGTAAGCGTCATCGGCCTTTTTGAAGACATAAAGATCGAGTTTCGCGTCATCCTGATTGATCCGGGTTTTATCATACCGGATCTGAACGAAAGTATTATCGTTGGCATCGGCGGTTAAAATGAACCGGAAGCCGTCAATTTCCGTTTCCTGATCACTGCTGTAAGCGGCGGGCTGTTTCAAAACGAGATCGGAAATGATAAAGGGCTCATCGGCATCAAAAATCGCGCCGAGGTTGGGGGACTGATTTCCGCCTTCCGGAGCGTTTTCAAGATCTTCGAGAGAATTATTCACTTCATATTCATCATCGGATCCGGACCGGATAAGGAGTTTGTAATTTTTGCAGTCAACTTCGGCATTGGCCCGGGTGATCACGGCGTAATAAGTTCCGGCGGCAAGACCTTTCATGGAGATCGTAAGGCGATAGCGGTTTTCACCGGATCCATCGGTATTGACGGTACTGATCACGGACTTCACGGCGGTATAATCGGTAAGCACGCCTTTTGTATCATACAAACTAAGCCGGAGATCGCCGGAGAAAAGGGTCGTCGCGTATTCCACGGCAACATAATCACCGGCCGAGGCGGGCTGTGTGATCTGGAACTTGAACCAATCGGCGGGATCTTTATAAGTGTCCGTGCTGACGAGGGTCAAATTGTCCACTTCGACGATATAGTCTTTACTGACATCACTGGTAATATTTCCGAGGTTCGAACTGTTTTCGCCTTTGGGAGGGTTCAAAGCGGCATTATCGACCTGTTCGCGTGTGTCGTTGTTGGGATCGTAGGGATCCTGCGATTCCGGAGCGTATCCGGGCGCTTTGGCGAGATAAGCGATACTGTGCGCACGCATCATGGTTGTTTCCGTAATGAGAACACGGGTATCGGTTCGCGTGGTAACATTATTGGACGTTGTCGGCGTTCCCTGCGTTGTCTTATCGGAAACAAGCTCGTCGATCTTCGCACCGAGAGAAGTGAATTCGTAAGTATAGATATCCTGTTCTCTATTGGAATTATTTCGCCAAGACATTCCATAAAGACCGAGATTATCGGGCATCGCGTTTGCGGGCGATCCCATATCGCTTTTCGGATCAGTTGCGTATACGGCGACATAATAATCGAGCGCGGTGGCCGCTTTGGACGTATCGTAAACATATCCCCAAACCGTAATGGCCGAGGTCGCTAATTCGTAATCGTACGCGTAAGTGATCGAATCCGTTGTCTCTTTACTTGTTCCCGTCGTCAAATTATTTTCGATCGTGGAATTTTTGGTCGTGGTGGTAATGTTGGAGGAGAGATCGAACCCGATTCCGTATCCGGCCTTGAGCAGTTCGGAGACTTTCGTCATCGGAGAAAGGCGGTTCCGTTGCAAGTAATAATTATTGGAGGTGAATTCCCCGCCGCAGTTGGAATAATTGTACTGGGATCCGTAAAGGCCCCCGCCGTCGGACTTGGTAACGGCCCAAGTGTCGCCGCTGTTTCCGGAAACTTCCCCTTTATCGTCGTAATAGGTTCGGGAATATCCGTAATCGGAATGGACTGTCCCGTTAATGAACCATTCGAGACCGCCATTGACGTAATACTTGTTGTCGGTGAAATTCTGGTTGTAGTAGGTGAAGAGATCGTCTTCATTGTCGGCGATCACTTTTCCCCAACCGGTGTAGTTGAGGATATCGGCATCGACCGCGCCCCAGCTTTGATGCTGATCCACGGTTTCTGTATCTGTCAATTCGGCATCGTAATAATTGGAACTGGTATAAACGGATCCATCGGCGGTTTTGATATTTCCCAGAATGGAAACGATATCGCTTTCCGAACTGAATCCGGTGATATAAGAACGCAGGGGCGTGTCCGTTCCCATCGCGAAATCAACAGACCAGACGCCGTCCAGATAAGAGATCCGGGCATCGCCTTTATCGGTATTCGCCGTATAAAAGACTTCGGTTTTGAGCTCAACGTCTTTTGTGAGAACGTTCGCGGTTTGGGAGATATTGAGGATCGGGCTCTTTGCAAGTGAGCTTTTTTCCTGGGTTCCGATCAGGGTCAAATTACCGATATTGACATCACCGGAATTGATCTGGATAACGGTATCATTATCCGATTTGATCTGGACGGGATTCATGAAGTCGCCGGTCTCGCTGTTCATGCTGACGATGGTCAACTTACCGCTGTTCGCGGTATTGAAATCGATCAGAAGGGAACTTGTTCCCATATCGAGCGAGAAATTCTGCGAGGTCGTTCTCAGAACGATGAGATCTTCACTTGCGGAATTAGCCGCTTTTTGAATGGCATCGCGCAGATTCTCGGCGGTCAATTTATCGGAAGCGATATCGATTGTATTGATCCCGTAGTAGGATCCGATCTCGAAATCAGTAAAAGCCTGCTGGATCGCCGTGTACTCTGCAACAGTAACGGCGAGCAGCTGACGCTCTTCCAGAGACTCCAGTGAGAGCTTACGGGGATCCATCTTGTGCTTTTTCTGCAAAAGCGACGCAAGGATACTTTCCCTGTTCAGATTAGAAAATCGATTCTTAAGGCCATTCAGAAAACGAATTCCGGAGTTTGACATCTCTACATCCTCAACTTAATACCGTTACAAAATATGCAACAACAAAACAGTTAAAATTTATATCGAAAATATCTATTTATCGTTGACAAATATCTTTTTCGATCATTATAATTTGTGATTAATCCATTCAATCCCAATTCTATTCAGTTTAATCGGACTGAAAACTTTATGGGATAAAAAATAGGTAAAATTTTCAAAGACTATAAAATTCGAAGAATAATTAAAAATAATATATCGATTTTAACGTCTTTTTATTTTCCCCTCAAGTTTACTTCCAGATCATGAACCGTTGGATTTACGCGCCAAAGCGGTTCGGGAAGATTACTCGTCAATAATTTTAGAGAAGAAAAAGACGAATAAGTTTCTAAAAAAGCGTTTTTTTACCCAATTTTAATGAAAATCGGCAAAGAAAGCACTCTCTAATATAATTAGGGGCGAATATTTGTGAAAAGAGACAGCGAAAACGAAGGAGGGAAGAATGTTCGGGAAGGAAGTCCGGGAAGATTCCGGCGGCGAGGGGAAGAAAATGGGTCGAAAAGCCTCTTTTCCCGGTAAAAACCTAATGATTTTGGTAATTTATGACGATTATATCAGAAGAAACGTTCGCGTATTTTGTTTATCAACAATCGCCGTACAGGGAACCGGGAGATGTCAAAAATTCAAGAATTGACGCAAAAACACGCTCATGGATCGCGATCAGGAATCCTTGTTGTTCTTTTACTGGCGGGTATAATGATCTTTTCCTCGGGATGTTCTCTTTTCAAAGGAAAGGAGGAATCGGAGGTTAAGAAGGAAAACGACGCTGTTTTCGAGGCAGAACGGGACAAGCAGTCCGATCTGGCGGAATATACAGCGTCGGCGGGTCGGGCGGATCCAAAGAAGAAGAAAAAGATCCATCCCGGCCAAATGTTCCTTCTTTCTGATAAAGCGAAAGAGATTTATGCGAATACGGAACGAGAATGAATAATATTACCATAATCGATTACGGGATGGGGAATCTGCGAAGCGTTCAGAAGGCGTTCGAGAAAGTCGGAGCGGAAGCTCAAATCAGTTCTGATCCGGATCTCCTTCGAAAATCAACGAAAATTGTTTTGCCGGGCGTTGGTGCGGTTGCCGACGCGATGAACGCTCTTGTTCAATTTGATCTGGTCGATTCCATACGGGAAGCAGTTCGATCGGGAAAGCCGTTTCTTGGAATCTGCCTTGGGTTCCAGCTCCTTTTTGAAAGGAGCGAGGAAAACGGCGGTCAAGACGGGCTGGGAATTTTGCCGGGCCAGGTTCTCAGGTTCGATCTTCCTCATGAATTTCCAGTCCCCCATATCGGATGGAATGAGTTGCATTTCAGGAAGAAAGTCCCTCTTTTCAACGGTTTGTCCGAAGGAAATCATGTTTATTTCGTCCATTCTTATTATGTCAAGCCGACGGACGATTCACTGATCGCAACGGAAACAGACTATGGAATCTCTTTCTGTTCCTCGATCGCGAGGGAAAATCTCTTTGCGACACAATTTCATCCGGAAAAAAGTCAATCGATTGGCCTTAAAATTCTGGAAAATTTTGCCCATCTTTAATGAATTTTCCATTTGCAATGATTTTTCTGTTTAAAAAAGGAAAATAAAATAAAAAATACAGGGAAGATCTCTGTTCTTTTCTTGACAAAGACGTAATTTGCGCGTATTATAGAAGCTGTACAAAATACGGTCCAATATTTCGGGGGAAATTTTCAGAAATCAGAACCGGAATATTTATAAAAATCCGATTATCTTTTACACAATATCCAAATTTTGCATTGATGAGTCAATTTTAACAGGATTTTTTGATCGCATTGGACTATAATAGTAAGTAAGACAGGATAAAATACGGGGTTTTTTCGTCCGTAAAATAATAGCAATCATTCGCCCGAACAGTATAATGGTGCAGTATTATGAATATTTGGAATAAGGTTCTCTTGATCCTCATCCTGATAACAGGAACCGTCTATCTTTGGCTTGGATCCCAGCGATTTTTATTGCAAAAGGGATGGGAAGCAAAGATCGCGAAGGCGGAAGCGCAGTACAGTGATATAGAGAAGACGATTGCCGCGCTTCAAAGCGAGATCTACGGAAATCGTTTGGAGAAGCCCGATCAATGGGAAAAAATGCCGCTTGCCGCCAAAAAGGACAAGATCCATTCCCTTCTTCAGGGACAGATCTGGTGCAACTGTGCTCCGAGCAATATAGTGAACAAGTCGGGCGTGATCAATACGGGATTTGCTCTTCCGGCCGATTACATCGTGAGCCCAAATCAGCAGAATACACTTGTCTATTTATTCGACAGCGGAGCTCCGGTTCAGGTTGTGAAAGACGGCGGAAATGCGGCGGCTCCGGCGATTGTACCGTTTCCCGCGACTTTTCTCGGAATATTTCGAATTGCCAGCGTCAATCGATCGGAAGTCGGTCTGATTTCGGCGGTTCACTTGTCGGAAGCGGAGATTGCCCGTCTGGATAAATCGATCAAATCGAAAAACGGCTGGATCGTTTGCAGTAATCGCCTTCCGATAGACTCTCCGGACGATATTGCGATCTGGAAAGATTCGAGTCCGGGCTTTATTACCACGCTTTCGGAAGAAGAAAAAGATTATTTTTCGCGTCAAAGCTATCTTCCGCAAGAGATTGCGGGACTTCCGGCGGACGAGATCCTTTCCAAAGCCGGGAAGAAGCGTCTTCCGCAGGATTACGATTATTTAATGGAAAAAGAGTACACCCAACGGGACAACACGACCACACTGATCTCCCGAAAAGAGGTTGCTCTCCACGATATTCAGGTTGTTCTTGCAGATCAGTTTGTCGTGATGGGAACAGAGCCGACAGCGGAAGTCAAGCCGTTTGTTGATCAGGCTCTTTATACGAAGGCCAAAGCGGCAAATAAAATTGAGACCTGGTCGGACAAACAGACGCGGTTCAAGGCGGATCTTGCCGCGATGACCGATCAGATGAATATCGTAAAAGGAAAATACGAACAGGTTCTGGATACGGTAAAGAAATTGCAGGATCAAATTGATCAATTGCTGAAAGAAAACTGCGCGCTTGCCGGACAGATCGCGAAGGCGCAATTCGAAGCCGCCAAACGGATCACGAAGGCCAGCAATTCGCAAGCGTCGATTTCTCTGGAAGATTCGGCGCAAATTCTTCAAAATGTCAATCTGTAAACATTAAGGGCCAATGCGGGCAGGAAGTCTGCATTCTCAGGAGATCATTTTATCCATGGAACGATTGGAGCTCGCGATTCAGATAGCCCGGGAAGCGGGCGAGTTAACGCTGTCTTATTTTAATAATCCGGATCTGGACGTTGAACAGAAAAAAGACGGGACTCCGGTAACCGCGGCAGATCGCGGGGCGGAAAAATATCTTCGGGAACAGATCTCACGGGCCTTTCCCAAAGACGCGATTCTCGGCGAGGAATTTTCCAATCAGGAAGGCGATTCCGGATACCGCTGGATTCTGGATCCGATTGACGGAACGAAATCGTTCATTCACGGTGTTCCCCTTTACAGTACTCTTGTGGGAATCGAAAAAGAGGGGGAACCGATTGCCGGAGTGATCCGAATTCCGGCACTTCAGGAAGGGATCTACGCAGAACAGGGGGGCGGTGCCTGGTGGGAACATCCCCGTTTTCCAGAGGTCCGGCGCGCTCATGTCTCTCAAGTCGATTCTATAAACGAAGCCCTTTTTCTCACAAGTGAAGTGATCACATTCGACGAGATGGGCCGACGGGAAGCATATAATGAGATTGAAAAAAAATCCCGCTTGACCCGAACTTGGGGCGATGCGTTCGGATTTTATCTCGTCGCAACAGGAAGAGCGGAATTTATCGTCGATCCGGATCTCAGTCCCTGGGACGCCGGGCCGCTCACCACCGTTCTGGAAGAGGCGGGCGGACATTATACGGACTGGAACGGATCGAAAAAAATGCGCAGCAGCGAGGGCATCGGGGTTAATGATGCCCTGTTCGAGGATCTGATCGCGATTACTTCCCGATTTCCGAAGATTCCTTCCTGTACGAAGTAAGCCGGACATTGCGGAAGAAGACTTCATGATCATGATTCTGGAATGCGATTCGTCCGGACTTCATCTTTCCGAATTCGGGATATTCGCTTAAACGGCTTTTCGCAACGTGATCTTTCCAGTTTTGAGTTCCGGTCTGAACGGAAACGGCGAGTTTTCCGTTGAGCCAATGCTCGATATGATTTCCGAGAACAACGATCTTTGCCTTATTGTATCCTTTGAGATTCATCGGACCGGCATCATAATATCGATGATACAAGGTATAAAGGCCGGCAGTTGCGAATCGCTCGAAATCAGGATGGACTCTTCGGTGGATATCGTCGATGATCTGATATTCGAATCCGCGCGCTTTCTTTTTTGAGCACCATGCGTAATAAAAGACGCCGGAATTTCCTTCTTTGGAAACCTGAAACTCGAACTCCAGCACGAAATTATCGTAATTTCCTTTATAGAAAAGATCCTCTTTCCCGCCGATGCGCCGGATCACGCCGTTTTTGATCTCCCAGCCGGAGATCGGCGCACCCTCTCCATTATCCCAATCGGAGAGATCTTTCGTGTCTGTCAAGATGATCGTCTTTTCGGGAACATACCGGATCGGCGCAAGATCTTTCGGATTCTGAACCGGCGTAAAGGTAAAGGATCCCGATTTGGAATCCGATACGCCCGGTTTGACTTCCGCGGCAAACGAAATCGCCGCGCACAGCATCAATATCGCCAAATAAATACTTTTCATTCTCATTTGCTCCTTGAGGAAAACAGGAAAGATCAACGGATCCAGGAATCGACGTGATCGAAGGTCCAGGGATCTCTTTGCGGCCGACTCATAAAAACACTCTTGTTCGCGATCTCGGCATTCTTACCGACAAACGCTTTTTTGGCATTGTCCCATTGGATCGGACCGCCGTTGAGATCTTTCATGGAGATCAGACCGGCAAGAGAAACGACATCGTTGCTTGCGCCCATCTCCGCCGTATAATAAGGAGTTTGTCCCGTTTTGATGCAATGCGTAAAATGAACGTGCTCTCCTCCCTGAACGCCGGGGAGTCCTTTTTTATCGGTTCGGCTTACCATGCAGTATTGAAGATCTTTTCCGACATCGATATCATGCGGGCCGGGCCGCCAGGAGAGGATTTTATCGCTGCTTGCGGTCAAATCACTTGCGTAAAGGGAGGGCCCTTTGGCCATGATCCATCCTTTTGTTCCTTCGAACTTGATCGCGGGACTTTCATTCCATACTCTCATGGAGACACCGCTTTTAAAGACGGCCGTATAATCGAATGTACTGCTGTAATTCCAAGGATCTTCCGGATCGGGATAATTCCATTTTGTTTTCGGATTATCTCCGTTTCCGAAATAAGCGACCGCCGGATCGGTATCGGAATCAAGAGCCCAAAGAGCGAGATTGATGTAATGGGCCCCCCAATCGGGAAGAACACCGCCGCTGTAAGCGATATTGTATCGCCAGGTATCATGGATTCTCGCGGGAATATAAGGGAGCATGGGAGCCGGACCGGTCCAAAGCTCATAATCAAAATTCTTCGGAATGGGAGAGACCTTGAAAGACCGCTTTTCCTTTTCTCTACGCACTCCCCGGGAAGGAAGAAGAATCTTGATCCGCTTGAGATCGCCGAGGAGTCCATTTCGAACGACATTGACCAGGAACTGATTTGTATCGACGGTCCGATTCTGGGACGCGGTGAGATAGACCTTTCCGGTTTTTTTCTGAATTTCGGTAAGGATCTTTCCCTCTTCAATAGTGAGGACGGGCTTTTCGCAGATCACATGTTTTCCGGCTTTCATCGCGAATACGGCCATTAAGACATGCCAGTGATCCTGCGTGATGATATCGACAGCATCAATATCCTTTCGATTGACCAGATCGCGAAAATCTTTATAAGGATCGGCGGAATAAGACCGGCCGGACTCTTTGGCATAAAATTTCTCGACCATATCTTTTCGGGCGATCAGATGCGATTCATCGGGATCGCAAAGAGCAACGATCTGCTGCTCCGGATTATGGAGCATAAGATTGATATTCCATCTGGAATGTCCTCCGCAGCCGATCACGCCCATCCGGATCCGTTGACTTGGAGCGGTCTTTCCATCGCGTCCAAGAGCGGACGCGGGAATGAGATCGGGGATCAGAAGTCCCGTTCCAATAATCGCCGCTGTTCCCAAAAATTGACGCCGTGTTGTTTCTTTTCGCATGATTCTCTCCTTTCAAAATGAATGATGAGATTCAGTGTATCGTATTTAACCGGCGTTGTCAATCCTGAAATCATTCTTTTTGTATCACAGGGCATGTTCTTTTTGTATCATCGGCCGGAATCATCGAATCACCTGAAATCAGGGAACAGACGGGTATTGCTTTCCAATTGATCCGCATTTATAATAGACAAAAAATCGAAAGAGGATTCCCATGAAAACAAATAAAAGATTTTTGGATCAATCGCGGCGGAAAGAGGTTCTTCTTCTGATAGAAACCTCGCGCAGCTTTGCCTGGGGGATCGTCCATGGGATCTCGCGCTATAATCGCCTTCATTGTCAATGGAATCTGTTTCATCCGGAAAGAAACATTCAGGAAGCGCTTCCGGATTGGTTCCGGGATTGGAAAGGAGACGGAATCATTTCCCGCTGCGGCAGTACGGATCTTTGCCGTCAACTTGAGGCCAAGGGTGTTCCCGTGATCGAACTCATGGGAGACGGCGATCAGTATCCTGCACAAATTGAAATCGACAGAAAAATCTGCGCCGAAATCGCCGTAGAACATTTCTGGAAGACAGGTTTTCGAAATATTGCCTTTTTCACGTTGGGATACAACTGGTGGTCGATCCAGCATCAGAAATCTTTTGAAGATCTATTGAAGACATACGGTCTTGTTGGGATTTCCCCTCCCTCTTTACCGCAGACAGATACCTCCCTTCCGCTTTTATGGGACGAGAAAGCGGCGAAGGAAACCGGCCGCTGGCTTCAATCCCTTCCGAAGCCGGTTGCGATTTACTCGCCCCGGGACGTTCACGCGGTCCATCTTATGAAGATATGCCAGCAGTACCGGATTGCGGTTCCGGAAGAAGTCGCCCTTCTCGGAATGGGAAACAATACGGATCTTTGCCGCTGGACAACTCCTTCCCTTTCCAGTATCGAACTGAATGGGAATGAAGTCGGATATCAGGCCGCCCGTCTGCTTGATGAGGCCTTTTCGGGAAATTCAGCCGGCAAGAATCAAATTCTGATCCCGCCGATTCGGATCGTGAAGAGAGATTCGACCCGATTTATGCCGATCAAAAACAAAATCGTACTGCAAGCGGTGGAATTTATGAAGGAGAATCTTCAATTCAATCCCTCAGTCCCGGAAATCGCACGCAGGGTCGGTGTTTCCCGATGTACTTTGAATCGATTGTTTATGAAAGAGCTCGGAATTCCGCCCGGAAAAGAACTGTTCCGGCGGAAAATGGACTTCGCACGAGAACTGCTGGAAGAAACGGAAATGAACGCGGCGCAAATCGCGGAATATCTCGACTTTCAATCTTCTTCATCTTTTATTCGCGCTTTTCGCCGCCATTTTCACCGGACGACCGCCGGACTGAAAGCCCCGGTTCATTAAGAATTAGACCTGAAGTCCCGGTCCAATTCTTTCGCTCTTAGGGCAGATATAATTGCGTTCCGGCCGGGAAGACGGGATTTTCCAGATTGAGTCTGCTGACCGGTTCGGGATTCAGGCGTTTGATTTCCACCCAACGCATGGGATCCCCCAATTCTCCTCCCGCGATGGAGAGAAGATTATCCCCTTCTCGTGTTGTATAAATACGATATTGATTTGAGGAAGCCTGGGTCTGTCCCGTCGTATTCATTCCCGAATAAGGGGCGGCTTGATTTGCGGAATAGGGAACGCCCGGATTGGAAGGAGCAGCCGATCCGATCGCAACCGAAGGTGTTCCGGATATACTCTGCGGCATATTCAATGATCCCGACGGAGCGGACGGAGCCGATGCGGATCCGAGCGGCTGCAATGGAACGAAAGACGCTCCCTGCTGTCCGGAATTGACAGGGCTTGCCGACGTCTGGATTCGCACCGGCATTCCCTGTGAATCGGCGGGATTCATTTGAAGATTCGAGAGCGATCCGGAATTCGGCGCGGGATTCTGCATGGTCAACGGCTGAAGGGATCCCGGATTCGGACTTTGTCCAAATGAAGACGCCGAAGCCGGAGAAAGCTGTCCCGTATTATTTGCCGCAGTTGGCAAGGAGGATGTTCCCTGCGGAAGGGGTGACGGAACCGGTGCTCCGCTCGACGGGGAATTCGGAACGAGCGATCCGGCCGTATTTGCGGAAGGAAGCAAACTTTGATTCGCTCCGGCAGCGGGGAACGCTGATCCCAATGCCGCAGGCGGCTGAGGCGCCGGAGAACTTGTATTTGCCGTATTGTTCAAGAGCATTCTGTTTTCCGGAGGTGTCTGCGGCTTCAATCCCTGCGGGGGAAGAACAAGCTGTTTTTGACCGGCAAGATCCGCTTTGATCTCTTCCGCTTTTCGAACAGCATTGTTCACCGTTTCCGATACTGCGGTATTGACTTTATCGATCTGATTCGATACTGCGGCCGGAACCTGGGAAGCACCGGGCGCCGGAGCAGGTTTTACCGCCTGTAATGGCAGCATTTCCCGGGAAGTATTCGGTCTTTCCTTACCGGAAGGCGCGGCAAGCGGGATCGTCAGCTTCTTCTCGTTCGGCAGCGGAAGAGTTGCCGTCTTTTTATCCGCAGGCTTGTTCTGAGCAAACGGATCGATCGGCTTCTTCACTTCCGGATTGATCTTCACCGTTCCCGGCCCGTTCGGATTAAATTCCACATTAACGCCGGATAATCCTTTGGTTTTTTCCAACTCTTTACTGGTTTTATCAACAATATCTTTTACCGGTTTTTTGATCTCTTTTTCAATAAACTGATCGACTTTTTTCACTTCTTTCTGAATCGTTTGGTCGAGTTCTCCGGCTTTCTTTTTGATCGTTTGATCAATCGCGTTGGCATCCTTTTTCACTTTTTGATCAACAGAGCCGATAAAATTGTCCAGTTTGTTTTTCAAATCGTTCGGCGGCGGAAGAGGAGTCCGGTCTTTCGCGGTTTCCCGAAGAGGACCGCCGGATCCCGGCTTTTTTTCTCCGCCCTGAAGCTGGACCGGGATCTTCGAAAGAAGTTCGCCCGGCTTCTTGAACACGCCTTCAAGATCTTCGACGGCAGAGGTCTCTTCCATGGAAACTTTTCGCGCGGCAACCTCTTCCGGATCTTCTTTTAAAAAGAACATCGCTCCGGATATCGCCGAAAGGACCAAAGTGGAAACCGCGGTAACGCCGACCGTCTGCTTTCGAATTCTTTTCCAATTTCTCTTTAAGCTGCTTTCGATCTCCGCTGTGATTTCCTTTCCGGTCTCTTCCGCCGTCTCTTGGATCTTTTCCAGCGCGGCATCATCGATCAGATCTTCTTTTTCTTCTTTTTTTCTTGTAAAGAATTGGGAGGTTTTATTTTTCACCGCCGATAAAGCGGGAGAAACTTTTTCCATGAACCGATCCTTGAATTTTTTAAAGGCTTTTTCTCTTTGGACCGATTCACCGGGATCTTCTTCGTCTTCGGAATTCTCATCATTGAGAGATTCGTGGTTTTTCGGAGAAGGATCTTTCACGGAATTGGAAACAGCATCTTTTTGAGCGCTCGCCTGAACAAAAACCGGCTGTTCGACTTCTTCGGGCTGATTGTCCTGATCGGAATCTGCTTCCTCTTCCGAATAGGAGTCCCCGGAATCGGAATATTGATCCGATTCCTGCTCCTGCGGATATTGCTCCTGTTCCTGATCCTCCTTGGCGGAGTAATCGTGCGAGGAATAATTTTGCGAGGAGTAATCCTCTTCGGAATCGTCGTAATCCTGTCGTCCCCGGCGCATTTCCCGTTGTTCACGCCGTTTCTGTTTTTTGCTCTTTTTATTATTCTTCTGCTGTTTCCAGGATTGATCGTCGGAATAATCGTCAAGATCCGCGCCGTCTTCTTCCGAATACGACTGATCATATCGATCGTCTTCCTCATAAGAATGATCTTCCATTAAATCCTTGTATCGATCTCCCATTTTCAACCTCAACTTTATAAAGAAAATAGATTAAGTTTTGTTTATATTTTTTCCGCGATTCTCAGTTTTGCGCTTCGTGAACGGGGATTCTGATCCAGTTCTTCTTCCCCGGCTTCGATTGGTTTTTTCGTAATAATACGAAAATCGGCCGCGTCCCGAAAAAAGTTTTTTACAATACGATCCTCAAGGGAATGAAAACTAATAACGGCAACTCTCCCTTTCGAAGCAAGGAACGGCGCCAATGTTTCCAAACACTCTTTCAGAGAATCGAGTTCCTCATTGACCGCGATTCGGAGCGCCTGAAAGGTTCTCGTTGCCGGATCAATTCTTTGCCGGCCGGGAGGATGGGGAATGCACCGGCGGCAGATCCCGGCAAGATCCGCAGCCTTTCTCAAGGGCTCGCTTACCCGTCGTTCTGCAATCGCCCGGGCAATACGGCGGCTGTATCGCTCTTCTCCATATTGAAAAATCACGTCCGCGATCTTCTCCTCACTCCATCGATTAAGGAGTTCATACGCCGGCAATCCTTCCGTTGGATCAAACCGCAGATCGAGATCCCCTTCCGAATCGAAGCTGAATCCCCGATCCCGATCGGCAAGCTGATCGCTGGATAATCCCAGATCCAGCAAGAATCCATTGATTTTCTCGATCTTCAGTAAATTGAGGACCATGGGAAAATCCCGATAATTCGCCTGCGCGAACCGAATTGGAAGATTTTGGCCCTGATACTCCGAATCATTCTCAAGGGACGTTCGAATCCGATCTTCTGCCCGTCGGATCGCGGTCGGATCCCGATCAATTCCGATCACCAATCCATTGGGACCAGCTTTGCGGAGTATTCCGAGCGAATGCCCTCCCCCGCCCAAGGTTCCGTCAATATAGATTCCGTCCTTCACTGGAGACAATCCTTCCAGCACTTCCCGATAAAGGACCGGCAAGTGAACGGTCTGCTCCGATTGATTCGCTGAAGGTTCCATAAAATCGATTCTCTCTGATCTGAACATTGCAAATATTGACATCTCCTGGGATTCAGAAATCGGAAAAACACCTCTTTTCGATCCTTTCCGATTCTGATACAGGGTAAGAATAATCTTTTTTCCAAAAGGATACCAGATCAAAATGCGCTTTTTCTCTTTTAAAAATACAAAAAAAAACAATTATTACCGGAATAACGATGGAAAGGAAGAAAAAAGAGGAAAAGATTTTCTGTTTTTAAAGGGTTTCTTGACAAAAGGGCTTTTCTGCGATTATAATAGGAAAGTTGGATTATTGGAATTTCTTCAAGATTACCAAAGAATTACGAATACAAAATCATGTTAAAAAGACATTATTCATTTCAAAAGTTGCTTTCGTTCCTTTCCGCCAAAGGATCATTCCTTTTTTTATTCTGTTTTCTGATCTCCGTTTATCCTTCGATCGGAGCGGAGAAGGGGGAAGGAAAAACACGGATCCTTGGACCCGGCGTAATGCGCAGTATCCGGCCGTTTGTAAACTATTCGGATACCTATCAGTGGTCGGCGATGCCGGAAATCGTCGGTCAATCCAATACATTTGATTGGGCGCGGGATCTGTTCTACACTCGGGAAATCTGGTGTCTGGAATTCCGCTTCAAGCCGGTTCGAATGATCAATGTCGATTTTCCGACAGAAAAAGGGACAATGCAGCGGCATGAAGTCTGGTATCTTGTCTATTCCGTTACCAATACAGGTAAATGTCTCAAAAATGAAGTGGAAGTACCGGCAAACAATAAAGTCAACGTAATGGTCGAAAGTTCGGCAGGACAATTCGAGGCCAAGAGCTTTGAGGAAAAAAAGAACAATCTTGAGGGAACCTATAAGCCGGCGGAAGTCGATTACAATGAGGCCCAGAAAGATTCTTCCGGAAAAACGCCGGGAACGGTCCATTTTGTTCCGCAATTTGTTCTGGTCAGCAATACCATTCAGGACCGTCTGAAGTACAGAAAAGACGATAATGGATATCTCAGAAATCTTCCGGCCGGAAAAGAAGAAGCGATTTATTTTGATCAGTTCCTTCCGATGGCTTTCGTAAAAATCGCGGTAAGAGAAGATGCCGAACGAAAATTTCAGAACAGTATTACCTTTCCGACAGTGGATATCAAGCCGGGAGAAACCTATTGGGGTATTGCAACCTGGGTCGATATTGACCGGACTGCGGACGATAAGAAAATGAAGAGTGTCGATCCCCGTATTGACCGTTTTTCCATTTATATCAGCGGATTGACGAACGCGCTTCGTTGGGAAGATACACCGTCGTCTTATAATCCCAAGGCAAAATTTCTTGAAGGTCGAACCATTTTTCGAAAGGTTTTAAAGCTGAATTTCTACCGTCCGAGCGACGAATTTGATGAAAATAGTGAAGAAATCCGTTTTGGACAGCCGGGGGAGCTTGACTACCAGTGGATTTACCTGTAAAATAACTTGTTCATTTATCTCTATTTTGGATTACCAAGGCGGGAGATAGGTGAATCGTTTTATTGTTTGCAGGCATTTACCTCTGGTGAGGATCAGAATACCTGTTTTCACACAGAGTGTTTCTTTGGTTGGCAGCAGTTTTGCGTTTAATAAACGCCTTTCTGTTGCAAAAATAAGTCGGAAGGTGGTACTATGGCTCATAAAAAAGGACAGGGATCCAGCCGAAACGGTCGGGATTCCAATGGACAGCGTCGAGGTGTCAAGATGTATGGTGGACAGGTCGTTAAGCCCGGAAACATCATCGTTCGACAGTGCGGAACCAAATTCCATCCCGGTAAGGGAGTCGGAATGGGAACCGATTACACGATCTACGCCTTGATCGACGGCTATATCAAATTCGATCGGGAAGGACAGCGCGTCAATGTTGTCTCCGAAAATCCGAATCTTGTAAGCGCCAACTGAATTCGATCTTTCCGCGATCGATTTTACGTCTAATAAAAAAACCCCGGTCAACCCGGGGTTTTTTATTAGAGGATTCCGCGTTTCCCTTTTCAGGATATTTTTGTAATATTACAAAGACGGAATCGGCTGTCCGTCGGCAACACACCCCAGTTTTCCGATAATGCTGTTGGACGGATTGGACTCAACACCTGGATCTGTCCAGGGAGATCCGGTTGGAACGGTTACCGAGATCGGGCGAACCGATCCATCACCCATCAGATAATTACAGACTCCGGGATGATAGGATCCCCAGTGCATCCCATTGTTCCGATCGCTGTACGCAGAAAGTCCGCCGGTTTTATCATTGACACTGGAAGCGATTTTGCCCCGAAAAGATCGGGCAATGGCCCATGTTGTGTGCGCTCCGGTAAAAGAAAACGCAGAACAATCCCAACTTGGATGCTCGTCGGGTGTGGATGAGGCAACATAGCATTTACCGAGCCAATCCTGGGGAATATGTTTTTCCCCGACAATGATCTGATTGGTCGTTCCATCGAGCCAAAAGGCAAAGCTGTCCCGAGGTTCCCATTCTTTAATCGTTGGCCCCACCTTAACCGCATCCCGAATCGGGCCGACAATGATCTTCTTATCAGCATTCCAAAGTCGGGTCAACCAGCCGCCGCTGTCGTCGTTTCCAACTTCAGAAACCCCGATCACGACCGCGTAATCGGTTTGAGGTCCATATTTTCCGCCGTTGCGCAGCTCTCCGTCCGTGGTTGTGGTTAAACCGTCTTCGATCAGATTATTCGCATCGCTTGGCCGGCGGGAGGGACATAAATACCCGGGAATAAACATCGATTTCCGTTCTTCTTCCGTTAAAGTATTCCAGAAAGTATCATTGTTCATTGAGGCAGTAAGGCCGTTTGTCTTTTGTACGACCAGATCATAGGTTGCCTGCCGCTCCATATAGGGAAGGACAAGAACAAAGAAGGACGCACGTGAAGGAGTGGACCAACTTGTAATCGGAACACAAAGGGGGACGACTCCATTACGAACATCGTGAAAATTATGAACGGCAATGCCAAGTTGCTTCAATTGATTCGTACACTGCATCCGCCGGGCCGCTTCCCGTGCTGCCTGAACGGCCGGCAAGAGAAGACCGATAAGAATACCGATGATCGCGATCACGACCAGCAGTTCGACCAGGGTAAATCCGCGGTTCTTAAAGATCGTTTTTAAGAAATCGCTATATTCTCCCCCCCCCCATTTTGACAAATCGCAAATTTTTTCATTTCTCATCTCCATGTTTAAAAGTGTTTACTGAATCGGACTGTTTGAAAATAAACGAACAATACACTCGTTATTATAATCAATTCAAAAAAGTACATCAAGAAATAAACTGCACTTTTCAAAAAATTAAAGGGAAATTGCCCTGATTCATTCCTTCTTGTCTTTACATTTAATAGGATAATCAAAAAACAATCTCTTGTCAAGTTAAAATAGGGGGGGGGGTAAATTTGCGTTATTTTTCTCAAAAAAACAAAAAAATAGTGATTAGCGATCAGAAAAAATCGCCGGCAACGCCGCCGCTCTGTAAAGTGGTAAAAATCTTCAATAGGTATAAACACCCATTCACCCGGGGAATCCGCGAAAAATATTGATACCGAACACGGTTGGAACCCGAGCGCTGGGAGTATGAGGGACATTTTTATTCAGGCGCAAAAGATCCGGTTGATACGTACGGCCAGTTCACAATACCGCTTTTTATTGGATTATTTAAAATATAGTATTTAGCGTTCTGAAAATGATCTTCATCACGAATCATGCGGTCCCAGTACTCCGGCTTCCAAACAGGCTGCGGAATATTTAACTGTTGAGAAATTTTTTTGCTGGTATAGCTTTTCCAAGAACCAATGATTTTTCCAAGAGAAAACCCTTTGAACTGACGAATTAAAACATGAATATGATTTCCCATAACGACCCATTCATAAAGATCGTACCGTGTACCAGCAAAATAATACCATGCATCAATAACAATTTTTGCCGCGATCGGATTATTGAGACAGCAGCTGCCATAGCGAGCTTCATGTAAATTGTTTTCGACTCTGATCTTCATATGGCGATCTCTTTGTTTAAACGGCAAAGCTTTCGCTTCATTTTGGATTAGTTCGTATTCTTCTTCCGAGATGGGATCAGCCAATCGATAGGTGATCATTTGCGCTGCCTCACCATAATCCCAGTGCGGAAGCCTTTTAGGTTTATATTTTAGTAAATATTCTGACATAAAAATTTTAGTAAACTTTGTAAATTCAATATTCGAAAAATTTAAACATCGGGGGCTTTAGTATTGAAGTGTATCAAAGGTTCGATATAGAGTCAATAGTCTAATTCTTGAATCGGTAAAATTGGCTCATTACTAAAGAGAGGGTATTTTTAAATCACAACGTTTTTTATAGATTTTCACCCCATTACAGAGCGGCGGCTCCCCACTAATCACTAAACTCTAATCACTAATTAAGGGGGTCCTCCGTATGCGACGGGAGCGCCGAATCACCCTTTAAGAGCCAAAATGTCGCAAAATGGCAGTAAAGATTGCGCAAAATGGCATTGATTATTAAAAAAGAACTGTTCTAATTAGAAAAATACTTGAACAATGAGCGATCATTGTCCACAAAGAGAACTTGATATTCTGTAAGAGGAGAAAAAAATGGGAAATGTAAAAGTGGGAATGAACCTGGAAGCAACTCGACATCACGATAAGCCCTTCGTTTGGGGACTCGATCGCGCCGCGGAAATCGGTTTTGAATATGTCGAACCGATGGTTCATTTCGGACGGGAACTGATGAGTGAAGCCGGATATTATCATACTTGGTCCCTTTTCGATGATCCGATGAAGCTCCGCCGGCTTTGCGAAGACCGCGGTTTGAAGATCTCCGGACTTCAAGCTCACGGGCCGTTGGGACGCCCTGATCGACATGGAGAATATCTGAAATTGGCCATCCGATTCGCCGCCGAATGCGGAGCCCCTGTCGTTAATACCGACGAAGGAATCAAAGCTCCCTGGACAACTGAAGCGGAAGATTGGGTTCTGATCCGATATACCCTTCAGGAAGCCGCTTTTATCGCTGAGGAACGGGGAATCAAGATCGGACTCGAATGCCATGCGCAATATTCCAAGACCCCGGAAGGTCTGGAAAAACTCTATAATATCGTGAAATCTCCCTGTATCGGATTCAATCTGGACACCGGAAACGCGTATCTCGCCGGACAGGATCCTTACAAATGGTTCGAACAGGTCGTCGATCGATCCGTTCATCTTCACGCGAAAGACATTTCCGTTCAGCATTCCGATGAAGAACGGGGCAAAGTCGCCGGAACTCCGGTCGGCTGCGGATGCGGCGATGGAATTATCGATTGGAAAAGAATGGTCGAAATCGCGAAGAAATGCCCGAACGATCTGGTCTTCTCCGTCGAATGCGGATCCATTCCGGAAGCCAAGAGAAGCTATGAACATCTGATCAAACTGGTTTGATCTCCCTCTCGATGATCTATCCGTACTCATACTGTAAAAATATTTTTGTTTGGAACCACGGATGAAATTCCTATAAGATATTTTTGATGAAAACGTGTTTTTACCAAAAAAATATCCGTGAAAATCCGCGGTTTCAAAATCGGTTATTTACAGTTTGTCCACCCCCATTAGCATGGATCCGAACCGCGGTTTTTTTGTTTAAAAAACGTCTTTTGCGGTTCAGAATCTGTTTCTTTATCGTTTTGGATCCATTATTTAAGGAGAAAACATGAAAAAATCCATCTTCACCGCTTTGTTTTCCCTGATCCTCCTGCTCTTTTCCATGCAGGCGATCGGAGCGGAATTCAAGGCGGGAACGGCAAAGGGAGATATTACTCCCCCGAAAAGTGTTCCTCTTTGGGGACAATTTCATTTCCGTCCTTCTCAAGGAGTAGAATCTCCCCTTACCGCGAACGCTCTTGCACTGGAATCTGCTGGAGAAAAAGGATCCGATTCCGTAATTTTTGTTTCCGCCGATCTTCTTCAAATTTCGGAAGGCTTGCTCAAAGAGGTCCAAAAAGAAGTTGCGAAAAAAGATCCCGGAATCAATGTTCAAAAGATCGTTCTGAACGGAACACATACACATACCGCGCCAACTCTTGGCAAAACCTATTCCGCCGCACTCCCCAAAGATCCCAATTTGATGGGATACACGGAAATAGTGGACTTTCTTGCAGTAAAAATCGCCGATCTTGTTGTTGCCGCCTGGAAGAATCGTGCGCCCGCCAAGATCAACTGGGGCCTCGATTTCGCTTCCGTTGCGCACAGCCGGCGAATTGTCTATTCCGATGGATCGGCGCAGATGTACGGGAAAACAGATCGGCCCGACTTCGAACAGTTCGAAGCGGTAGAAGATCAGGATGTCGGAACAATTTTCGTCTGGAACGCAAAAGATCAGCTGATCTCCGTTGTGATCAATGTCTCCTGTCCTTCCCAAGTTGTGGAAGGAAGAAACATGGTCAACGCGGATTATTGGCATTGTGTTCGAAATCGTCTTTATAAACGATTTGGCAAGGATCTCACCGTTCTCGGATGGTGCGGTGCGGCGGGCGATCTGTGTCCGCGAACTCTGTATCAGCAGAAAGCGGTCAACCGAATGATGAAATTGCGCGGTCTGGAACCGATGGAAGAGATTGCCCGTAAACTCGATCGGGTCGTTGCTTCCGCTTATGATGTTCTTAAAGATCGTAAAATCACCGATGTTCCTCTGATCCATGAAGTGAAAGAGATCGAACTTCCGATGCGAATCGTTTCCGATGAAGAATATAAAAACTGCCTTGCCGTTTATAAAGATATTGAAAAGAAGATCAAGGATAACCCCTCCAAATCTCCTGCGGAAATCGCTTTTATGGGACTCGGCTGGAATAAATCTGTCTGCGATCGATATGAAGCGCAGAAAAAGAATCCGCATCCGATGTTCAAGACCCGAATTCATGTCCTTCGGCTTGGAAATACAGCGATCTGCACCAACCAGTTCGAACTCTATACGGACTTCGGAATTCAGATGAAAGCCAAAAGTCCGGCCGAACAGACCTTTGTGGTTCAGCTGGTCGGAAATGGAACTTATCTTCCGACGGCCAAAGCGGTTCGCGGAGGAAGCTACAGCGCTATTATTCAATCGAATCCGGTCGGTCCCGAAGGAGGACAAGTCCTTGTGGACCGGACACTGGATCTCATTAACAAGATCTGGACAGATCAAAAAGCGGAAGGAAAAGAGGTGAAAAAATGAAAAAGACTTCGATCATAGGATTGCTGATCCTTTTATTCGCCGCTTTTACCTCTTTACAGGGATCGGAACTGAAGATCGGAACAAAAACGGTCGATCTTTCTCCGGATCGCCCTGTTCAGCTGGACGGACAGATGCATACACGCGTATCCAAAGGGATTAAGAATCCGATCACGGCGAATATCCTCGCGATGGAAAATGAAGACGGCAAACAGCAGGCGATCTTTTTGGCAATGGATCTGATCGCCCCGCGAATCGAACTGATTCGGGCCCTTACGCCCGCGGTGAAAAAAGCGATCCCCGATTTTGATGCGTCCCGTCTTGTGTTCTTTTCGACCCATACGCACACGGCTCCTGTTTGCGATGATACAAAATACTATGTTGCACCGGATGTCGATTGCATGCTCCCAAGCGAATATGTCGTTTTCGCGGTAAAAAAACTGGTTCCCGCGATTGAGGAAGCCTGGAAAAACAAAACGAAAGTCCAGTACTCCTACGGATTGGATTTCGCGGCGGTTGCGTGGTGCCGACGGGCCTTGTATCAGGACAACAAAGCGATCATGTACGGAAAAACAAATGTTCCCGAATTCCGGACGATGGAAGCCTTTGAAGATCATGATCTCGGATCGATTTTTTTCTGGGATGAAAAAGGAAAGCTCCTTGCGATCATCGTCAATGTTTCCTGTCCATCGCAGGAACAGGAAGGACTTTCCGTTCTTCACGCCGATTTTTGGCATTACGTCCGGGAAAATCTTCGCGCTAAATTGGGGAAAGATGTTTGCATTATTGCCCAATGCGGAACAGGGGGAGATGTGTCGCCGCACACGCAATATCGTCGAGCGGCGGAGAACCGAATGTCCCAATTCCGTAATCTCGACCGTATGGAAGAAATCGCGCGCCGGATCAGTGAAGGGGTTCTGGAAACCTATGATGTCGTGAAGAACGATAAAACCTCGAACATTCCCTTTGTAAGTATCAGCAGAACTGTTGATCTTCAGAATCATCGCATTACAAAGGGCGAATATGAAAGTTCCATGCATGATGTTCGATCGCTGGGTGAAAAGATGAAAACGGATCGAACCGTTCATCGTCTGTACGGATGGGCGAAAAAAATCACCGATCGATACGATGCTCAGCAAAAGGGAAAAGAGCTCACCAGCCGGGTCCCGATCAGTATTGTTCGAATCGGCGATACCGTGATCTGCACGAATCCCTTTGAGCTTTACACTCCATTTGGAATTCGGATCAAAGCGCGGTCGGAAGCGGTGCAAACATTCATTGCCCAGTTGGCCCGTCCCTGTGCGCTTTCAGAAGAATACGACAGTTCCGCTTATCTTCCGACCAAGGAAGCGTACTCGCACGGCGGATACGGTGCGATCATTAAGAGCATCCTCGTTGGTCCGGAAGGGGGACAAACCCTTGTGGAAGAGACATTGAAAACCATTAACGAATTATTTTAGCAGTATAGACCGGTTTCGTGATCAGATCTTAAACGATGATCCCTGTTGAAAGGAACCGTCGAAAAAAGAGACATGAAAACGATCGTAATAAATTTTTGGAAAGGATAAGAGATATGAAGAAAGAAAATCAGCAAGAGCCCTCTCGACGTCAATTTCTTTCGACGTTGGGAAAGACAGGCGCGTTGGCAGTTCCGATGATGGTTCCCGGCGCGGTATTGGGAAAAGACGGACAACTTCCTCCGAGTGAACGGATCACGATCGCGGTTCTCGGCGTTGGAAACCGCGGACGGGGTTCGATCGGCGCAATGCGGCCCCTGCCGGATCATCAGGTTGTCGCGATTGCCGAAGCCCGTGAAGACCGTGGTCTGAGTGCCTGCCGCGATGTCGAATCCTTCTATTCCAACAGACTTGGAAAAGAAAGCTATAAAGGCTGCAAACTGTATCGCGATTTTCGCGATATTCTTTTGAGAGACGATATCGATGCTGTATGGGGAACGATTTGCGACCATTGGCATGGTCCTCTTTACAGTCGAATCATCGAATCCGGCAAAGATATTTACGGTGAAAAACCGTTGACCCGCTGGGTGGGACAGGGTATTAAAGTCAAAAAACTGGTCCGCCAATATGGAACCATCTTCCAGGTCGGAACACAACAGCGGTCGGAACCGCATTTTCGACTGGCCTGCATGCTTGCCCGAAATGGATATCTCGGAAAAATCTCCGAAGTTCAGGTTGCGGCGCCTGGAGGAACCAAGATCCCCGCGGTTCCTTCCTGTGATCCGCCGAAAGGATTCGATTGGGACATGTGGTCCGGACCGGCTCCGCTCCTTCCTTTTGATCCCCGAAGAGTCGAATGGCTCGGCCTCTATATGATCGAACATTACTGCGCCGGTTTTATTACAAACTGGGGTGTCCATCATCTCGATATCGCCGGCTGGGGTGTTCCCGAAGTCTTCGAAAAACCGTTCTGGCTTGATGGATCCGGTGTTCTGCCCGATTCCGGAATGGCCGATACCTGGATCTCCTGGCAGATGACCATGAATTACGACAGCGGACTTGTAATGAAATTCGTCAATTCGGGCAATCCGTATAAGCAGGGCTGCAAATTCATCGGCGATGAAGGCTGGGTTCACGTCAACCGCTCTGGAATCACGGCCAGTAATCCGAAATTGCTCGGACTCGCCGCGCCGACTGAATCCGATGGAACCGCTTTCCTGAAAACAAATGATCCGCGCCTGTTCGCGGTAAAATTGACCGATGCGAAAGAGCAGCTCCATGTCAGTCCATACTATCCGGGCGCGTATACCGCACATACCGCGGACTTCTTCCAATCGATGCGAACCCGCAAAGATCCGGTCTCTCCCGTCGAACAGGGACATTACGCAACAACTCTCGGCAATATTTCCGATATTTGCCTCCGGCTTGGCCGTAAACTTCGCTGGAACCCGGCGAAAGATGAATTCGTCAACGACGATGAAGCCAATCTGATGCGTTTCCGCGCGGAACGCAGCCCGTGGACCATGTAGAAATTAACCGTTAAATCAAGAGGTAAATTCATGAAAAAATCAATATTAGCATTGTTTTTGGTTTTTGGCCTTGCCGGGTGGTGCATGGCCAACGATTGGGCGACAACCGGGGTAGGCGGATCCAAAGGAACGCTCACTCCTGAACAGGCGGAAGCCGCCTGGACCGGTTTGGCCGAATATAAAACATTCCCCGCCGTTAATCCGGAAGGAAAATCGGCCGCGGATCTGAAAAAAGCGAACGATGAAATCGGCGCGAAAAACGACCAGAAGGCGCTTTTGGCAATGGAATGGGTCGTGATCAATTCGATCAATGATCCCAAGACCCGCCCGCAGGTTGCCGCGCGGCTTGCGAAGCTGGCAGCGGACCCGAACGTCTCCTATGAATCCAAAGTCTTCATCTGCGCCATGCTGTTCCGAATCGGAACACCGGCGGAAGTTCCGGCGATTGCTCCCTTGCTGGACGATCCGAAAACAGCGGATGCCGCACGTCTTTTCCTCGAACGGGTCCCTTCCGAAGAAGCAACCGTTGCCTTGCGCAAAGCGCTCGACAAATTGACCGGCAAACGAGAATCGATCGGCGTAATGAACTCTCTTTCCGTTAAGAAAGATGCCGCGTCGGTTGGCAAATTCATCGAATTGACCAAGAGCTCCGATGCGGCGATCGCCCTTGCCGCTTGGCGCGCGATCAGCAATATCGCGAATGCGGAAACCGCCGACTTCCTTGCGGGTTTCCTCAAGAATTCGAAGAAAGCAAATGGTCCGGCGGAAGCCGCCGCGATCCGTGTTGCTATTTTCCTTGATCAGGCCGATCAGGCAAAAGCCGCTGCCCTTTTCAATCTTCTTGGCGATGATTGCCGAACGAAGGCGGGCCGGCAGGCTTCCGCCAATTGGCAATATAAAAATCAGGACGCCGCCGGACAGAAAGCGCTTCTCGCACAATGGATGAAATCCGATGATCCCGCGAAATTGTCCGTTGTCATTCGGGAAATTTCCCAGCTGGACGATAAAACCCTTGAAGGATTTACAAACAATAAGGAAACCTCCGAAAGTCTTCGCCTCCATCTTCTGGAAACGCTGGCTCTGCGGCAGGGCGAAAAAATGCTTCCGGTAATGCTGGAAAACATGAAGACATCCGACCCGGCCAAAGTCCGTGTTGCTTCCCGATTCCTCACCCGATTCTCCGATGATCGGATCGGTCCTGCTTTCATCGCCGCGCTGGGATCGAAAAACGCCGAAATCCGCCGCCTTGCCGGATCCGCCATTCTTGAAATGCCGAAAGAAGCAATCGCGTCCCAATTGGTTGAAGCCCTGAACGACAAACCGGCACTGCGGGATGAAATCGTTCCGCTCCTTTCGAAATACAAGTATTACGAAGCGATCAATCCGCTGATCAAATTGGCCCAGAATCCCGATCCAAAAGTCTACGAAGGAGCAATTGAAGGACTTCGCGGAATCTGTGATCCGGATGATGCCGATCTTGGCAGAATGTTCACGCTGTATCTTCAAAGCCGTTCGGAAAAGCAGCGGGAATTTGTTGCCCGCGCCATTACCTATATCGCGGAAAAGAATTCCGATGCCAACGCACGGGCCAAGCTCCTTCTTGCGATAGCCGATAAGAGCGACAACAAGAGTGCAGAATATCAGGCGGTTGTTCTCCCGCTTCTTGGACGGTTTGGAACCAGTGTGGTCTTCCAGCGAATTGAAGCGGCCCGTAAATCGACCGATCCGGCCGTTGCCGCCGCCGCAGTGCGCGCCCTTTGCAATTGGCCGACAGCAGAACACGCTGCGGAATTATGGACGATCGCGGAAACCTCTGATGTTCCTTACTTCAAGAATCAGGCTCTTCGGGCCTATATCCGTGTTGTATCCCTTCCAAGCAAACGTGCGGAAACGGAAACACTCGATATGCTGAAGAAGTCCATGAAGTTGGCCGACAATGCGTCAACTCGTAATTTGGCTCTTGCCCGATCCGCGTCCGTTCGAACATTGGAAACGGTCAAATGGGCCGCCGAATATCTCGATACCCCCGAGTTGGCGGAAACCGCTTCGAAAGTGATCGTCGAACTGGCCCATCACCGATTCCTGCGCCAGCCGAACAAGGCCTTCTTCGAACCGATTCTTCGCAAGGTCGAAAAAACCTCCAAGGATGGTACAACGGTTCAAAAGGCGGAAAAGGCCCGAATGGGTATGTAATTTGATCTGAAAAAGGGATTGCTTCCTTTTCTCATCCGTTCATGAAATCCATGAACGGATTTTTTTCATTCATTTTTTAGCCAAAGCCTGTTAAAATATACTCCTATTCTTCCTATATTTCCGATTTTATTCTTTTAAATTCCGACACGGATATCATGAAATTCTGTTCCTTTTCGGACTTGTTTTTATCAAAGCAAAAATTGGTCTTGCGCGAGAATGAATAAGCGATATAATTACAGGGAGAAATTTTCGAGGGTTTTTCTTCTCGTTGATTATCGATTCATTATATTCCATTTTGAAAATGATCGAATCTTCACTAAGAAACGGGAAAGATATTCATAAAAATTAACAGATTTTTATCGGTGTATTCAATGAACCATTGAAGCCGGTTTATATGAAATTTCCAGAAGGAAAACAGTGATAGCAGCACAGATCAGTGGAATTTCCATGTATCTTCCGAAAAATCGACTGGAGAACAAGGAATTAGCGGATATTTTCTCCGGTTGGACTCCAGAGAAGATCACCCTGAAATTGGGGATCTCTTCCCGGCCGATTGTCTCCGAGGGAGAAACCGCAGTCGATATGGGAGTCGCCGCCGCCCAAAATCTTTTTAATGCCGGAGTCTGCAAGCCGGAAGAGATCGATTTTGTCGTTTTTTGTACTCAATCTCCCGATTATTTCCTTCCGACATCCGCCTGCATCATTCAAAATCGCCTTGGAATTCCAACCGCGTCCGGAGCGTTCGATATCAATTTGGGGTGCAGCGGATATATTTATTCTCTCGCAACCTGCAAGGGATTGGTGGAATCGGGCTTGGCAAAGAATGTCCTTTTAATTACATCGGAAACCTATTCGCGCTATATCAATAAACAGGATCGGACTTCCCGTCCCCTTTTCGGCGACGGAGCGACCGCTTCCTTAATCAACGCGGATCCCGATGCAGCCGATCGGGACGCACGAATCGGATCGTTCGAGTTCGGAACAGACGGAAACGGAGCCGATCTTCTCATCGTCCCGGCGGGCGCCCAGCGCCTTCCTTCCTCAGAAGAAACCGCGAAAGTCGCCGCGGATTCGTTCGGCGGACTCCGTTCGAAAAATGAACTCTATATGCATGGACCCGGGATCTTCACCTTTTCCATTGACAGGATCCCTCCCTTGATCGAGCGTTTTCGAAAAAATGCACAGGAGACCGGAAAAGAGATCGATGCTTATATTTTTCATCAGGCAAATCGATATATGCTGAACCGGCTTCGCGAACTCTGCGAAATTGATCCCTCAAAGTATTACAATAATATGATGGAAAGGGGCAACACCGTTTCCAGCAGTATTCCGATCGCTCTGATCGATGCGATGCAGGAAAATTTTATTCAACGGGAAAAATGCCTGATGCTCGTCGGATTCGGAGTCGGTCTCTCCTGGGGAGCCTGTCTGGTCCATCTTCCGGAGCATTTCAAAGCGGTTCCGTTCGATACAAAGAACTGATTTTATCGGATCAGGAACCCGGCAAAAAGCGCGCTGGATCCAAGATCTTCCTCGATCCGGAGAAGCTGATTGTATTTTGAGGTCCGTTCACTTCGGGCAACCGATCCCGTTTTAATCTCCCCGCAATTCGCCCCCACAGCAAGATCCGCGATAAAAGGATCTTCCGTTTCTCCGCTTCGATGGCTTACAACGGCCCGATATCCGTTCCGACGGGCCATATCGATCGCCTCCAAGGTTTCTGATACTGTTCCGATCTGATTTAATTTGATCAATACGGCGTTTGCGGTTCCGGAATCAATTCCGATCCGGATCCGATCCGGATTTGTCGTAAAAAGATCATCGCCGATCAGCTGGATTTTGCTCCCCAGCCGATCTGTTAATAAACGCCAGCCGCTCCAATCATCTTCCGCCATTCCGTCCTCAATCGCGATAATCGGATAATTTTCCGTCCATTTTGCGAGGATCTCAACGAATTGATCCGCCGAAAGGATTCGATCTTCAAATTGATAATTTCCGTTTTTCCGAACACCAGAATCTCTTTTTTCCTTCTCGGAAGGATTTTCCGGAATAAAAAATTCGGAAGCGGCGGCATCCAAAGCCAATCCAACTTCCTTGCCGGGAAGATATCCGGCTTTTTGAATGGCCTCCGTTAAAAGCATCAAAGCCTCTTCATTGGAATCCAGATCCGGAGCAAATCCTCCTTCATCCCCTGTGTTTGTTGATAATCCGCGGGAATGAAGAAGATCTTTCAATGCAAAAAAGATCTCAACACCGGCCCGCAGGGAACGGGAAAATGTCGGAAATCCCCTCGGAACGATCATAAACTCCTGAATCTCCAGCTTATTATCCGCGTGCTTTCCGCCGTTGAGCAGATTCATCAAGGGAACAGGAAGAAGATGGGCATTTGTTCCGCCCAAATATCGATACAAAGGAAGTCCGCACGATTTTGCGGCGGCTCGTGCAACAGCCATCGATACCGCGAGAATCGCATTGGCTCCCAGCTTGGATTTATTCTCCGTTCCGTCCAGCGCGATCATACGCCGATCGATTCCCAGCTGATCAAGAGCATCCCATCCGGCAAGATCTCTTGCAAGAACCTGATTAATATTGGCAACGGCTTTCAGGACTCCTTTTCCCCGAAAACGATCCGGGATCAGATCCCGAAGTTCCCAGGCTTCATGAATTCCGGTACTTGCCCCGCTGGGAACAGCACTTCTTCCGAAAGATCCGTCAATAAGGCGGACTTCCGCCTCCACGGCAGGATTTCCGCGGCTGTCCAAAATTTGCCGTCCCTTTATTTCTGCAATCGTTCTGTCCATTCTTTTTTTCTCCTCCCAACAGGATATTTTCTGATTATGCGCGCTTTTCCTTCTCATTTTTCGGGATCTTTTTCCTTATTCGGCCTTTTCGTCCCGGAAAAAGAAACACCTGTTCACTCTACTTCAGATCCGGGGCAGATTCTCGCTTCCGAAAATATTACACAACGGCGTCCGAATTTTCTTATGATTGCCGATTGAAAAGGAAAAAGAGATCTGATATAATCAGGTTTCTTCGTTAATTCAAATGAACATCATTCCAGAGGAGAATTTCATGAAAGCTTTCGCTTCCGTGCTTTACCGAACAACGATCCTTTCCATTTTTCTGCTGATGTTTTTTTCTTCGGTGCAGGCTCAAGCGCTGAAAAATCATCCGGATACTTATTTTCTCGAAGCGGAAGGATTTTCCGAAAAAGGGGGCTGGTTTGTTGATCAGCAGTATATGGATCAACTTGGATCTCCGGTTCTTCTCGCGCACGGATTCGGAAATCCGGTCGCCGATGCCTCCTCGAAAATTGTATTCGCCAAGAAGGGAAAGTATAATCTCTTCGTTCGAACGCGGAATTGGGTTGCTCCCTGGACAACGCAATACGCGCCGGGTAAATTCCAGCTGATCATCGACGGAAAAACAAATCCCGTCGTTTTCGGAACGGTCGGAAATCCCTGGAATTGGCAAAAGGGCTCGCCGATCCTGATCGAAAAGGACGGACAGGAATCGACCGTCGTCCTTCACGATTTAACCGGATTCGACGGACGGGTTGACGCGATCTGTTTTTCCGCGGATCCCGGTTTTACTCCTCCGAATGATAAAGCTTCGCTCTCTGTTCTTCGAAAACAGGCGTTGAATCTTCCGGATACGATTCCTTCGGCATCCGTAAAGCCTTTTGATCTGGTCGTCGTTGGGGGAGGAATTGCGGGGATCTGTTCCGCAATGTCGGCCGCAAGATATGGATTGCAGGTCGCCCTTGTTCAGGATCGCCCTGTATTGGGCGGGAACACAAGTACCGAGATCCGTGTTCATCTTTGCGGACGGATCAATCTTGATCCTTATCCGAACCTCGGAAATTTAACTTGGCTCATGGGCCCGCACGCCGGAGGAAATGGACGGGAAGCGGCCCATTACAAAGATCAGCAGCGCCTTGATCTCGTAAAAGCCGAAAAAACACTTCATCTCTTTACCAATTTTCATGTCAATAAAGCCGACGTAAAAAGAGAAGGCGCAATTCAAAAAATCACCGCCGTTTACGGACAAAATATTGAAACCGGACAGATCCTGAAATTTGAAGGATCATTATTCACCGACTGCACCGGAGACGGAACCCTCGGATATCTTGCGGGCGCCGACTGGAGAATGGGACGCGAATCCCGCGCGGAAACCGGAGAGGATCTCGCTCCCGAAAAAGGAGATAAATTGACCATGGGCGCTTCCATTCAATGGAATACAATCGCCGATGAAAAAGATACTTCATTCCCTGTTCTTCCCTGGGCCATTCAATTTAATGAAAAAACAATTCGTCCCATGATCCATGGTGATTGGGATTGGGAAACCGGAATGAATCGCGATCAGATCAATGATATTGAATGGATCAGGGACAACGGACTTCGCGCCGCTTACGGACATTGGTCCTATATGAAGAACAAGATCAAAGACCCCGTCTGGAAAGAAAAAGTTAAAAATCTTAAATTCGGCTGGGTCTCCTGTGTTGCCGGAAAACGGGAATCCCGCCGCCTGATGGGCGATGTCGTCCTTCAGGAACAGCATCTTGTCAACGCAATTCCTTTTAATGATGCTTCAGTCACCACAACCTGGGGAATTGATCTCCACTATCCCGAACCGCAAAACGCCAAGGATTTTCCCGGAGAAGAATTCCGCTCTCATGCTCCCACAAAGCATATCAAACCGTATCCCATTCCTTATCGCTGCCTCTATTCCAGAAATATCAATAATCTGATGATGGCCGGAAGACAGATCAGCGTTACTCATGTCGCCCTCGGATCCACCCGGGTAATGAGAACCTGCGGTATGATGGGCGAAGTGGTCGGAATGGCCGCCGCCGTTTGCAAAGATCACAACTGCCTTCCCCGCGATGTCTATATTTCTCACCTCGATGAACTCAAAGAGAAAATGAAAAAAGGAATCGCTCCCCCCACCCCATTGATCAAATACTCGATCCTCCCTGATTGGCTTTCGAATCCGGGCGAAAATCTCGCTTTAAAAGCAAAAATCAAAGTATCCTCCACTTTGGAGAATTCCGAATACAACTCAAAATACATCAACGACGGCAAATACGATATGGAGACAAATCAATATCGCTGGGTGAGTAAAAAAGGATATGATTCCGGAACGCACTGGGTCGAATTCAACTTCGATCAGCCAACCGAGATCAACGCGTTCCACGCAGTATCGGGAATGGTCGGAAAGCAGGGAGCCCTTTCCAATTTCATTTTCCAGGCCAAGAAGGACGGCGCTTATGTCGATATCCCGGAAACCGATGTTTCTGAAAACCAGGCTCACCGAATCGCGATGAAATTTCCGGCCGTAAAAACAACAAGCCTTCGTCTTTTGACCCATGATCATACGGCCCGACTCTGGGAAGTCGAACTGTTCAACATTAAATAAGAGAAAGATCCTTTGATGAAAAAATTACTTCAATTCGTAAGTGTTCTGCTGATTCTTTCAATCGCCGCTTTTGCCCGATCGGAGGAAACGCAAACGGTTTGTCCAAAAATCACGGAAGAAGCTCTGATCAATCCCGGAATGGGCTGGGTCTGCTTCCATTTCTCCAATCGCCTTTGGGCTTATGGAACCTTGCAGGAGCCGGGCGATACGCTGGACTGGTTCCCCGGCTGTTCGACCGTTTATTTTCGTGTTCCCTGGGCTGTCCTCGAACCGCAGGAAGGAAAGTTCCGTTGGGATCTGATCGATTCCATCGCGCAATCCTGG
>JAUNSU010000171.1 GCA_030539035.1 Planctomycetia bacterium
GATGTTTAAATGTCAAATTGGGGGGGGGGGGTAAAAATAGCCAATCCGCAAAACACGCTTTCAAAAACCGCGGATTTACATTAGTGGAATTACTTGTTGTCATCGCGATTATCGGAATTTTGATCGGTCTTCTTTTGCCGGCGGTTCAGGCGGCACGGGAAGCGGCGCGGCGAATGAAATGCACGAATAATCTGAAGCAGATCGGGATCGGGCTTCACAATTATCTTGATGCTCATCGTTCCTTTCCCTGTATGCGGAATGGATACAAATGTGAAGAGAACTGGGGGAACATCAATTTTCATGTTTTCATGCTTCCTTTCTGCGAACAGGGAGCTTTATACGACAGTATGATCGCGTACTCGAAAAGTACGCAAACTCCGTCGATCTGGCCGAAAGGGACCCCTCCGAACCCGAGCCGGCGAGATTTCTATAATAATGTTTTTATCCCGTATTTGTGCTGTCCCTCGGACCCGCTCTCCCAGATTCCGCAGGTTTATGCCACTAGTTCCTCCGGGAGATTTGGCGCGTCCGAATTTAATATTCAGGCAGCGAATTATATGGGCTCAATTGGCGATACCAATTACGCAAGCGGAGAAGGAGGGCAAAACAAGCGGGGATTTTTCGCCGGAGGATACGGCGGCAGGGCTCCGACGGACGCCGATTTTGAAACGACAAGGCCGATTTGGCGAAGCGAGAATGATATTATTGACGGATTATCGAATACGATCGCTTTTTCGGAAGCGGCGGTGGGCGATGGGGAATACAAAACGTATATTCGGGGATACATCGTTGCGCAGACTACCCACAACGCTCCGAATTTATGTACAGCGCGAAGAAGCGCGATTGATCCGAGTACTTATGATCTCGGTACATCATACTCGATCAGCAATACGCGGAGAGGCCGGCCCTGGGCATACGGATACACCTCGATCATGGGATTTCAAACGATTCTTTCGCCGAATTCACCGTCCTGTATGTTCTATGGATCCAGTACAAATCAAGCCGGTTTATACAGTGCGACAAGTTATCACAGCGGCGGGGTGAATGCCCTTTACGCGGATGGATCTGTTGCATTTATTTCGGATACAATCGATGCAGGGAACAGCAGTACAAACACAGGGATTAACGCAACCCCGGGTAAAAGCCCTTACGGTGTCTGGGGAGCCCTTGGCAGTATCATCGGCGGAGAAACGGTCGCCTTATAGAGTGATCCGTGATTAAGAGACTCATACTGTAAAAATATTTTTGTTTGGAACCACGGATGAAATCAATATAAGACTCGGGACGCTGATCTTTTGATGAAAACGTGTTTTTACCAAAAAAAGTATCCGTGAAATCCGTGGTTTCAAAAATGGTTATTTACAGGTTGATTAAGAGACAGGAAGAAACGGGCGGGAAGTCCGCTTCTTCCCGGGATTTTATTCGTTCTCATTGTCTCCGAAAGCGAGTGAAACGGTTTCCGGGGCGACCGGTTTCGTCATCAGGCTTACAATGGGAACGATAAAGAAGGGGACGACCATCGCGATCGACGCGGCAACCGGCGTATAAGCCTTTGCAACCCCGGATCCGCATTTGAAGTAAAGTCCCCAATAGATTCCATTGACGATGATAAGCCCCGACCACATTCCGGCATAAGCGCCCAATTTCGTCGTTCTTCTCCAGAAAAGTCCGAAAAGATAAGGCGAAAGGAACGATCCGGCAACCGCTCCCCAGGAGAGGGACATGAGCGGAACGATCCAGGAAGGATTGCACAGAGTGATCACGTACGATAAAACAATAAAAAGCAGACTCAATGTCCGCATAATTCGCAGATAATGTTTATCCGAGCGGTTGGGGGCGTAATACCCCTTGTAGAGATCGATACTCACTGCGGAAGAAGCAACGAGAACAAGTCCGCTCAGCGTTGACATGGAAGCGGAAAGAACCAGCAGCAGGATCAATGCCAAAAGCGGCTTGGGAAGAGCTTGCAGGAAGATCAGAGGGACCAGAGCGTTTGTATCGACCTTTCCGGAGACGACCGCTTTGTCAATGATCTCGGAGGGAAGCTGATGAGAAAGCGCGCCGACAAAATAGGCGCTGCATCCGATCACAAGCGAAAAAGCAAAGCAGACAATCGCGCCGCGCACGATCTGCTTCTCATCTTTAAGAGCGTAAAATTTGTGAACCATCTGGGGAAGAGCCCAGGGAGCGAATGAGGTCATAAAAACCACGGACCAGAAGATCAGCCCCGGAATTGTCTTTACGCCAAGCGGATTTCCAGGATTTGCGGAACCTTCCGCCAATCGCTCCTGATAAAACTTTGCCGATTTTGAGATCGCTTCCTGAAAGCCGCCGAAATAGTGAACGACAAAGATCACCATAAGAATAGCGCCGACGAACATGATCGCGCCTTGGAGAAAATCGATACGGGCCACCGCTTTATATCCGCCGCAAATAATATATTCACCGGTCACAAAAGTAATCACGGTCAATACGATCCACATTTCCAGGCCGAATACATTATGGAACAGATAGGTCAATCCGGCGAAAACGGAAGCGGAATAGGGGAGAAGGAACAGAAAGATGATCAGAGCGGATACGACTTTCATTCCGTTGGTATTATATCGGGCGGAAAAGAATTCAGGCATGGTCATCGCGCCCAAGCGCCGGGTCATTTTTCGAGTCTGCTTTCCGAGGACCAGCCAGGCGAGGACCGCGCCGCACAAGGCGTTGAATACGCCGATCCAAAGAGCATCGAAGGAGCGAAGCCAGCCGAACTGGCCTGCGAATCCGATGAAGACGACCGCGCTGAAATAGGCGGTTCCGTAGGAGATCGCGAGGATCCAGGGGCCCAGGGTCTCTCCGCCGAGGAAGAAATCGTTGAGCGTCTTCGTTTTGTGCATTCCCCACAAGGCGATCAGAAACAAAACACAAAAAAACAACGCGGTCAAGATCAGCGAAATGTCCATAAAAATCCTCTATCGATCATACGAAAGAAATAGTGAAAGCAAACAATATCACGTTCTCTTATTTTAAAAGAATTCGTATTTCTGAAAATGGGGCCATCCCTTTTTCCAGCTTTTTCCGGGAGAAAAGAAGAAAAAGGGATCTTTTCCGGGAGGAAACCCTTGTAAAATATTATAAAAAAGGGTATTCTATAGGATACTTATGGATCAGTAAAATCATTTTTCGAAAAGGCAAAAGGAATGAACGAACGAAGAGACGAAGATCGGATTGTAATGACGGGAATCGGATTGACCGCACCGAACGGCGATAATCTTGCCGACTTTCGGGCCGCCCTTCTTGCGGGGAAAAGCGGGGTTCAGCCCTATAATATTCGCTATTTTGGAGATACTGTTGCCGGAATTTGCCATTTTGATGAACTGAAATATCAAAAACGGCGGGAACTGCGCCGCGGAACTCGGGCAGGAAGTATTTCCATCTACGCCGCAAACGAAGCGATTCGGGATTCCGGAATCTGCTGGAAGAATATCGATAAGGACCGTGTTGGTGTCTATATTGGAATTACGGAACATGGGAATGTGGAGACGGAAAACGAGATCTATCAGATCAAGCAATACGATTACGATTGCAATTACTGGTCCCATCATCATAATCCGAGAACAGTCGCGAACAACCCGGCGGGTGAGGTAACCCTGAACCTTGGGATATCCGGACCGCATTACACCTTAGGGGCCGCTTGCGCCGCGGGAAATGCCGGACTGATCCAGGGAGTTCAGCAGCTTCGGCTTGGAGAAGTTGATCTCGCGATTGCGGGCGGAGTCTCCGAAAGCATTCATACGTTCGGGATCTTTGCGGCCTTTCACGCGCAGAATGCCCTTGCATCGCATGAGGATCCGGCGAAGGCGTCCCGTCCGTTTGATGAGGATCGGAATGGAATCGTTGTTTCCGAAGGGGGATGTCTTTACATTTTGGAGCGGCTTTCTGATGCGCGCAAACGGGGAGCAAGGATTTATGCGGAAATTGTCGGATACGGGATGAACAGCGACGCGACCGATTTTGTCCTTCCGAATCCTGTTCGGCAAGCGGAATGTATGCGAAAAGCGCTCCGATTTGCCGGATTGACACCGGATCAGATCGATATCGTCAATACGCACGCAACGGCAACGCCGTCGGGAGATGTTCAGGAAATCGCCGCGATTCGGGAAGTTTTCGGGGAGTCGGAAAAGACGTATATCAATAATACGAAAAGTTTTATCGGACACGCGATGGGAGCGGCGGGAGTTCTCGAGCTTGCGGGAAATCTTCCCTCTTTTGAGGATCGGATCGTTCATCCGACCATAAACATCGACAAGCTGGATGAAAAGTGCGCGATCAGGAATCTTGTAATCAATAATCCAATTCAGGTCAATTCCGTTGATTATATTTTGAATAATTCGTTCGGAATGGTGGGGATCAACGCGGTTCTCATTGTCGGACGTCCTCCGGTTTAGATCTTATTTTATCCCTGATCGGGATAAAAAATGAGGGATTCTGTAAAAAAAGGGACTCGGATACTGGAAAGGTCAAAAATTTTCGGTATATTTAGAGATGAGTGTGTTCTTTTTTATTAAAAAGAGGCAGTTTTACATTTTTACAGGACATAAAAAACCCAAAAAGGAGTTTTTGAATGACGGGACCTGAAATCAGAGAAGCGATTATCGGAATCCTTTCGGATATAGCACCAGACGAAGATTATGAAGCCTTGAATGATCAAGTATCTTTTCGGGAGCAGTTGAGTATGGACAGTATGGATATGCTGGATATTGTTCTTGAACTTCGGCGGCGGTATAAACTTCAGATACCGGAAGAGGATTATCCGCAGCTGGCGACGATGCAAAGTACGATCGCTTATCTGGAACCATTGCTCAAAGACAAATAAACATCGATGCAAACCCCCATGGATTTTACGCCGAAAGAAGTCAATCGACGGCTTCTTGAGCAATACACTGAAATTGCCCAGCTCGCCGGCGGATTGGCCCATGAGATCAAAAATCCCCTTTCGACCATACGGTTGAACATGGAGCTGCTGGAGGAGGATCTGGAAGATCTTCCTGATTCTCCGGTCCAGAAACGTGCGCGAGAAAAAGTGGAAACGATCAAGCGGGAATCGATTCGGCTTGAAGATCTTTTGAATGAATTTCTGGATTTTGCCCGAGCGCATCGTTTGGAACTTTCGGCGGCCGATCCGAATAAGGAGATGAAAGAGATTTTGGATTTCTTTCGTCCCAAGGCGAAGAATTCGGGAATTGAGATCATCGAATTTTTTACGAGTGATTTACCGACGATTCGAATCGATAAACGTTCTTTTCACCGAGCGGTCCTTAATCTTCTTTTGAACAGTCTCCAGGCGATGCCCGGCGGCGGGGAACTTCTGGTTCGGACCCGTCTGTGCGGAAGTGAGGTCGCGATTGATCTGATCGATACCGGATGCGGAATGGATCATAATACCATTCAGAAGATTTTCGATCCTTTTTTCTCGACAAAGCAGGGGGGATCGGGTCTTGGACTTCCCACGGTCCGTAAGATCATCGAAGCGCATGGAGGGCGAATCGCCATTCAAAGCGAGCCGGGCCAAGGAACGCAATTTACGTTGACATTTCCAAGTCTTCCGCGGATCGTGAGTGAATCTTCGGGCGAAGGAGAAGAAGCCGATGAGCAGACAGAATCCTGAAGAGCAAGCGGGAAAGGGCCAATTTCTGTATACAGCGGGAATGATCGCGAATCTTCTTACCGCGTCGGTTTCCACGATCCGGCTTCTTTATCGGCGCAATTTGCTGAACCCGGTCAAAAACGTCAATAAGCTTCTTTTTTTTGATGCGCAGGATCTTTACAAGGCGCGCCATTTGGTCTCCCTGATTCAGCACGGATATTCGCCGGCACTGATCAGCAAGCGTCTGGAGGAGTATAAAAGGATCTTTCCCGACTCGGACTTATCCGTTTTGCAGCTTACCGCCGCGCCGAACGGAGTCGATCTTCTTCTGAATCTGAATGGATCACTTCGGAATATTCAAGGACAGCCATTTCTTCCATTGGATCCCTTTATTCCCGATGATTCCGAAGAATTGAATACGGATTCCATTACGGCGGTCGAAGAACCGGCTGCCGATTGGAATGCGGAATCGGAGGAGGCAAACGAAGAGGATCTTTCGAGTACGGAAAAGCTCGAAGAAAAAGACGCGGATGATTTTTCCGGGAATGATCCGGATGAACTTGAAATTCAGCGGAATGAGATCTGTCAAAAATTATTTTCGTCGGCCCGGTCGATCTTTCAATTTCATCAGGAAGATCGAAG
>JAUNSU010000172.1 GCA_030539035.1 Planctomycetia bacterium
CGTGTTTATCCGTGTCCTCCGTGGTTCCAAACAAAAATATTTTTACAGTATGAGTTATTCTTTTTGAACCGGAATCCCGATTGGCCGGGATTCGGTGCGTTCCTCCTGATCCCGGGCATCGATATGTTCGCGCAAGGTGAGGGCGGATTAAAGATCAGATCCGTCGACAGCAACGCGGGAACAGGGTTCCGGCTGCGGGAGCCGGGCGTATTTCACATCGGGATATCCGAATAAAATCATGATCTTCAGTTCATATCCTTCCGGGATCTTCAGGGATTTCAGAAGATGATCATCGCTTAAGAAGAGATCTGTTGCCATTCCGCCCCAGCAGGTTCCCAATCCGAAGCTGTTGGCCAGCAGTTCAAATTGCGTTGCGGCGATATAAGGATCGATATGAGCGTCTTTGGATTCCGGGGGAACGGAAATCGCGGCAAAATGGGGCGCGTTGCGAAAGAAGATATCTTTTCCCGCTTCCAGAGCAGGCTTCAGATTCGCGAAATGAGCGCACTTTGCGGGGAGTGTTCCCGCCGCAAGCCGATTCAATACGGAATCGGACGCGGCTTTGCGAAAACGATCGGTTGACTCCATCTTGTCGGAACAGGAAAAAAAGAGACGATGATCATTGCAGCCGGTTGGGACAAAGGCCATTACGGAATGGATCAACTCAAGAATCGGTGTTCCAACATTCCTTCTGCAGTAGGATCGAATACTTCTTCTTTGCTCTAAAAGATGGATCATGGATCCCGGATCGGGAAGATCGCCCGGAAGTTCGGAATCCTCCGGCTTTTTCCCCGACCAGGAAAACGCTCCGACCGGACAGATCGAAAGACAGTGTTGACACCGGAAGCAGCGGCTTGCGCTGTCCGGAAGAAACGCGGGGATCCCGTCCGGACCAAGCGCAAGGATCTTCGCAAGGCAATCCTGAACGCACTTGCCGCAGTGAATGCATCGGGAGGAATCGATTTGAATGGTTGGTAAAAACATATTCTTACTCCAGTATTTGCGCAGGGGTGATCGGAATCATTCCGGAAGCGGTTTGCCTTTTGTTTCCGGCATCAGCCAAATGATCAGAATACCGATCAGGAAGATCGGGGACATTACCGCGCCGGCCCAGCGGAACGGTTCCATTGTATCGGCAAAGACCACAGAAGTAAGGAGTCCGAAAATCGCCGCTCCTCCTGCGGAAAGGTATCGGCCCGCATTATAGCAGAAAGAGACCGCCGTCGATCGCAGTCGAGTCGGAAAGAGTTCGGGAAAATAGATCGTATATCCGGTAAGCAGCGATCCGATCGCAAACCCCATCAGCGGGGAATAGAGGAACAGCTCCGTAATGTTGGACGTTTTCAGAAATACGAGGAGCACGCTTACAATCGCAAGCGCCTGGAAAAAGGTAAAGGTCCATCTCCTCCCGAAGATATCGATCACAACCGCGAAAAGATACATTCCGAAAAAGCTTCCCACGTTGATCATGATTGAGGTCAATGCCCCCATCTTTTCGACCTTTTTGCGAATAAACTCCTGCTTTTCTTTCGGCTGTTCGGCGATGATCGACGCGATTTTGGCCGGAGCCGTATTTTGAACTTCAACTCCGATCTCTTTCAGCGCAGAGGTTCGAAAGATCGATCGGTTCAGATCGACCGCAAACATCATGATCCCCCAATAGCCGATGATCCCGATCGTTGCGAGAAGCATTCCCATGATGACCCGATACCGCAAAGTTCGTTCTCCGAAAAGCTCAAGCAGGGATCCCGTCTTTCGGCCGGACGTTTTTTCCTCTTCTTTGGCCTTTTTCCATGCTTCCGGTTCTTTTAACCAGCCCCAGTTGAAGATCGCCAAAATCAGAGGAAGATATCCGAGCAGGAACGCGTATCTCCAGGGAGAATTCGATAATGTTCCGGTGGAAACGAAGTATACAATCGCGAACATGGAGAGGGCCGCGCAGATATTGGCGGCGGCCGCCGCTGCCTGCATGAGTCCGGACGCAATCGGACGGGTCCGGTTCGAAAGTGTTTCCGCGATCAGGGTCGCACAGACGGCAAACTGGCCTCCTGCGCCCAGTCCGGAAAGAAAACGGTATAAAAGGAAAAGGGAAAGCGAATGAACCGTTCCGGTCAAGCCGGTAAAGATCGTAAAGAAAAAGAGCGATATGATCATGATTCGGACCCGTCCGTATTTATCGGCCCAGATCCCGAAGAAGATGCCTCCTGTTGCCCACCCGATGAGCATGAGTGCGGTTGCCCATCCGCTGTAATATCCGACTTCCGGCGCTCCTTCCGAGAGCTGCATCAGTTCCGCGACCGCCGGTGCCCGATTGACTGCGAACAGCTGCTGATTAAAGCAGTCGAGCGCCCATCCGAGAGAACAAAGGATCATTACGATCCAATGATAGCCGGTCATCGCTCCCCACCAGGACTGCGGTTTGTTTTCATTTCCAGGAATACTGATTCCATTTGTCGGTTCGGACATGGTACTTCTTTCGTTTGTTAAGTATTTTACGGTTTACGGTTAATGATTTTGCGCAAGAGATTCTCTGAAAAAAGAAAAAAACTGTTTTCGTTTTTTCGATCTCTTTCCCCTTTTCTTTCAAAAGATATCTTATCCTCTTTTTCGCGATTCGGCAAGAAAGATCCTGTATAATATCATCCAATATCCAATATTGAACATCCAAAAATTCCTTGCACTCATGAAAAATGCCGTTTTTCCTGATTGGAGAAGTTTTCAATAAATTCCGACGGGGGCTTTCCCGAGATCTTTTTGAACACGGTCGCGAAATATTGACTTGTTGTAAAGCCGACATCGGCGGCAAGAGAGGAGATCGGATAGGAAGGATCCTCCTTGAGAAGATCCTGGGCGCGTTTGATCCGCGCTTGATTCAAATACTGGATCGGCGACATGTTGGTAAATTCCCGAAAATGGGCGCAAAATCCGGCCGTACTCATTCCGCACTGCTTGGCCATCTCCGCAATCGTCCAGTTCTGAAGTAAAAGATGAGGGCGAAGTTCGAAGTCCCGAAGAAAATCCTGGATAATTCGAAGGACAAGCGGCGTTTCCGAGGGACTGAATCGATCCGGATCGCAGGTCGTTTCCATGAGCGAAAAAAGAATTTCATTGATAATAATCGCGATTCGGGAATAAGGAATCCGATCCTTTTCGTTCTGCAATTCTTTATGGAGTTCTTTCCAATGGATCCCGTATTTTTTGGGAAGGTGAAGAACCGGATTACTGGAATTCAGGAGGAAAGAGGAGAGGCGATTCTTGTCCGATTCCGTCAGCGCGATCCAGGAAGGCCATTGCCAACGGGACGTTGGATCCGTGATCCCGACATCCAGGATCAACCAGACGCGGATTCCCCTTCGGACGTTCGGAACCCCGATCTGATGGAGCTGCCAAGGCCGGATCACCGCGAGATCGCCGGCCCTTAACAGTGATTCCTGATCGGTCGTCGAAAACCCATTGCACCCGCTTTCCTGATAGTCCAGTTCCAGCCCTTCATTCCGGTGCCAGGAGAGCTTCCAATCCTGATCGGAACGGGCATTCCAATACCCGACGGTACTGATCCCGGGCAAAAGATCATCCGGAAGCGAATGCCCGAAGTAATGTCCGTGCGTAATGGCCCGAACTTCGATCCGGTTTTCCGCCGCCGCTTTGCGCATCGGAACACAGGAAGAGGCCTGATAGGTCGATTTCGTGTCCCGATATCTGGGAATGGAGGATTTTGCCGACACCGTTTTTCCTCTGATTCTTTCAGCTTATTTCCGGGACCGCGAACGGTTTCCGATAAGAAATATTCATCAGCGCATTCGCTTTTTCCGCGTATTCACCGGTAAAGCACTGTTTTTCCGAATCGAGTTCAAGGAAGTTGCTCATTCGGAAAGTATTGGAATCGATCGGAATTCCCTGCGCACCAAGATGTCTTTCCAGATCGGCGAGAACTTCGACAAGCCGTCCGTCGGTTCCTTTGACCGCAAAGGCTTCATCGACCGAGAACGGATGCCCAAGCCGATAGGCGACATTGGCGCTGTTGTACCACGAGGCGGAATCAAATCCAACGGTGATCGGTGCGGAAAGCATACTCCGATCATGCGCGATCACGGCGTTTACGAAATTCCTCAGATGGAATACACCTCCGGCCTCTTCCGATGTTCCTTTGAATTCGCGGATCAGTTTGCCTTCGCGGTCGTAAGCGTTGGCGCCGCCCCAGTATTTCTCGTATCGTCCCCCTTCGCAATAGGCGATATATCCATGATCCGGGCCGGGATGAGTTCCCGCGGATCGCCGGTTTTTCCTGTCCGGAAGGTTTGAAATGCAAAAGACGATCGGAATTGTTCCGGTATCGAAATAGACGAACATGCTGTTGGGGGATTCGCCCGCATCGTTGTATCCCAATCGTCCGCCGCCGCTGAGAACTCGCTTCGGCATTCGCACTTTATCGCAAAGAATATCGTTTCTGCAATCGTCGATCAGATGGGCACCCCAGTTGCCGGTTTCTCCGTGTCCTGTATACCACATCCAATGCCAGTCGTATTGCAGTTGATTCCGATAGAGCGGGCGATCCTTGGCCGGACCAAGCCAAAGATTATAATCAACGGTTTTGGGGATTTCCAGCGGCTCTGTTCGAAGTCCGATCGGTTTGCGCGCACAGAATCGATTGATCCGAACGGAATGGATCTCGCCCAGCGCTTTATCTTCATGAAGGAATTTCTTGACTTCCGGATGAAAAACAGGATCGGTTCGCATTTGGGTCCCGAGCTGGCAAAGTCTATCATATTTTTGGACTGCGTTGAGAACTTGCTGGCCTTCCCAGAAGGACATGCAGAACGGCTTTTCCACATAAACATCTTTTCCGGCCTGCATGGCCCAGATCGCGGCAAGGCAATGCCAATGATTGCAGGTTGCGATCACAACGGCGTCCACGTTTTTATCTTCGAAAAGGAGGCGCATATCTGAATAGCCCTTCGCGTCCGGATAGGCTTTTTGAGCTCTTGCCAGGCGATCGGAATCGGGATCGCAAACGGCGGTGATCTTCGCGTTGGGGACATCCTTAATATATTTGCTCAGTAAAAAGCCGCGTCCTCCGACTCCGATAAATCCGAGTCGAACGGTCTTTTCTGATCCGTGAGTAATGATTCCCGGCAAAGATAACGCGGCGGCTCCAACGGCACCGACGGTGAGAAACGATCGTCTGTTCATGTTTTTCATTCCATACTCCTTTTCATTGTTCGGATTCTGTTTAACTCAAACTGTAAATAACTGATTTTGAAACCACGGATTTCACGGATTTTCACGGATATTTTTTTGGTAAAAACAACGTTTTCATTAAAAATCTCCGCCCCGAATCTTATTTTGATTTCATCCGTGTTTATCCGTGGTTCCAAACAAAAATCTGTTTACCGTTTAAATGTTTAATATTCGCGGTTTTCTGCCCGGAAACCCTCGAAAAGGGCCTTGATCGATCCGAAAACCGTCTCTTTTTTATAATACTCTCTACTATCATACAAAAATTTTAACCGAAAATCAATCTTTTTTTTGTATAAAATCTTCCATTATCCGATTTTGAACAAAGCAGAGAAAAACAAAGAGACCGAATAAGGTTGGAATCCGAATGCTGGCGGCAGCGCCGCCGCTCTGTAATAGACACGGAATCTCTAAAAAACGTTGTGATTCGATTAAGGGGTGAACCGTGATCCCACGGGCGATGTTCTTTCCCTAAGATCGCGGTGATTCGAACCACTGCGATTTTAGGGAATTTCGGGTTCTTTTTGTACTGCGCTTACAGCGCGCTGCTGTTGGGGGATTCGTTGCCCCGGGGTGCCGGTCGCTTTGCTCCCTTGCCCTGGGCTGGAAGGCACTGCACCTTCGGTGTGCTGATTATCGGCAGTTCCATCCGATTTAAATAAGATCGTGATTATTTGTGTTTATCCAATAAGACCCCGCAACGGTTTCAGAAAATTCACATTCCTCGGGACGGTCGGACGACCGCCCTCAGTATGCGGCTGCTCCGCTGATTCCCGTTAAACACTAAACACTCATCACTAAAATCGGACCATTTTTTACTTTGCGCTTGACAAGGCCCTGATTTTCGATTATCATGGACCTTGTCAAGAAATCTGGAAAAATTTTCCAGAAATTCGGGATTTTTCTTGACAGATTTGTTTGATTTGATTACAACATTCAACACGTTATCGGTCTATTTTCGAAAGAGCCGATTTTGGGATAAACTTTTTGTTCTTTAAAAATGAGGAGAGAAAAA
>JAUNSU010000039.1 GCA_030539035.1 Planctomycetia bacterium
TCTATATCCATCACCTTATCTATTTTAAAGCATTTCCTTAAGTTGCGACGTATGGACGAGACGTCCGCGTTCCAGTCCTGTCTTCACGTAAAAAATCTCTATTAGAGATTTTAACACTTTCACAGAAGCGGCGGCGTTGCCGCCGGGGTAGGGCTACCGAAAGTCCAGCCTCGGAGAGGCGGCACCATGCATAACCCCATGCGCAAGCATGGGGTAGAGACCTTTCAGGGATTTAATATCACTCGGGGCGGCCAAGATGACCGCCCTCCGTATGCGACTTCGTCGCTGAACCTCACTAATCACAAATTTTATCAGTCGATTTGCCGTTCGGTAAGGATCGTATTTTTCCAGTTCCAAGACTGGCCTCGACGGAAGTCGACCGGAATGGATCGGTCGATGATATAGAAACCGCGATGGCGCTTGACTTCACCGGTCTCCAGACCGAGCTCTTTCCCGTATGTATATCCATCAGGATAGATCGCACGATAGTATTGCGTGTTCGCGTAATTATTCGGATCCGTTATAAATTTCGGCATTCCGTTTCCATCGGCAAGATCGGTACCGGCAAAGTCTTTCGCCGGCATATTGGTTCCCGGCTTGCACCGCTCCGCTTCGAAATATCCGACCGTGATCCAAACCGCAAAGACATTCGATCGATTCGTTGTCAATCCGGAAAGACGCTGAATCGTTTCCGTTGCCTTGCGCAGATTCCCTTCCCGATCCCGTGCAAATAAAGGAATAAGATCTGGATTCGCCGGATCCGTGGAAGCCGTTCCAGTCGAATCATTCGCCATGCTTGTCCAACGACGCAAAAGCGAGAAGTCGCCCGGGAGAATCGCCGCCTTGGTGTTGTCCGCAGGATCCAAAATTTCATTGTGGAATGTATTCAGCATTCCCGTATTGACAGGTTGGAACGGGGTCCGATTCTGAATCCATCGTGTACTGCTGAACCAGTCCCGACTCGAATAAAGGGAGATATCCGGAGCCGTCGCCGTTTTGTAAACGGAATTTGCATCGCCGACCAGAGCAGACCAGGCACTTTGAGTTGCCGTATTGATATTGATCTTTCCGGGATCCCTTAATTTTGTATGGAATATATATCCGTAAGTATCCTTTCCGGCATAATCCCAGGAACCTGCATAATTGGAGGGAACCTGAACGAAGTCGAGCAGTTGTCCCAGATTCAACGACTGGCCCGGCGTTTGCGCGCTGTGGAAGAAGTTGAAATAAGGTCCGATTCGCAATTCATCCTGCGCGGTTCCATCTGTTTTTCCTCCGGTCGGATCCGCTCCGAAAAGACCGTCTCGAATCACTGCGGACCCAAGCGATCCTCCGTTCGACGGCTGATGGAACATAAAGCCAAGATTATACTCCTTGATGTCTGAAGAGGTTAATGTCGGGATTCTATGAACGAATTCCAGTCCGAATCGGCCGGGCGCGGAGGCGGGAACCAGCGCGATCTCCGCCGGATTACTGAACGGCGCATCATTCCAGATCAAATGTTCCACCGGTTCGGCAGGACCGCGCCAGTAGACATCGCCAAACGAATAAGTGGAATTGTCAATTTGAGATGTTCCGGACATATTTTCGTTCTCCCGATCGACAGGAGGATTCGCAGCCTTTTTCAGATTATTAAAGGCGCCAAGGGTATTCCATGGACGGGCAGGAAATGCCTGTTCTCCAAGAGTCGACATTTGGCTGTTATTGGAAAGATCGTAATCTTCATCGTTGTCTTTTTTGGCCGTTTTAATATTATCCAGTCCGAAGAAATTTGCCGTTCCTTTCATGTTCGTGAAAGAGAAGGCCCGACTGAGCGGATTATTTCGCGGAGAGAAATTGTCGGGACAGAATCCTTTCTGCGATTTCCTTCCCCATTGACGGGACGAGAAGATCGGAGTCTCCGCATTCTGTTTACTGGTTGCATCGAACAGCGCGGCACCTTTTCCGGCCAGTTTTAAACCGCTTTTGACCGTCAACGATTCATCAATATACTTATAGCACAACGGAAGTCGATTTTCCGTACTTTGATAGGTCTGGAGCCGATATTGATCCTTTCGCGTAAAGTTTCCGTCATTTTTGGCAGCGCCGTTGAATACGGTAAGATCCATCATGTTCCAGTCGACTGTGATATAAGGATTCATAATCGGATGATAACCGCGATTCGGATCGGCGACCCTTTGGAGACAGGCGGATTTATAGCCGGGCACCGTTCCAAGTCCGAACAGACAATCTTTCGCGATCGGGCGTTCTACCGCAGGCGCGGATGCCGGTGCATGATCTCCCCAATCGGTTCCCTCCGGAAGATCATAGGGAACATCTGGATAAGGATAATTGCTGGATTCATTATACGAATAAAATCTGGTGGATGTAAAATCGGTACTGCCGTAAGGATCTGTGGTATCCTGCCAAAGAGGTTCCGAAATATTAAAATAACTATTATTATCTTTTACACCAGAAACCGTGGGGGTATTGTTCACCACCGAGCCAGCCAGGACGTATTTGGAATTCATGGCGATTTTCGGATTCGTTCCGTCCATTTTGACCGTTTCTATATTTGTTACCAATATATTAGTGGAATTATATTCGTAATTTCGAATACTGATTGTATTGGTCGAAGGCTGACAGTAATTACGTACTCCGAACCATCCTCCCACTCCGGAAACTGTTCCGGAAGCCTGGGTAAGTGATCCGATTGCCTCCTCTTTGGCGGGACCGACGATCAAATACTGATTCGGAGAAAGAAGAAGCTGAGAGGAATAATCGCCGGTAAAGGTACTCCATGTTTCATTTAACGGCGCGAAAGTTCTTTTTGCATCGGGATAATAGCTGGCACGATTGGCACGAGTGTTTTCGGTCCCTTTGAACCCGGCGCCAAACCAGATATGCCGTTCCGGAATCATATCCATGGTAACCCCATCGGCATCGGGCTGTTTAACATAAGTCGGTCCCAAAATACTGGAAACAGGGATATCGGCGAAATCACTCCAGTTCGCGGGGAAGTCCCGGAATTGCTTTGTCTGGAAGGAAAATGTCTGATAATCGGTTTTCTCCGAAGCCTGAATCTCCGCGGCAAGATGATACAAAATACTGTTCCATGGTTTTTTATATTTTTTCTCGGCGGCAGAATAATTGACACCATCTCCCCAAACCGCGGAATCGGTAACGGTAATACGCCAGACCGGAAATTCGATACTTCTCGTACCACCTCCGCCGCTGGGTTGGACATTGACACCCGGGGTCGTTTTCGCGAGATTGAGCTGCCATTGCTTGGGCAGATCGGTCCTCTCATGAGATCCCAAATCCTGAATATAATTGTAATCATACAGTTCCGTTGATTGCGGAATATTCGGATTCGCCGTGCAGTACAGTTCCAGAAAACTGACACCGCGCGGACGTTTGACCTGATCGAAATGCGGATCATATTTTACTTTTGGCTCAGTATTGTAGTATTCATCGTACTTTTCCTTGCTGTCGGCAACTTCGGTTTTCCCCGCCGCATAAGACGGGTTCCACCATTCTCCCCCGGAGCTTCCTCTTCGCGCCTTATCCCCAGTAGAGAATTGGGTATTTGCAACGCCGAGATCATGCCAGTTCAGAGTTTCTGTAAGGAGAAGATCAGGCCGTTCCATTCCCCAGATCATACGGAATCCGAGATCTTTGGAATTCGCGTCTTTTGTTTCCGAAGTTTTCGATTGCATCCACCAGGCCGTTGCCGTTGCGAAGGTCATCTGTTTATTGACATCGCCGGGAATTCCGGGCTGAAGCAGATTGCCGGTTCGGGCCGCATCCGGAGTATCCAGAAGATTCTTGAAAAATTCAGCCATCTGTTCTTTTGGATTAACATATACTTTGTTTGTTGTGTCTGTGTATCCATTGAAAAGAGGGGTAAGGGTTGGAGCGGTTCCGGCGGCGCCGCATCCGGCAAGGGACGTATCGGTGATCCACCATCCGTCGAAGGGATTCGGATCATAGAAGAAGGGGGTCATCGTCGCGTCCTGATCCGAGAAGTCAACCAGATTGACACACCATTGCGCGATTCGGTTCGCGATCAGTTCCTGATTCAAAAGGGATCGATTATCATCGTTGACGGATTTTCCGATTCCTTCGAGCAGACTGTCGATTTTTTCATTGAATCCTTTTTCGAAATACTTTTCGAAAGGCGTTTCCGGGGGCGTTTTGGCCGCTTGCGCGGTATCCAGATCGGCGTTCCGATCCTGATAGGTCAACGCCATGATCAGAATATAAAGTCCGCGGGCAAACTCCATCTTCTTTGCAAGACCGTAATTATGCGTACTATTACGATCGATGCTGTAATTATCCGCTCCGTCATTGACCAGATCAAGCCAGTACGATTTATCCGCGAGCCGATTCAGATTCAGTTTATGTCCGGCGAGGATCTCTTCCGGGAGAAGGGAGACGAGATAACGCGTTACCTCATCCGCTTTGGTTCCGGTTGCCGCTCCGCATTTTTTGAATTCGGTTCCGACGCATTTTTTGATCAGTGCGGTAATTCCATAGGCACCATATCCGTTAAATTCATTTCCATCATTGATCTTGTCGGCAAATAATATTGACGCGACCGGAATATCGACACTGTCGGTTGTGATGGTATCCGCCAATTTTTGAATAGCCGTTTTAGCTTCTTTTGTATTCAGCAGATCTTCGACTTCTTTGGGCGTATGCGATTTCGCGTAATGATCCATATCGAAGAGATCATACAGCAAGTGCTTCGGGAGCGAACCGAAATCGGCGTCCCGAGATCGGAGAATTGTTTCCAGCGCCGCACTCGAATAAGGAGAATCGTACACGGAATGATCCAAAGGAGAGAAAAAATAGGGGTTTATGGAAAACATGGGCGAATACGTGAAGACGGAATGTCCCAGCGGATCGTATGTTGTCAGCGCGCTGTCCGTAAAATTAAACAGCGGAATACGGTTGTCCTGTCCGTAAGGGATACGCATTTTTCCGCGCCAGGGGAAAATATAAGAACTCTGATCGACAACCGTTCCCAACTTAACATGATTCGTCAGCATATGGAACCGATGATCTTTTAAGGAGGGATCTTCACTCGCATCATTGCCCGGCAGCGCAAACTCCGTTGTCTTCGACCAGACCAGTTCATTGGAGGGGTTCGGTTTTTCCCTGTTTTCATAGAGATCGTATCGGCGCCAAACAAGATTCGTCGCGATTATGGAAGCGCAATCCAGCTGATTGGCATTGGAAGAAGAGTTCAAATAGCCGAACTTGGAGAGTCCGGAATTAGTCAACATCGATTTCAAAGCATAATCGAGCAGAACACCGGATGTCCCATGTCCTGCGCCCCGAATAATCGGTTCAGAGGAAGAGGAAGAAATATCAGCATTCATATCGCTCTTCCAGCCGATTTTATCAGAAATTTTTTCGGAATAATAAATCAGATCGTCGGACGCATCCGCGCTTTGCGGACTGGTCCAGCTGCTGATCAGATCATTCAGACTGTGATACGGTTCGGTAATCCCGCCTGTTCCGCGCGCTGGGAGCTGATCCCAGTTGCCGGCTGTATTGACATTGACCTTTCCATCCATATCGACCACGGTATAGGAATACATGGTAAAATAAGGCGTTCCGTCGGCGGCTGTTCGGACCGGAAGACCGGAGGGGATCCAGACCCCTTCCTTGAGTCCGTCGTTATCGTTATCGACATCCAAATTATCGACATAGTCCCAGGCGAGATTTTGACAAAGAATTTTCGTATAATTATTGAGTTTTGAATTAAAGGTTCCGGCAAATAAAGATACTTTGTTCGCGTCGGGATCGATCGCGGTCAGTTTCAGATTTTCATTTCCTCCTGAAAAATTCCAATGGTCTAAAGGAAGCGGCCGCGGGGTCATCTTCCGAACGGTATCAAGAGTATTCAGTTGATTGAGGCTGGTAATGTTGAAGATCAGCTTGCTGGTTGCGGCATCTCCCGGCGTCTCCTGCCAGGTCAGTGTCTGATACGCATCCGCCAGGGTGCCTGCGTTGAGGAATTTATACATGCGATGGAACGACGGGGTCATATCGTTCGTGCCCGTCTTCGATCCGATCCCGGTGGGATACCAGGCCAAAAACAGACTTCGATTGTCCGGGGCCGTATAGGAGGGATTCATTCGGAGCAGTTCCGGATTTCCCGGGTTTTTGAACACTGGATTATACAGATGGCACCAGAAGGTTTGCGCCGTTGTTTCTCCGGTTACCGGAATGGTATCGGTTTTTGGATCCGGCGCGGACGCGTTCGCCCAATCATAAAGATGGAAAAGATAATGCTTTTGGGTCCCGAGGGCATCGGTATCGCCCTGATACAACTGATTATCTGTTCCGTAAAAGGAATCGTTCGGTTTAAAGTAGCCTGCTCCGGTTCCCGAGTATTGCGGAAGATTGAACCGGATCTTGACCAGATAAGGACCGCTGAAATTTTTAACGTTATAAATATAGCGGATGACTGATTCGGGAACGGAAACCTTGAATCCCCAAATTCCATTTTCAACAGGCTTGCCGGTTGCGGGAACGGAATCATCATGGCTGATAAATTCTTTGGAAAGAACAGGAACGGAAGTTCCGCTGACAATTTTATTCCATTGAACGGGATCAAGCGCATTTGTTGAAGAAGATCCAAAGACCCGTCCGAAATAGGCGGTGTTGTATTCCGACGCGTCGGGCGTACCGGTTTCTCCAAAAGTCAAGACGGATCCCGCTTCCTGATACCGCTGCCAAGCTTCGGTCATATCGGCAAAACAGGGATAGACAAGGATGTATTTTTCTTCGTCGGCATTGGGAGGATTATCGGGATTAAGGGCGAAATCTGCTAGTCCGTTGCTTCCGACGATCGCTGCCCAATAGGTATAGGTTTCATTTCGATTGCCGGGATCGCGGTAATCACCGTAAAGGTTTTCAAGGATGCTGAACGGACCGATCGGGCATTGCCGGTTATTTGTTCCGATCATCAAGGTTCGAAGGGCGTGATCGAGATCGCTTTTCGGATTGGAGAGAGCCGTTTGTTCGGCTTCGGCGTTCAGACGGGCCGTTTCCGCCATATTTGATGTAATGATCATGAACGCCAAAACCATCATGGCGAACATAGCCATAAGGCCCAAGATCAAAAGGAGCGCGACTCCCCGTTCTTTTTGCATTGTTGTTTGACGTTTCATTTTCAGTCTCCCTGTCTATTTATATATTTTTAAATGAAAAAGGATCATTCGTTTGAAGTGCTGCTGATCGTTCTGGAATAAACCCCGACAACATTGGGAAAAACATAGGCCTTGACGGAATATGCGCTCGCTGATCCGCCTGCCCATCCGTTTTCTTCCGGACAATCGGACCCGGTCAAGGTAACATGAATCTCTCCATTGGAATGAATGAAATTTGCGACCTTATACCATTTTGCGAACTTTCTCAGAACGCCGGGATTGTCGGAACTGACTTCGGTCGGATTTGCACCGACGAGAAGAATACAGGCCGTATTCTTCAAATGTTCGGAAAGGTTGTCGATTGTGGAATTGCCCGGGGCGGGAAGTTGTTCGAGTCTGAAGAAGCCGCCCGCCTTGCCGGCACCTTCCTGAATTGCTTCGAAAACATAGGGACTTCCGTCTGTTCGTCCTTTGAAGACGACGACATCCACATCCGTTTCGCATACGGCGCTTTCCGGAAAGATCGGACAGGCCCGAAAGTTTTCATTCATTTTCGTTCGCGGCTGCATCATCGCCATCCAAGAATACTCCCCGGTAAAAGCGGGAAGATTCGTGTAGGAGACAGCACTGAGATCCTTGCTGTTGTGCCACGTAATATCTTCCGTCTGATTTTTCGGGCGGATTCCCGCCTCATCCGTCTTGTCCGGGATTCCGAAAAGGATATCGTCGGAAGTTCGGAAATAATAATCGAGCTTGGCCATACTGATCACCGTGTTGATACTGCCGTCTGCTTTAAAGAAAGGAGCACGAATCTCGGCAGGGACACTCGCAAAATAGTATTTCAGAATCGGCCCGTCAAACTTTGTGAAAGTCGGGGTGATCCGGATGTAATCGTTCACAGCTGTTGGAGAAGCGGATGCCTCGGTAACTGTTCCATCCAGTACAAGTCCGATCGGGTCCATCAGAAATGGCTTTGTAAAATCGGCAACGGATGTTCCGGTTGCGTTGTTGTAAGTATCGAAATCGGTACTTCCGCTGGAATACCAGGTTCTGCGGGAGGGAACCTGCCATTGGTTTGCTTCGATAATCGCGAAGGCGTTTTTCGCAACGGTGACGGAGTAGTCGGCATCGCGCATCTGGTTCAAACGGAACGCGCCGAACGGGATCGCGGCCAGAATACCGATCAGGCCGATCGACATAACGAGGACCGACATCATGATCTCGATGAGCGACAGACCGCTGCGGGCCTGAAATTTTACATTGCCGTTCATGATCAGTGTCCTCCCAAATTCCGTTTTGATTGCCGCGCAAATTCGCGTGCCTGATTCAGTTCATACATAACGGTATCACCGGTATATCCGCTTGGGGCCGCCTCTACGACCGGATTGATTTCCGTGGTTGAGATCACGCCGGTCATCGGATGGATGGTAACCCAAAAGTTGTTGCCGTCCGCGTAGTTGGAAACTTCTTCCGGCAATTTCAGCATATCCATTTTTTCCCATCGTCCAATCAGGAGATAGATCGGGGTCGCGGGATTTTTCGTCAATCCTTTTACGTAATCAACTTCTCCCGCCGGAGAAAACATGATCGTGATATCATTGCCGCGAAAATAGTCGTCATCTGTTCCGGAATAAAAGAGATCGACGATTGTTCCCTGCGGCAGTCCGACTGGCGCGGTCATCGTGGGTTTCGCGGGAAGCTGGAGCTCAAAAGCAACATTCGTTTTATCCGGAAGAAGCGTTCCCGCCGGAGCGATCAAGTTTGTTCCGTCGTATTTATAAAAAGGCCCCATATGATCAAAACGGATTTTTGTTGGATTCTGAACGGTTGCGGCAAAGGGCAAATTTTCCGAGAAACTTACAGTTGCCGTATTAACCCCCAATGCAACCGTCGCGGTTGCATCTTCCGTATATCCGGAGAACAATGGAGGAACCTCGACCTGCCGCAATACGAGTGAAGCGGGCTGCGTTTCCGTTCCGGGCCAGATCTGGAACTGAACACCGCAGGGACGACCGGTGGTCATTGCCCTTGTCCTTGCGCGGTTCAGATACGTACTGACCGTTTGCGCGGCGTTTGAAGTCGCCTGCGATTGCAGCATCGGCTTGATCGTTGGAACGCTGATCGCCATAAGCATCAGGGTGAGCGTCGCAACAATGAGAAGCTCGATCAAGGTAACGCCTGATTGTTTTGTTGTTCGTTTCATTGTTCTTCCGTTTATCGTTCAAAATGAAATAATCGGATCGGTTTATCGGAAGTTAGCCGGATTGAGCGGACAGGATGTCCGCTGTCCCGGACTGATTCCGAATTATTGCTGTTCTCCCGCAAGGGTCGTTCCGGAAGAAAGGAAGTTAGTAATGTTGTCCGCGTCTTCTTTCGTAAAGTTCAAAACCGTTGTCGGGAAAGCGACATTGACCTTTCTGGTACCCGCCCAAGTTGCATATTTCGTTGTCTGTTCCGCCGGAGTTCCAATAGGCATGCCAAAACTGCCATCTTCACCGGGATGAACAAGCTGGAAACGGTCTTCTTCATACCAGACCATCGGAATGGTTCCGTTTGCTTCTTTTTTTCCGTAAGGAACCGCAATGCCAAAGGATTGGTAAAGTTCGTTGTTTCCCGTCCATAAGGGAAGGGCGGTGGTGAAATCATAAAACTTAAGAGTCTTGCCCGTGATATCGCCCGCAATATTCGCGTAAGCTCCTTTTTCAAGTGTATTGGAAGTCGCTTTAAAATAAACGATCGGCAATTTCCCGGAAATAAGGAACGGAATAGCAGCCGTATTCGCGCTGTTGGCGATATTCACGCAGTTCTTTTCATCAAAGGTGTAAAGCGGTTCTTCCCGTTGATTATTGGCGGGTAAAGTGGATTTCGTCGCATCCGCCGCGCCGACTTTGTACCCGAGCGGCGCGGTTGGACTCAAATAAAATCCCCGCGGAATTCCGTTTGCATCAGGAAGACCGCCGAGCCAGAAAACGAGCGGACTGACAAAAACTCCGCCGGTAATGTCCCAAATGCATTGTGAATTTCCTGCAGGATCCTTTGAGGAGAGCGCGGATCCCCACGCGATGTGATTTTTAAATTCCGTTGCATTGGTAACGCCGTATCGGGGCCATCGTTTTCGAACGTGCCTCATCACGGCTTGCTCATCGCTGAAGTCGGGCGGATATTCGCCGTATCGGGCCTTGTACTGATCCAATGCGATTGAGATCTGGGTAAGATCCGCGGCAACCAACGAAGATTTGACCGTCTCCTTTGCCTGTCGAAACACGGTTACCGTAATCCCGGAAAGGACCGCGATGATCATGATCACCACCAGCAGTTCAACCAAGGTAAAGCCCTGTTTCGCAAGTTCCGTCTTCTTTATTGTTTTTTTCGTTTTCATCGAATTGCCTTTTTATCTTTTTAAGTTTTTAATTTGAATCTCTTTACGGAACCGCACTACTTCACGACCGATTGATTGTGGATATTATCCAGCGAAAGGGGAGAGATGACAGTTGGGTTCGCTGCATCAGGCACCAGGTTCGCGCAGGTGTTGTTTCCCGGATTCGACAGATCGACGCCCGGATCAAAGGGATGAAGTGTTCGCTGTAAAATGGGCAAATAATTGGAAGCGGACGCGAGGTTTCCTTCATCGTAAATTCCGAGGTTGTATCCCGATTCCCGATCCGGACCATAGGAGTAGATCACGGGAACGAGCATGATTCCATTTTCCAAGGACAAAGGATCCAGGGGATCCGCACCGACACCCTGCCGATCGGTTGCTCCAAACACGAATTCGTTTTCACGCACTCCGAACTTCGGTGCCCAACGGGCCCAATGGATCGGAGTTCCCCAACCGTCGAGGAATTCGAAGAGTCCGTTTCCGTTGGTATCGCCGATTTCCCGATCGGAGAACATGGATCGTGCGTTCGGATCGCCGTTGCTGACGATCAGATAAAGAAGTTCCGCGTTTAAAATATCATTTCGGGGCGTTCCATTCGTCCGAATTGTAAAATCGGCATTAAGGTATCCGCCCAGCACCATTGCCCGTTTATAAAGCAGGCAAAGGGGAGTGGTCGCACGGGCCGTATCGCGTTGCAAAACATTGACATCATCATATTTTGGACGAACAGGATCGGACACTTCAGCCAAGCAGCAAGGCATATCCATTCGAATAATATCGCGAAGGAGATGAATGCGCCATCGTCCTCGAATTTTATTGACTTCTTTAATGGGATAATTCCAAGGATTTGCATCAGGGTTCAAATATCCGCTGACATCGACCTTTCTGTACTGATATTTTTCGTACATGGAGGTAATGATACTGTCGAGTTTAGCGATGGTAACTTCGGTTCGCGATCGTTTCGCGGATTCGACGGCCATACGGGAAACCGTAATCGACATCGTTCCGAGCATTGCGATAATGACGATCACCATAAGGAGTTCCACCAGGGTAAACCCCGATCGCTTGAGCGTTTTATTTATTCTTGCTTTCATATTTCGAATATTCCGTCTGGAGGGTTGTTCCTTCACAGAAATTGGTAACGTTGTCGCTGTCTTCAAGAGAATACGTCGAAGGATCCGAAAGATTCCTCGGCAGATCCGTCTTTCCGAAATTATTGTCCTCGCCGGCTGTGATCAGCTGATAACCGTCCGTATTATACCAGGAAAAAACGGTTCCGTTTTTGTACATCGCGTACGGAACAGCAATTCCATACGTACCGGCGTTCCGACTCTTGATCTTCACTCCTGCCGCGTCGGCTTTGAGATCCGCATAAGCGCCAAGCCCGAGCTTGTTCGCCGTCGCTTTAAAATAAACGATCGGAACATCTTTGTAGATCAACGCCTCCTGATTGCAGTTCCCGTGATGGCGCTCATCCGCTTTGAGATCGTATGTCAACGGAAGCATCGGCGGTTCATAATTTCCGCTCGCGTTATTTGCCGCTGCAAGATCAAAAGGATCCGATTTATTAAGGGAAAAACCGTTTCGCGCGTCTTCCGACGGCCGATAAGGACCGCAGAGCCAGAAAAGAAGAACACTTTCCGGCTTGGAAGCGATATTCGCGGTATAATAAGTCAAATAGGCAGGAACCGCTCCCGACTTTAAAACATCGGGCCAACGGCGAAGAATATGCCTCTGAACTTCCTGATCGCTTGCCCAAGCGTCGGGCGGATATTCCCCGTAAGTTGTTTTATACTGTTCAAGGGCCCGGGCGATATTGTCGAGTTCCTGTTTGACCGTAAGACCGGCGAACATTCTTTTCGCGCCGATATAAGCCCCTACCGACAATACGGACAAGAGCCCGATAATCAGAATGACCGTTATCAGCTCGATCAAGGTAAATCCGGTTTTGAAATCAGTTCGGTTTTTCATTTTATCGCTTTTCCCTCTCTGCTATATATTATAGGCGCAAGGTTCTTTTTTGTCTTGATTTTTGTCGAAGCCGTCGAAAAAGGGAGAACTGTATCAAAATGATACAGTTCTTTTTTTGGTCCCCTCCTTTTTAATACTTTACTTACTCAAGCTCTCGATGAGCTTAATCATAGGAAGGAATAACGCAATAACTATACCACCGACCATTACGCCGAGGAAAATAATCAAAAGAGGTTCGATCATACTCATCAACTGGTCGGTATAAACTTCGACTTCCTCATCGAATACGTCGGCGACTTTATAGAGCATTTTATCGAGTTCACCCGTCTCTTCACCGACGTCGACCATGTTGATAACGATGTCGCTCATGATCTTTTGATTGAGCTTCATCATATACATCAAACATCCGATCGGCCCGAAAAAGAAGAAAAAGAAGTAGAAGAGACAAGCGGGATGGAACGACGGCTTGGAGAAATTCTTCATTGGATTGGCAATGGTATCCCCGTCCCGAATTGCTTCGAGGATCTGGGAATACATCTTTTCGAAGACTCCGTTGTTCGACGTTTCCTTTGTAATATGAATCGCTTCCAGAATTGGAACACCGCTCTGGACCAGAGTTCCCAATGTTCGCGTTGTTCGGGCAACAACCGTTTTTTCGAACAAAGGGCCAAAGATCGGAACACGAAGCAGGAACAGGTGCCATCCGAACCTCATATATTCAAAGCTCGTTGTCGTTTTGATAAAGAGCCAAACCGAGAAGGGGAAGACGGGGATCAGATACCAGTATTCGACGACCATATTGGAAACGGTCATCAGGGCCTGGGTCATCGCGGGGAGCTCGGTATCGAAGTCGGCGAAAATTTCCTCGAACTTCGGAACGATCGCGACCATAATAAAGGCCAAAATACCGAGAGCGAAGAAGACGACGGCGATCGGGTAGGTCATTGCGGACTTGATCTTCGCCTTCAACTGTTCGGATCGTTCGAGGAATTCGGAAAGACGCTGAAGAATGGTTTCCAGCGCACCGCCTGCCTCGCCGGCCTTGATCATATTGACGTAGAGTCGATTAAAGCATTTCGGGCATTTCGCCATTGCTTCCGAGAGGCTCGATCCGCTTTCGATCTCGGCGCAGACATCGATCAGGCTGTTTTTCAGCGCGCCCGGAGGGGCCTGCGACATGAGAATATTCAAGCTGCGCAAGATCGGAAGACCTGCGTCCTGAAGAATGGAGAGGTTTCTCGTAAACTCGGTCAAGATCTTCGATTTGACCTTTCCGAAGGCGAACGACTTACCGTCTTTCTTCTTTTTTGATTGCGCGGCTTTTCGTTCCTTATGCAGGGAGATCTTGGTAACCATATATCCCTGCGACCGGAGAGTCGCGTTCACTTCTTCTTCGTTCTCCGCGTCTACGACATCGGTAAAACCATTACCTGTTGCGTCAACAGCCTCAATTTTATATTTTGGCATGGATCAATCCCCTTCGTGATAGAAATCGTCTGTCTAAAATTCATTTTCAGTCAATTGCCCTTCTTCAAGAGCGTTTTTCCGAACATTGGGACGTCAAGCGTCCGCGTTTCAGGGCATTTCGATCGGATTTGCGATCTTCTTCAGGGGAGATCCGGCGAACCGGATCGGCCGTGATAAGGAAGAAGATCACGCGATTCTGCGGATCAGGAGTCGAGAACGGTTTCCCGAACCACTTCATCGATCGTAGTAACCCCGTTGTAGGCTTTAATCAGTCCGGCTTCGCGAAGGGAAACCATTCCGTTTCGCTGAGCCGCATCCCGAATCTGGGAGACCGACGCGTTGTGAACGATCAGTTCCCGGAGCTCTTCGTTTACGGTTAAAAATTCATGGATCGCCGTTCGGCCCTTGTATCCTGTATTATTACAGGTTCCGCAGCCGGCGCCCTGATAAAAACTTTTTCCTTCGATGTCTTTTGGAGTAAGATCAAGTTCGGCGAGCTGTTCCTCGGTCGGACGGTAAGGGACCCGACAGTCGGGACAGATCTTGCGAACAAGCCGCTGGGCAAGAATCGCCTGCAAAGTCGCCGTAATGAGGAATTCGGGAATTCCCATATCCCTCAAACGGGTAATCGTACTCGGAGCATCATTAGTGTGAAGTGTACTGAAAACAAGGTGTCCGGTCAAGGAGGCCTGAACAGCAATTTCCGCAGTTTCCCGGTCCCGGATCTCTCCGACGAGGATTTTATCGGGGTCCTGCCGCAAAATGGACCGAAGACATTGGGCGAAAGTATTCCCGATTTCCGCGTCGATCGGCATCTGAACGATTCCGTCGATCTCGTATTCGACCGGGTCTTCCGTGGTCATCAGCTTTTCGGTGATCACGTTCAGTTCGGAAAGGGCGGCGTACAGGGTCGTCGTTTTACCCGACCCTGTCGGTCCGGTTACCAGAACAATTCCATTCGGTTTTTCAATAATTTTTCGGAATTGTCCGAGAAGACTTTCATTCATTCCGACATTATTCAGATCGAGGGAGATCACCGACTTATCCAAAATTCGGCAAACGACGCTTTCCCCGAACATGGTCGGAAGGACACTGACGCGGAAGTCGACCGGATGTCCGGCGACCATGAGTCGAATACGACCGTCCTGCGGGAGCCGTTTTTCGGCGATATCGAGGTTTGCGAGCACCTTGATACGGGTCGTGATCGCGGTTGCGAGGTGCCGGGGAGGGGGAACCATTTCATAAAGAGTTCCATCCGCCTTGATCCGGATCTTGAACTCATCTTCGAACGGTTCGAAATGGATATCGCTTGCGTGATCTTTGATCCCGAGGAGAAAGACCATATTGAGGAGTTTTCGGACCGGTGCGCTTTCACTGAGAGCTTCGGCGCTTGCGAGGTCGAGTTCTCCCATCTCGGCGGCCATTGCGGCGTCCATGAGATCTTTATCGTCCTGCATGGTGGAGATAATCGATTCCACGCTTTCGCCGTGTTCGGTCGCGTAATAGCGTTCAAGAGCGGTTTCGATCTCCTTTCGGGAAGAGACAACCGATCGGATCTGATATCCGAGAAAGTTTCTCAATTCATCGGTAACGGAAAGATTCTGCGGTTCGCACATCGCGATGGTCAAGACATCATTTCTGAAGCTCAGCGGAATCACTTTGTAGAGCTGGGCCATCGGCGCGGTCAAGTGTCCCAGGACTTCCGGCGGGATCGTCAAATCGGAAATTGCGACGACCTGCATTCCGAGCTGTTCGGCAATCGCCTGGGTTACCTGATCTTCGGTGAGCATTCCCAAGCTGATCGCGACCTGTCCGAGAAGTTCCCGATGGCGCTGCTGCTGTTCTTCGAGAAGGAGCTCCAGCTGTTCTTCGTCGATATATCCCAGATCTATAAAGACCTGGCCTATTTTTCTGGTTGCCATAATTTATGATTCTTTCTGTTGATCCATCGCGTGGGTAAAAGGTGCGTTCGTTTTCTTTTTTTTTTGATCATTGACCTTCCGGAATTATCGGATAGTCCCGGAAGGATCGGAAAGGGATCAGCCTGCGTCTTCATCGAGGTTGTCGGGTGTGATTCCGGCTTCCCAGCGGCGCATTTTTTCATCGAGGACATCGGGCATATTCGCTTTGACCAGGGCATCTTCCCGGGTAACCATTCGATCTTTCCAGAGTTTAAAGATGTGGTCGTCCAGGAGCTGCATTCCGAGTTTATGTCCTGTCTGCATGGAGGAGTTGATTCGGAACGTTTTATTTTCACGGATCAGGTTCGCGATCGCGGGGGTTACCACGAGCATTTCGTAAGCGGCGACTCGGCCTCCCTGAATACGGGGAAGGAGCTGCTGCGAAAGGATTCCGAGAATGGAGGTGGAGAGCTGCGTTCGGATCTGATCCTGCTGGTTTGTCGGGAAAACGTCAATAATACGGTTGACCGTTCCCTGCGCCCCGGTGGTGTGAAGGGTCCCGAAAACAACGTGCCCGGTTTCCGCCGCGGTAATGGCCGCTTCGATTGTTTCGAGGTCTCGCATTTCACCGACGAGGATTACATCGGGGTCCTGTCGGAGAGCGCCGCGGATCGCGTCGGCAAAAGACATTACGTCGACGCCGACTTCGCGCTGATTGACCGTCGACTTTTTATGGTAATGATAAAATTCGATCGGGTCTTCGATCGTGATGATATGATGGTCGACATTGGTATTGAGCCAGTCGATGCAGGCGGCAAGGGTCGTTGATTTCCCGGATCCGGTTGGTCCGGTTACCAGGATCATTCCACGAGGACGCTGAATCAGTTCCTCCATTACCGGAGGGGTCTTGAGATCCTGCATGGAGAGCAGTTTGTTCGGAATTTGCCGAAGTACCATTCCGGTGCAGCCTTTTTGTTTAAAGACGGAAACACGAAAACGGGCCTTGTCGCCGAACGCGAATCCGAAGTCGGTTCCTCCTGTTTCCTGAAGCTGCTGCTGGCAGCGGCCCGGCGTAATACTTTTCATGAGGGAAACAGTGTCGGCAGGCTCCAGTACCTTGGTTTCGAGCTTGACCATACGGCCGTGCAAACGAAGGACAGGAGGTTGTCCAACAGCGATATGCAAGTCGCTGGCGCCGCGAACAACGACAGTTTCCAGTAATTTGTCGATTAAGACAGTTCCCATGTTTCAAACTCCTTATGTAAATATGTGCGGAAAAAGTGATCGCATAAACAAAAATGAAAATACAAGATCTTCGGGAGCAGATTACTCTTCGAGTCGGGCAACGCGAAGGACCTCTTCGATCGTGGTAACCCCCTGAAGGACTTTTCGAATTCCGTCTTCGAAAAGAACTTTCATCCCTTCGGATTGAGCCGCTTTTCGAATCACGGGAGTCGATTCCCCCTTGAAGGCGAGTTCGCGGATCTTGTTAGTCATCATCATCAGTTCAAAGATCGCGCGGCGTCCCCGATAACCCGATTTATTGCAGTTTATACATCCTTTTCCTTTGTAAAAAGTTCCTTTGGCGGCCTCTTCTTTTGTAATATGCGCTTCATCAAGCTCTGCCTGCGTCGGAGTATAAGGGCGTTTGCACTTCGGACAGACCATACGAACAAGCCGCTGCGCCATAATCCCGATCACGGAGCTGGTAACCAGATAAGGAGGAACTCCCATATCGACCAGACGCGTGATCGCGCCCGGCGCGTCGTTCGTGTGAAGCGTGCTGAACACAAGGTGCCCGGTCAACGAGGCCTGAATTCCCATGGAAGCGGTTTCCAGATCCCGCATTTCCCCCACGAGGATCACGTTCGGCGCCTGCCGGAGCATGGATCGAATCACCGCCGCGAAGTCGAGTCCGATCGAGTGTTTGATCTCAACCTGATTGACTCCTGGAAGATAGTATTCGACGGGGTCCTCGGCGGTAATGATCTTGCGGTTCGGCGTATTCAATTCGTTCAAAGCCGCGTAAAGGGAAGTCGTCTTTCCGGATCCGGTCGGGCCGGTTACCAGAATAATGCCGTTCGGACGGGTAATCAGACTGCGAAATCGTTTGTAATCGACCTCACTGAATCCGAGCTGAACCAGGCTGACGCGGATATTGTCTTTATCGAGAATACGCATTACGATCGATTGTCCATGCGCGGTCGGAATAACGGAGACCCGCAAGTCGAGATCTTTATCGCCCAAGGTCAATTTGATTCGACCGTCCTGAGTTCTTCGGCGTTCCGCAATATCGAGCCGGGCAAGAATTTTGAAACGGGACATGAGCGCCCCCTGGAATCGCGTGGGAATCGCTTCCCGTTCGACCAGTTTTCCGTCGATGCGATACCGGATCCTTACCCGATCTTCAAATGGCTCAATATGAATATCACTCGTTCGAAGCTGAACCGCTTCGGAAATGATCTGATCGCAGAGCCGGACGATCGGAGCATCGCTTTCGGTTGCCGTTCCGATCTGAACGGTTGCCCCGGAATCGCCTCCGTCTTCGATTTGGGTGAAATTGATCGCGGTATCGGTCATCTCGTTAATCATGGAGTCGGTACTTTCGATCGTACTCTGTCCATAATGAAGATTGATCGCGCCCATAATGGAGGACTTTTCAGAAACGAGGCAATCGATCGGACGCTGAAGCATGAATCGGAGCTTTTCAAAGACTTCGATATCATTGGGATCGGCGACGACGACCATGAGGGTATCGCCTTCTTCTTCGTAGGGGATCACGCAGTTTTCACGGGCAACCGATTCGGAGATCAACTCCAGAACGGCCGGCCGGATCACGACCTCCTTCATGTCGATATACTGCTTATTGTATTCCTGGGCGATCGCTTGGGCGATCTGTTCTTCGGAAACGTACTCAAGCCGGATCAGAGCTTCCTGAAGTTTTATTCCGGTTTGATCGGCCAAACTTTGTGCTTCCCGGACCTGATTCGCGCTCAAAAGTCCCTGCTGATTCAATATCCCCAGATAATTCAGTCTTTTTGCCATAAAAATCATTCCTTCGCGTTTTACATTCGATCGGAAGGGATCATAAAAACGGATAAGTAAAATCCCTCCTCTGTTATTTTGATTAAAAAAGAGCCCATGTCAATTCTTTTTCTGTTAAAAACAGCTAAAATATGGGAAATTTTCAGGTTAAATTTCCATTTTTACCGTTTTGACGATTTTCAGGAATCATGTATAATAATATTTAAGGGGTTTTGGACCGGGGCTTCCTCCAAAAATTCCCCAGCGAAAAATGAAAACAGAAGCGCAAAAAAAGTCGGAACGGTCTTCCGATTTTCCAGTTTTGGATTTTCTGTTTGTTTTTTGTTTTATAAATTCATCATTCACCGGAAAGGTCTGCGATGTTTCCCATGATCCTTTTATCTCTTATTATTCTTCCGATTCTTGAAATCATCGTATTCATTCAGGTGGGACATGCGATCGGATGGCTCAACGCGGCCTCGCTGGTCCTCATCTTTTGTTTTATCGGATGGACCCTTTTAAAACTTCATTTGCTCAATCGTCCCGCGAATTTTTCCGCGTTGACGCAAAAAGGATTCATGATACATGAAGCTTTCTGTGATCAGTTTTTAAAATGGGGCGCACTGTTCCTGCTGATTTTTCCCGGCTTTGTTTCGGAAGTCGGCGGAATCCTGCTGTTGATTCCCTTTGTCCGGCATCTTTTGATCCTGTCTACCCGTCTTTCGTTCGTTCAAAAGATGCTCTGTTTGAAAATGCCCGGCTCCAACTATGTTTACAACGAATTCGAATATCAGCAAATGGCCGAAAGGTTCCGGCAAAACTTTTCGACTTCTGAAAACGAAGATGATCCGAACGATGAGAACGATCAGGGAGATTATTCCGATCACTACGGGGGAAGAACGGTCGAATTTCCCGAATATCCATCCGCAAACCGAACATCCTCATCCCGTGAGGAAGACGACGATATCATCGATGTTGAATATGAGATCAAAACCCCTCAATCCCGAGGAAACTAAAGAAATCGATCCGGGTGATTTCCATTGGCTTCCGTTGACGGAACGTCCGATGGAGGATCTGATCCGGCGGGGCGGCAGTATGTCCATTCCGCCGCTTCCGGACGGATTTCTTGCCGGTCCGGAAAACCGGCTCGCGGAAACAGCGGTTCACTGGTTTCTGGAAGGGATTCCTTCCCCCAAAAGCGGACAAAGCTCTTCCTCTTCCCCGTCGATTCCGTATCGCGAAATCCCGGATCTGTCGCCTCTGGTCTTTTACGGACCGCCGGGAACAGGAAAAACGGCCCTTGCCCGCGGAATTCATTTTGGATTGGGGGAGATCCGGGCAAAGTATCAGGGGATCTTTATGCGGGGAATCGATTTCTTTCGGGAATTTACCCAGGCGGTTCGGGAAGAACGGACAGCCGGATTTGCGGGTCGGTTCGAGAAACAGGATCTCCTTGTCTTCGACGATCTCCAGGATCTTTCCGGACATTCGAGCGCGCTGGAAGAATTTCTCGCGATTCTGGATCAGGCCCGATCGGGACATATTCCAGTGATCATTACACTTCCCGCGTCCCCGGAAGAGATCCGGGAATTTTCCCCCTCGCTTGCGGCGCGTCTGATCGGCGGATTTCTTGTGCCCGTCGCACCGCCTTCGAAAGAGACCCGATCCCTGATCCTTTTGAAGATCGCGGAACTGTCCGGACGTAAACTCTCAGAGGAAGTTCTCAAATGTATGCTCGATTATTTTCCGAAGACGGTTGGTCCGATCTGCGGGTCGTTTGCCCGATTTCTTCACCAATACTGCCGGAACAATCGCCCGATCACAATGGCGGCGCTGCGGGAATTTTTGGATCAGAATTCACCGGTAAAAGAGAAGAGTATCGAAGAGATCGTTCGGGCAACTGCCCAATTTTACGCGGTCCGGATTCCGGAGATCAAAGGGAAAAGCCGGCTTAAAACAGCGGTTCGGGCAAGAAATGTCGCCATTTGGCTTGCCCGAAAATATACGAAAGCAACTTTACAGGAACTCGGAAGCTGGTTCTCCGGCCGTAATCATACGACGATCATGCACTCCTGTCGGGAAATTGACGCTTTGATCCCCGAAGAACGCGCTCTTCAGGAAAGTATCGATACCCTTGTCAAGCAGATCTTTGAATAATCAGCGGCTTTGCGGAACCGATCCGTTTAATGTCGTATTGATGCTCATACTGTCGTAAAAAGAGGCCCCCGAGCTTGAAGAAACGGGAAAAAAGGAAGGGACCGACTGAAAATGCACCTTGACGCATTCGATCTCCGGACCGAGTTCCCCTTCCCAGAAATTCTTCGTTAAATCGAAGCTCACTCCAAAGACGGCCCATCCGCCGACGATCAGCATCGCTATCATAAAGAGACCTTTAAAGAAAGAGACCCCCGCGGATCGGGTCTTGCAGCGAACCTTCGGCTCCCGTTCAAAAAGTTCCTCTTTTTTTGGTGCGGAAAAAGATGGTAAAGAAACCTCGTTCACGATTTTGACCGGTTCCTTTTTTTCCAGCGGACGAAAAGCGGCAGGATCCGGCGCTTTATAAGATTGAATCGGCTTCGATCGCAAAGACGATTCCGAAAGTTTTTCCGTCTCCCCTTCCAGGGAAACCGGTTTAAAATCGATGCTGGTATCGAAGTTCACATCGTTTAAAAGATCCATATTGATTTCGTTTTTCATGATAATCCTCATTTCATTCGATTTCTGTTGTATAAACAGGTTTTACAATCGAAATATAGCGGATACTTTAGAGGAAAGACGATAAATTTTACATAAATTATCTGTTTTGCCATGAATCATCCGGAAATATATCGAATATATCGATTATCGGGAGACTATTCCGCCGAAAGAAAACGAAGTGCTTCATGAGCGATTCGAAGTCCGAACATTCCGGTTAATGCGGGAAGACTTCCGAGTACCGATCGTTTGCGTCCATGCGATCGGGGCTCCTCATCAGAACAGTCCGGGGGAAGGATCCGGCTTCCGGAATCGGAAAGATTATTTTTGATCTCCGGATCCCGAAGAATGCTCCGAACTTCTTCCGTCGAATAAACACAGGGAATTTCGTCGGTCGAGGTTCCTTTGCGGCGCAGTCGTTTTCTCAGCATCGCCGCAAGCGGACAATGGGTTACCTCGGTCAATTTTCCGAATCGGATCTGATCGGGATCCGTCCGCAATGCCGCTCCCATACTGGAAATACGGGGAATTTTCAGATCCACCGCACATCGAAGAAGATCCGTTTTCGGACCCAGCGAATCAATTGCGTCGATCAAAAGATCCGCCTTTTGTCCGGAAAGAAGAGGATAAATCGTCTCTTCATTCAGAAGAAGATCGAATGTTTGAACCTGCGCGGAGGGATTAATCGCAAGGATCCGTTCCCGGGCAACCTCCGTTTTCTTACGATCGACTGTACTCCAGAGAGCAAGGATTTGCCGATTGATATTACTTGGTTTGAAGGTATCGAAATCGATCAGGATAAATTCTCCGACACCGGATCGGGCCAGAATTTCCGCGGCATATCCGCCGACAGCGCCAAGGCCCGCGATCAGAACTTTGGAACGATAAAGGCGATTCATTGCGTAATCACCCAGCATCATGCGAATTCTTTGGAATTGGGATTCGTCCATAGTTTATCAATCGTGGATCCGAAGAGAAGCCCCTTCGGGAAGCAGGATGTTCAGATGGGTAATGTCCTTGTTCGAAAAGATCAGGCCGCCCAGCTGCGCCGATTCCGTTCCGATATACTCGGGCCGGTTCGTTCCCTGGAGTCCGAGGCCGTTATTCAATTCGATCCAGCAGGGACCAAGCGGATTCTGCGCATCGCCGCCCGCAATTTCGCCGGTCTGTCCGTTTTCCAATGGACCGCGGTAAAGGGGATTCGGGATCTTCCTGGAAATCGTATAAACTCCGCGCTGATCCCGTGCGGGATAGGCGTATCCCAAGCGGAATCGGCCCGCATACTGTCCGTTGAACAGCAACGTCATTTCTTTCTGTCCCATCGAGATCTCACCGCTGATCGGACCTCGAACGACTTTCATCTGAAGGCCCGGCGGAAGCGGATCGGTACTTTGAATCCCCAATCCGTTTAAAACGCAAAGAAATTCAGGCGTGATCCCGTATTTTTGTGCAACCGCGGCGAGATTTTCATTGACTCCCACCAGATAGGCCGGTTCAAGAATATGCCGATTACGATCGTAAAAGACCCAAAATGCCAGCTTATCGAGATCAGCAAGAAGACGGCGGTAATCGGCCTCCGCAAGATGCTTTCCCTGATTCTGAAGGAACGAGTTCATCTTGATAAAGATCTCTTTGATCGATTCGTTCGACGCCTGATCGTTCAGACGCTGAAATTCTTCATGGATCTGCTGAAAAATCTGATAAGATGTTTGGGCGACCACACTGCTGTTTCCGTTTTGAATCGCGCCGGCAACTGGAGCAGGAGCAGAAACGGAAGTCGATGCGATTGGACCGGGATCCGGGATCTGCGCATTTTCGATCGTTCTCTGCGGAACCGGGAAAGGCGTTGCCGGCAGGGGAGCCGCTCCGCCCGATACCGCACTGTTCGAGATCGCCGGTTCGTCCGCTTTCGGCGAGGATGGTATCAGAGTCGCAAAAGGATCTTTGATCGCGGGAGGTTCCTTCTTTTCCGAATCGCTGTTCGCCGGAACGATCGGATCAAATTGAAGATTCGGAAGTGTATCGACGGAAGATGCCGCGGGTTTTGGCGGCTCCGGACTCGGAATCAGATCCATCGGATCATCTGTCTTCTTCTCTTGCGGAACCGAGGATGGAATGATATTTTGTTCCTTTTTCCCGTCCTTTCCGGACTGGGTAAAATCAAAAGAATGATCGACTGTCGGAAAAGAAGGGGCCGGATCCGGTGAGGGATCTTTCGCGGGATCGGATTTTTCCTTTCCTTCGACTTCCGCGGGATCGGAAACGATCTTGTCCGCGAATCGGGACGAGATAATCCGCTTTTGTGCAAGAAAATTCCGGACCGGATGCAGTTTGCGGGGAAAACTCTCCCAGGCTTGATCCGGCAAAAGCGCGGCAATACCCACGACAATAAATCCCCAAACAGCGAGAACAAGCAGACCTTTAAACGTTTTCCCGATCATTTTTCGATAATCCTTAGGAATAAATGAATTCATGCTAAAAGAGCAAACATCCTACTTCCTAATATTAGCGATTATAAAAAAAGGAATCCAGATCAATTTTGATGAAAAAAGAATGAAAAGTGAAAAAAAAAGACGGAACCTGAAAAAGGGCCCGTCTTTCGGACTGTTTTAAAAACAAGGAACAAATCGAATGGAATCCGATCCGCGCATTCAGGGGAAGAATCAGATATCAAATCTGCGATTATTATGGAGAGCTTTGATTCTCTCGACAATGGAACTGTGCATTTGACTGACCCGACTTTCACTTAAATCCAGGGTTGCGCCAATTTCTTTCATGGTCATTTCTTCGAAATAATAGAGGATAATGATCAAACGCTCGTTTTTGGTCAACCCTTTTGTGCAGGCGCGGATCAGTTCCGTTTTCTCCAAACGCTCTGTCGGGTCTTCACTTTTGCGGTCGGGTATAAGATCCAATTCGGACACATCTCCTTCGCCGCTCTGATCACTCCAGTTTTTATCCAAACTGGTTAAATTCACACGACAACTGTCGGTAATGGTTTTTTTCACCTCATCGAGAGGAACATCAAGGAACCGCGATAATTCTTCTTCGGAAGGTTTTCGACCGAACTTGCCTTCAAGAACTTTATAGGCTTCATTGAGTTTACTTGCTTTTGAGCGGACCATACGGGGGACCCAATCCATGGATCGAAGTTCATCGAGCATCGCTCCCCGGATACGGGTAACACAGAATGTTTCGAATTTCACTCCGCGATCCAGCTGAAAAGCCTGAACAGCTTCGATCAAGCCGAAAGTCCCTGCCGAGATAATATCATCCAGTTCGATTTCCCCGGGCAATTTCGCGTGTATTCGTTCTGCGTGATGTTTAACGATGTGCATATATCGTTCCACCAAACGATTTCGTAATCGGATATCGGACGGATTACGGGAAAACTCTTCCCAAACGGCATCCATATTTTCTCTTACGACTGCTGATCTCAGCTTTTCCATGCCTGTCTTCCTTATAAGATAATGTTCCCTTCGGTTCTTCTTTACTTCTCTTGATCAATTCAGTGAAAAATAAAAAACAAACGGGACCGGTTTCCTGTTCCTTTTCCAAAAAAGGCCAATTGTCGACCGTATAGGGGAACGATAACGATTTTTCTTTTTTGAGAAAAGAACAAAATCACCAAATATTTCAAAAAAATCCAAAATTTTTGGTTGCGTAAAGCCTTTCTCTTCTTTCGCTTTCGAACTATCGGTAAGAAAAAACCGGGAAATTCAATGGAAGAATGATCATTTCATTGGATTTCACCAGTTTTCCTCTTTGAAAATACGATTATTTCAATTACTCTGATTGTACGATAAAATCTCCGGATCATGGTTTTGCGGAATTTTCGACCGGATTCTTAAAGTTAAAATAAATATAATAAGACAGTATAGGTAATATATGCGGTTCACTTGACAAACGAGGGGGATTTGATACCATTTATTATCTTGAGGATGTTTTTTTGATAAATCCCTGTCAAGGAGAGAAATAGAGTTCCATGTCCGAAGATAAAACAGATATCGTTCTGAATGAAAAAGAAAACAAGGAAGAGATCCGTGAGATTGATCCGCCGAATAAATTGCTGTCGGCGATCCTTGGCTGGCTTGTCCCCGGCTTGGGACATATTTATCAAGGCCGGTATTTCAAAGGATTTCTTTTCGCTTTCTGTATCATTCCTCTTCTACTGGTTGGAATCTGGATGGGAAGCTATCGGGAGATCTTACCGACGAACGAAGAGCGTCTTCAGTTGGGAAGGGACGTCTGGTTTTCCTGGAGAGAAGGGGATAAAAGGCTCTTCTTTATACCTCAGGCGATGATCGGATCAGTTGCGATACCGGCTCTGATACAGGCCCGATACGTGGAGAAGAACGGAGAGGGCTTTTGTTCGAATCTTTTTGCGCCTCCCCGTCTGCCGAGGGAGATCAGGAGTTCGCAGCCGCTGCTTGATGAGATCATTTTGAAAACATGGTCCTGGTTCGATCTTGGAACGCTTTTTACTGCCGCTGCCGGTCTTTTGAATTTACTGGTCATTTTCGACATTATCGGAGGACCATCCTGGATCATTCAGAAAGAGGAATAAATCTGTTCGGTTCTTCGCAGATTCTATTGTCCCAGTGGTCCCAACGGACCCAGTTCCCTTTTTGAAACCACGGATGTTCACGGATAACCACTGATGGGCCTTTGGTCGGCAACCGACGGCGAAGCCGGAGGGGCTTTCTCGAAAACCGTGGATTCTTTCTTCAAGAAAATCTCCCATTAACCCAGGGAATCCCAAAAAAACAAGGATACCCAAAAAAGGTTGGAACCCGAGCGCTGGGAGGGGTAAGCGTCCTCGCTTATCCCCGGCGGCAACGCCGCCGCTCTGTGATGAGGCTAAAGTCTTTAAAAAACACAATCTTCCATTAACCCTGTACGGTGATAATTTCTAATGAAGGTCGAGCGCGATTGGCACCTTTGTCCCCAATATCCTCTCTGTCGCCAGTGTCTCCATCGTCCTCATTGTCTCCTCCTCTCCATCCCGACGGCAACGCCGGAGGGCCTTCCCCGATAGACGTCGAGTTTTTAAAAAACACAAGCTCCCATTAACCCGGGGAATCAGAGAAAAACAAAGATACCGAAATACGGTTGGAACCCGAGCGCTGATCCCACTAATCACTAAACGCTAATCACTAATAAAATCCCCATCCGTGTCCATCCGTGGTTCCAAAATCCGCGATCGGGAAAAGATTTTTTAAAAATGAAAAATTTTTTTATTTTTTCCTAAATATTTTTGTTTTTATTATTTTATCTGCCTTATCTATTTTATACATTTTTATTTATTACATTTAAATTTTGAATAAAAAAGTATCAATCTATTCCGATTTTGTAAACTTTTCGGGCAAAAGTAAGAAATTTTGATGTCTCAGAGATCAGTTTTTCGGCCGGATTTGGGATTTTGATCCGCGATCGGAAAACTTTCTAAAAATTTTTTTGTCCCGGCAAAACGTCAGTAATAGACAAAGGGAAAGTTCTCTCTTTGCAAGAACAACGAAAATCACAAGTGATTACTGTTTATCGTATATATTACGATATTCAGTTGTATACATAAAGAATCAAAAAGGAAAGGAACGGAAAAAATGTCCAACAACAATTTCAATCTTCGTAAATCTGAATCGGATCCCAACCAGGATATTATGGACGGGGAATACAACTACTATACGAACGACCCGTTGGGAGGAGAGGACCTGCCTGCAAATGCAGGTTTGGCCGATGGGGGAAACGCGGATCAAATCAAAATATCCTTTTCCAAAAGACTATTCATGGATATTGGAATGGCTGCTTATTTTTCCATTTGCGGGTACATTGGTTCAAAAATCGTTTTTGGCGGGATTTACGGAGCGATATTCTATTATATTGAAGAACATGGAACTCAGACACTTTGGCAGATGATATGCGAATACGCCTTTGGCTGGGATTTGTTGACACATAGTTTAATAAGCGCAGGAGTCAGTTTACTGATATTTATTTGTACACTAATCTTTTTGTTTGGTGCCAACATAAAGTATAAATTTAATGTATCGAGTAATGATGATCCTCCTGGAACGGTAGTGATTTCAATCATGGGAGGTATTGGAACCGCAGCCGCGATCTTTTTTGGCGCTTATCTTTGGGGGGTTATTATTGCCTTAATCAGTTTCATACTTGCGGTAGCAGTAAACAATATTCAAAGCAAAGAAAAAGGGACCTTAGTTTAAAGTTTATCATTTCATTTCAATCAGGAAAGGAAAAAAAATGGCTATTAATCTTCAAAAAGGGCAGAGAGTTGTCGTTGGACTTCAACATTTGACTTTGGGACTTGGCTGGGATCCCGCAGAAAGCGGAACAGAATTCGATCTGGATGCCTCGGTCTGTATGTTAAATGACGGAAAAAAAATCCCATCGGATAAATTCTTCGTCTTTTACAATAATTTGTCGTCGCCTGATGGCGCTTGCAGCTCTACCGGAGATGATCGCACCGGCGGTAATTCCGAAGATGGGGATGATGAACAGATCATTGTCGATTTGTCCAAAGTCTCTCCAGAGGTTACTTCAATGGTCTTTTCCGTTTCCATTCATGATGCAGTTGCCCGTAAACAAAATTTCGGACAAGTTCAAAATTCTTATATAAGAATTTTAAATACGGATACCGAAGAGGAACTCTGTAAATACGAACTCAGTGAAGATTTTTCCGTCCAAACTGCGATCGAATTCGGGCGTCTTTATCTTCACAATGGAGAATGGAAATTCGAAGCAACCGGAATCGGACATGAAGACGGACTGCAGGGGATCGTTAATAAGTATTGCTGATAAGTTGAACATGATGAAAATGTTAAAAATCGCACGATTAAAACAAAAATCCCAAGTCCTCGGACCTGGGATTCGTGCCGTAATTTGGACTCATGGCTGTTCCAAAACTGTCCCTATTGTATTGCGGCCGAAATGAATCGTGCGGAGCCCATGTTCGAATTTTCCGCAGCGGATCTTCATCATTGGGTAAAAAACATCGACGGAATCACGGGGATCACTATCAGCGGAGGCGAACCCTTTGAACAGGATCCGGAAGCACTATTCGATTTTCTGGCTCGGATCAAAGGGGATCCCAGCCCGCTTTCCGTTATGTGCTATACCGGGAAACTTCTTTCCGAGCTTCAGAACGATCCGAACGTTTCTTCCATTTTGAATTATATCGATATTTTAGTCGACGGATCTTATCAGCACGAACTGAACGATGGGCATAAATGGAGGGGATCGTCCAATCAAACAATCTATGCCCTGAACGATCAATTCACGGAAGAAATTCAGAATGCAAAAGGGGATTTGGAACGTGAACTCGAAATTGAGATCACACAAAACATGGGACTGGAAATTACCGGAATTCCGGAAAAAGGTTTTTTGGACAAACTCAAGTTAAAACTTCAGAGCAACGGGTACAACATCTTTTAAAAACAAATTGTAAGGAGAATCCATGAGCGGACCTAAAGGAGCACAAGTACGGCCAAAAATTCAACGAGTCATCGATAATGCACATAGATCAATAGATATTGCGAAGAAAAATAATGCAAAATTATCAGAAATTAGCGCACTTGCCAGTCAAGATCTGGAATCAAAAGCGGACTCCCTGATCGATTCCATTTCCGATGAGGTACCGGATAATATCCAAAAATACTGCGCGGAAGACGCCCAATATCTAAGGAATCGAAAAGTAAACATTCTCAATTCGATTCGGAGGGGAAAAGAAGGGGCCCGGATGGCAGATCAGTTGATGAAGGAGGCCGAAGCCGCACAGGTTAAAGCGCTTCAAATTATGAATGATGCTGTTGAAATTGCCAGCGATGTTTCAAATAAGATAAATAGCCTTTTTGCGATTGAATCACTTTATGAACGTGATGCAAATAGGGCACGAGATATGGTGTCAGATGCCGAACGGCTGGAAAGAGAGGCAACGGATAAAATTCATCAGGCTCTTAATCACGCGCAAAAAGCCAAAAGCGCATTCGATTCCGCGATTCTTGACGGGGATCGGTACACCAGAGACCTCACAACGATTCAAAAGAGTGTCGAAGAAAAAAGCGCTGCGGAAAAAATCCTCGAAGAAAATAAAAGAAAGGCGGTTTCCTCTCAATCCGAAATTCAGGCTTTACTCAAAAACATTGAGTCTCTGAATCATGAAAAATTTACGCCGGGCGAATTCCAGTCTTTCGCGGCCGAGATCGCTTCTTTTCAAAAAAGCATGAACGAAAATGATTATTCTTCCGCCGCCGCAAACGGTGAGAACCTTACAGCGCGACTCCGAAAATTTCATCAAAAAGCCTCCGCTTTACAATCGAAATATGAAAGTGAACGGATCGCCGCTCAAAACAGATTTGACGCCGCTAAAAAGGAAATTCAACAGCTTGATCAGAACGAGATCATGCAATGGACAGAGAATAAGGATGAGATCGATAACGCGTTTCGGCAAATCGATCTCGCAAAGGATCTTATTCATCAGGAAAAGTTTACCGAAGCAGAAACGATCATCTCGACAAATTTGGATTCCATTCGCGCGGCGGCGAAAAAGGCTCATGAAAATAAAATGGCTTCGGAAGAAAGATCCAATCTTGCAGAAGTCATTATGAACGCGCTTTATGAACAGGGATACGATGCTCCTGCTTATTATTATGCAAAACAGACAAGTGATGGAAAAGACATCGAATTTTCCGATCTCACGATTTTCGCTAAATCTCCAGGGCAAAAAGGCGATATGCGTATGCAAATTGATCTTGCCGGAAAGGTCAAACTCGAAGTAGAAGGAATCGCAGAAGGAGAAGAAGCCGTTTGCCATCAGTTAATTCTGGACTTGCAAAAAGGGGTTGGTTCCGAAATCGACTTTAAAATGACGGATTGGGGAAGAGCCGCAAAAGTCAATCCGGATTCCAGAATTCAAGTTAAAGAACAAGAAAAAATTCAGGAAAAAACCAGGGAACGTCAAAATGGATAATCAGTTCTCTAATGACCGGCTTTTCAATAAATTGAAAATTACTGGAGGTCGGCGTCAATTTGTCATCTCGGGCGAAATTGAAGATTATTTTATGATCAACAGATCTCTCGGACTGCACAATTTGGAATCCGCGCTGAAAGAGTATTTAATGACGCGCGGGTTCGACATTATCATTTTTGTTAAATCCTTAAATGCTCCCGAATTTTTGACTCCGGAAATGGAACAGCGTTTTCAAAGTATTGTTCGGCGCCAAAGTATTGATCCGCAGGCACAAAACACAGGACGAACTTCCCGTACTTTTGTGCCGAGAAGAGAAAGAAATAGCAGTGAATCCCCAAACAATAATCCGCAGATCAGCAATTCCGCTCCGCAAAATTCTCCTTCATCTCCTTCCGAATCCCAAAATACTTCACCTGCCGCATCAACGGCCGCTCAAACCGCGGTCGAAGTAACCAATGCCGCAAACAACAGTGAACAATCCTTTTTGGATTTATTCTGCACTTTCAAAAAAATGAGTAAAATCAGAAAATTGGTATAGGAAACAAGAG
>JAUNSU010000040.1 GCA_030539035.1 Planctomycetia bacterium
GTTTTTGTCCTATTTCTTTCAAGTTTTACCCATAGTTCGTGTCAGAGAGCCATTTATTATAATAGAGATGATTATTACAATGTAATTGTTGATTATATCAATTAAGAGGACTTTATCCGTTTTTTCGGGTGATCGGACGTAAATATAAGCCCGATCACGAAAATCGTATACCCGATGAAAACGGATCATTCCCGCAAATCAGTTCCGATAAAGATCAGGAAAGTTCTTTCATAATCGCATTATGGATCTGCTTCAAGGTCGTAAAATCACTCAAATAGGAGTTTTCCAAAGGACAAACCTGATACATCTCGCTCAATTCTCCCAAAAGCTGTGCTTTCTTGATGCTGTCGATTCCCAAAACGGTCGCAAGATCCGCGTTTAGATCGATCAAATCTTCCGGATAACCGGTCTGTTCGGCAACAAAATTGATCAGGTAATTTCTGATTGTAATACTTTTTTCCGAAATGGAGCCTGTTTCCGATTTTTGATCGGAAGATCCCATCTTCAGAAGCATATAGTCCCGAATCGTTCGAAGGGTCGGAAAATCGTCCAAGGTCAATGAACTTTCGGCCGACGACGCATCCGCGCCCGCAAAATGGAACATCTCGTTCAGTTCGCCCAGAAGCTGCGCTTTCTTGATACTGTCGATTCCGAGATCGCCTTCGAGATCCGCGTCCAGATTCACCATGTCTTCCGGATATCCGGTCTGTTCAACAACAAAGTTAATCAGATAGGCATCGAGTTCCGCAGAGGACATGGAACAGCTCTCATCCAACTCTTCACTCGGAACATTGGCCGGGGACTCCGATTTTTCGACCGGAGCGGATTTTTGATCGGAAGATCCCATCTTCAGAAGCATATAGTCCCGAATCGTTCGAAGGGTCGGAAAATCGTCCAAGGTCAATGAACTTTCGGCCGACGACGCATCCGCGCCCGCAAAATGGAACATCTCGTTCAGTTCGCCCAGAAGCTGCGCTTTCTTGATACTGTCGATTCCGAGATCGCCTTCGAGATCCGCGTCCAGATTCACCATGTCTTCCGGATATCCGGTCTGTTCAACAACAAAGTTAATCAGATAGGCATCGAGTTCCGCAGAGGACATGGAACAGCTCTCATCCAACTCTTCACTCGGAACATTGGCCGGGGACTCCGATTTTTCGACCGGAGCGGATTTTTGATCGGAAGATCCCATCTTCAGAAGCATATAGTCCCGAATCGTTCGAAGGGTCGGAAAATCGTCCAAGGTCAATGAACTTTCGGCCGACGACGCATCCGCGCCCGCAAAATGGAACATCTCGTTCAGTTCGCCCAGAAGCTGCGCTTTCTTGATACTGTCGATTCCGAGATCGCCTTCGAGATCCGCGTCCAGATTCACCATGTCTTCCGGATATCCGGTCTGTTCAACAACAAAGTTAATCAGATAGGCATCGAGTTCCGCAGAGGACATGGAACAGCTCTCATCCAACTCTTCACGCGGAACATTGACCGGAGACTCCGATTTTTCAACGGAAGGATTCTTTTTTGGCTCGGTTTTTTCAACGGAAACGGTCTTTTCGGCAATTACTTCCGGAGCAGCGACAGATGAAGCAGGCGAAGATATTATCGTTTCTTTTTTCTCTTCAATTGTCTTTCCGTAAGAAGCAGGAAGAGAAGCGCTGTTTTTTTTGCGTAGTCTTCGCGCTTCCGTTGCGTCAAAAAAGATGATTTTTCCAGTTGTACTCATTTGATTCATTCTTCACACTCACTTTCCCCATATTCGATATTGTAAATCGTTTTTAACGCATGGATTCAATGGAAATATAATATAAACAATTTTGTCCGGTGATCAGCGCGACGGCATTTGATCCATCCCCGGAAAGGGGCTCGGACTTCACAGGAACGGTAATCAAATTTTCATACCGCTTAAACCAGGGCGCAAGATCTTTCAAGGTATGATCTGCAAGCGCCTTCTTTTGACCAAGTTCATACAGAATTTTCAGAAGGGATCCCATGGAGGAACCGGTACTGAAATATCCAATTTGATGAATTACGGAACCGAGAATAGTTTTCCCATTGACCGGAGAATTTTGACGTTCCCTTAAATCGGCAATCGCATCGACAACAGCGGCATCATATTCCGGATCCCCGCAGAAAGGAGCTTCCGCAATTTGAGGGGCCGTATTTGCCCCCGCCCTTTGTGCACTGGTTTTCACATTTTCATAGACACTCATTCCGGATCCGGTTCCAATTCCATTGATGATGCCGTAAACGGTATCACCGTCTTTTTTTGCATCCGCCAAGCGTTTAAGGATCAGGACACCGCACCCTTCGCCGGGAACATATCCCTCATTTTTTTGATCAAAAGGAGAGATTTCCGGATGATTCGCATAGAAACCATGCGAGAACAGAATTTCGAAGACAGAAGGAGCAAGATCCTGTTCCCCGCCAATACAGACCATCAGATCATTTTCATGAGCCTGAAGCTGATCGATACAGCAAAGAATCGCCGCGCCGCAGGATCCTTTTTCCGATTCGACCGCAACAGCGCCTCCCATGAGATCCAGTGTTTTTGTAATTCGGGAAGCAAGAGCACTCGGAGTAAAGCTGCCGGTTTCGTCCAACAAGGCGGGCATCTTTTTATGGAGCAGCGCCGCATAATCTTTCAGCAGCGAATCCGAGGTCGAATCCGGGATTCCGGCCTCTTTCAATATTTTCTTTAAATCGTCCAGAAATGTCGGCAAAGAAAGAACGACATTCATTTTATTCGAAAAATCTCCGCCGAACATCGTTCCCACAACCACTCCGGTTCGTTCGCGAACTTCATTCGGCGTTTTTCCGAAGGTACTGAACGCTTCGTTGGCAGCGTCCAACATCATGAACTGGATCGGACTCGCGTTAAGAACCTGCTTCGGAGGAACCTTATTCTTCTTCCAATCATAAACGTACTGATCGATCACGCCCGCCTTGAATTCGGGAACAACTCCATATCGTTCTTTCATGTAAGTTTCCGAAAACAAACGGTGATTCCAAACCTTTTTGGGAACCTCTTTAAAAGCGTTTGCGCCCGATTCGAGCATTTTATGCCAAGATTCCGCGGAATAAGCGTCCGGAAGAATACAGCCGAATCCGACAATCGCGACAGGCTCCTGATTTGATGCGGGAATCATCGCGGCGGATACGGTCTGCGGATTCGCGGGCGATCCCGTTGACACGGAGGATCTTTTTCGGGAAGCAGGATATTTTTCTTCCCAGTATTCCGGCAAAAATTCATCAAGGACAAGATGGACATTCAAACCGCCGATTCCGAACGAATTGACCGCGGCGCGCCGGGGACGAAAATCTTTCGGTTTTTCGAACGGACTTTCTTTCATCGGGGCGATGAAGGGGATTTCTGCCCAGGGGATATTCGGATTCAGATTGCGCAGTCCGCCGACAGGAGGGACAATTCCATTTTTCAAGGCAAGGACGGCCTTTAAAATACCCGCAGCGCCGGCAACTTCCAATGTATGTCCGATATTCCCCTTCGCGCTTCCCAGAGGAACTTTTCGTCCTTGTAAAAGCTCGCCGAAAACCGAGTTGAGCGCTTCCAGTTCGGTTGCATCGCCAAGAGCGGTCGAGGTCGCGTGAGCTTCAATATAATCGACCTTGCGCATTTCCTCCGTGTTGGCATACGCTTTTTTAATCGCTTCGATTTGCCCCTCTTTTCGAGGAGCCCAAAGGCTTTTTCCTTTCCCGTCGGAGGCAATTCCAACGCCGGTAAAGACAGCCTTAACGGTATCATGATCGCGAAGAGCATCTTCCAGCCGTTTTAAAAGAAATACAACATTTCCTTCTCCGATGATGAGCCCATCCGCTTCCTTGTCGAAAGGACAGGAACGTTTTTTCGTCATCGAGCGCGAACTCGCAAAAAGAAGGAGTGTATCCTGATGGAAAAATGTGGATCCTCCGGCAACCGCCATATCGATCCGATGGTGCTGCAATGCAAAGATCGCTTGGCTTACCGCATGCAAAGAGGAAGCGCACGCGGAATTGAAAACCATATTCGGCCCGTTTGTATGAAGCATTTGAGATACAAGCTGCGTAATATCACTGCTCAAATAGAAAGGACGAATCCCCCCGGGCAACGGTTCAAGCCGGGCAATCGTATCCCGGGCGATCTTTTCCAATATCTGCCGCTTTTTATCTGATGGAACATTCGACGCAAAACCGGGAACTTCATTCAGATAATCGATTATCTCCGGAAGACAGATCTGATAATTCCACTGCTGGGAAATCGTGCCCGGCCGTGTATGTCCAATAAAGATCCCCGTATTTTCTTCAGGAAAATGAAAAGGATCAATCCCCGCGTTCCGACATGCCGACGATACCGACTCCGCAAAGGCAAGATGAGCGATATCATAGAACTTTTCCGCACCAGGAGGAAGAGGACAAAGGGTGCGATCGATCGGACCATATTCGATCAAACCAGCGAGATCCGTATAAGTTTTATTCAACACGCCCGGTGTGGGATCGTAATACAGTTCCCGATTGAACCGACTCTCCGGAATCGGTCCGAGTTTGGAACCGCCCCGGCGAACCATGGACCAGAACGAATCGACATTTTCTCCTCCCGGCAAGCGGCAGGCAATTCCCGTAATTGCAATAGGCGTAAAATCACTCATAAAGGAAACTCCTGCTTTTTGACCAAAGTTTTCAAAACAAGTAAAGCATTTCGGCATTCATCCATAGATCCGCTTTCCCAAGAGATGGATTCCATAATTTGCTGCGAATCATACAGTTCTTCATATCTTTGAAAAACGTTTGTATTCATGGAAAGCAACGGGGCTTTCTCCGAAGGGAGTCCAACGAGAATATCGTATGTTCCCAAGGTGTTGGAAGGTCCGTTTTCGAAGCGGATGGACCAATCGCCTCCTCCGGGTCCGGCAATTCGAAGGCCGAAAAGGGAAGAATTTGTTCGTTTGATGTTGGTTTCCAAAAGACCTTTGTATTCCAGACGGGAACGTTTGAAAACCTCTTCCGATTCAAAGCCGAGCTCGACTTTTTTCGGCTTGGGCCATCCGAATTGGCTTTCGATCGCAAACCGGACCAGGTTCATCAGAAGCTGTTTGTCCATTTCCATCGGCGGAAATTGCGGAACCGCACGAATTGTATTGGACATATCAAAGACAGGATCATCTTTCCAATAAGCCTGATAGACGGTCATCTGTTCATGGAAAAGGGTCAAGAGCCGATCAATTTCCAGTCCATTGGAAGAAGAAATGCTCTTTCCGCTTTTTTTGTACTGAATGATTCCCTCGGCGATGCAGCGGCTCATTTCATCAATACGCACGCGGTTGCTCGCGGCAAGATGATAGCAGGAATCATGGAAAGCCGGTTTTTGAATAATTTCGACCATTACTTTCGAGATCCAGTCGACGGGAACAAAATTCTTTTGATCATTCGGATTCATTCCGATCGCCTGTCCGAAAACGAGTACCGTTTCCACGTCAACATATTTCGGATCGATCAGCGGAACAAGGATTTTCATGGGGGTATAAAAACCATGGAAGGTCGAAGTGTATCCCGTAATGGAATCTCCCACAATGATCGCGGGCCGGAACACGGTTACCGAGTCCAGGTGCGGCGCGTTTCGAACCATGTTTTCCGATGTGAATTTACTTTTTTCGTAATCATTTCCGAATTCCTGATCCCGATTCAGTTCCGATTCAAGAATGATCCCTTTCCGCAGACCGCAGACATAGGCTGTGGAAACATGAAAGAATCGCCGGATCCCCGTTTCTTCGCAAAGTTCAAGGACATTTCTCGTTCCATCGATATTCGATCGGTAAGGCTCGCCGTTTTCTTCCGCGATAAAGCTGAGGCTCGCCGCGTTGTGCAGCATGGTATCGACATGTTTTTTGAACCAGCTTCTCTGTTCGGAATCCAGGCCGAGAGCGGGTTTGTGTAAATTCGATTCCATAATGATCGGACGGGGAAGAGGACGGTTCAAAAGCCGTTCATGCCGCCGAACGATCGCTTCGATTCTTTCTTTTGCCGTTTCCATTTTACTGGACCGAACCAGAACGACAACGGGAACATCTGCCCGGAGCAGATCTTTCAGCAGATAAGACCCCAATAGTCCGGTTGCACCTGTTAAAGCTGTATATTTCATGGAAGATATCATTTCATAAAAAATGGGGAGAAAAATCAAAAACACAATATCAAGCGTGGATTCCGGATCCTCCGTCGACAATGAGCGTTGCTCCCTGAACCATATCGCTCATGGAAGAAACGAGAAACAGAATCGCGTTGGCAACATCGCGCGGAGTAAGGGTCCGATTGCCGACCATGGAATGTTCAACGATTGCGGCAAACATCTCATTCGCGTGAGGAAGTTTTCGGCCGGAATCGGTATCAACCAATCCGGCGAGAACGACATTGACGTTAACCTTTTCACCGACTTCCAAGGTTAAATGGCGAACGATCGCTTCCAGAGCCGCTTTGGAAGCGCCAATAAGTCCATACCAGGGAAGGGCTTTAAAGGATCCGTGCGAGGAAAGAGCAACCACTTTGGCGCGTCCTTCCGCTTTTTGCATCAAAGGATAAGCCGCCTGGACCATATTGATCAGCGGCAGGACATTTGTTCCCATCGCCGCGTTAAAATTGGTTTCCGTTGCTTTCAGCAGGGGACGAAATCCGCCCGTCGCCGCATTGCTTACCAAAATATCCAAATGGCCAACTTCCTTATCAATAAACCCCATCATGGAATCGATATCTTCTTTTTGACTGACATCCGCCTTGACGAGATAAACTTTCCGGCCAAGTGCCGCGATTTCCTTGGCCGTTTTTTCGGCCGCCGCGTGCGAGGTAACGTAATTCACAACGATATCCGCTCCCGCTTCCGCAAGACAGATCGCCGTTTCCCGGCCAATTCCCCGTGAACTCCCGGTAATAAGAGCGGTTTTTCCTGTAAGATCGATCATATCCAAACCTCGTAAATGATTCTTTTATCCTAAATTCTTGTCGGTTTATTCAAATAATACTTTAATTTCGTTCACCGGTTCCGAAATTATTCCGGAAGGTTCAATTCGGTCATCTGGAACTTCTCAATTTCATACACGATCTCGTTTTGTTCATTGCAAAAAACGAGATGGAAAAGGATCTGCCGATATCCGAACATCAGGGTATTTTCCCCGATCATTTGAATCAAACATCGGCAAGTTTCTCCCTGTTTGAATTTTGCAGGTCCCATTTTCAGGGAACTAATTTTGTCCGGGATCACCGACGCATTTTTTCGGCTCCTTCCGTTAAGAACTCCGCAGCCCCAAAAACCTGCATCGAGAACCGCCGTATCAAGAAGCAATGCTTCCTCATTTCGGCGCGATTCAATCAAATCGTCCCGATCCGGAACAGATATCAGCGCAAGGAGGGTCTTTTCGTCAACAAAATGGCATCGCCGAAGCTGCTGAAGCGGTTTCCCATGATAAAATCCAATCTTTCCTTCCTTCGGAAATACCGGATCCCAATACTCCAATCCCGCGCAAGCCGGAAGTTCGGCGCAGCGGACACCTTCATCCGGAACAAATATCGACTCCGCGGTAAAATAGGGAGCATTCTTATTGATCAAAATTCCCTTTTCATTGTAATAATCCCCGATAAAACGTTCCTTGATCCGTTTATGATCTTTATCCCAATCAGCAATACAGGCAACATTCCAAGGAACATTTTGACGGCAAAGGAGAGCTCGAATTGCTTTAATGTTTTGAAGTTCGATCTTTCCTTTTTGATTTGTTTTTTGTCCGAAAACCAATGCCGCTTCATAAAATGCTTCCGTCGCAATTACAAACGGCAAGATCGGATCCCCATTCAATTTATGGTTCAAGAGAAAGGTATCTTTCGATGGATCAACCGTAAAAATCCCCTTCACTTCATCGGAACCGGAAGCACCTTCCGCAATATGAATTAAATGCTGAACATGATCCGCTTTTGCCGATTTTACCAATTTTGATGCTTTTTCCGTATTTTTCAAGGAAGCAATCGAATTGCAGGAAGCGTCAAACTCATTCCGTATTTTTTCCGGATCACATTCCGTATTGTGATCCAGAACGATGATCTCCGGACGTAATTCCGCACGGATTCCCTTTTCCTCAAAAAACTTCTCGATCTTCCCGCAAAGGACCTCCGATTCATTATAATTCATCGGATTTGAAAAACGTGTCCCTTTAAAAATTAGGATTCGTCTTCTCTTACTGTGTCCGGAAGCGGACGGTTTATAGCGGAAAAACCAATTTTCCAGTTCTTTCATTCCAGCCTCAATAAGGATTGCTCTCCGCTGAATTTGAATTTTTTGGGAAATTTTGGCCAACGCAGGATCGCAGGAAATTGTGAAAATGAAAGTATCACCCGGGTTCTTTTCCCCAATATGTCTTTTTAGACAGCGGGCTTCCGGATTATTCCCGAAAACGAAACAAGGCAACTTTTCCGCAGAATCCCTGAAATCTCCGGATTCTATTTCTGTTTGTCCCGCAGTTTGCTTCGATTTTTCCGCGGGATCGGCAGATTTTTTGCTTTCCTGGACAGGACCTTCCGGCTTGATCTCCTTGTAGGGAGGCATTATTTGAGGATTGTGTATGAAAATATAATAGGACCATTCCGTATAGCATACTTCTTTTTCAAGATCCTTTTTCTGAATATTGCCGTTCCTCAACAGGCGAATTTCGTTCAGAAAAGAACGAACACCTTCTTTTGCAGGCATCCAATCCATCCCGATTGACCGAAAAACCAATTTCGATTCCGGACGGACGGCCATTCCGACATCGCCCCAGGGATGCCAATGGAACAAAAGGGATCGGCAATGCTCATGCCGTGCGGCAAAACATTCAAGGATTTTTCCCAAAAGAACATTGGAAGTGCAATAATCAATTTGACCAGTTGCTCCAAAACGCCCGGAGATCGATCCCATTCCGATAATACAGTCGGGCGGATTCTTTTCGAGTTGTTCCAAAATGGCTAACGTACTTCCCGCCTTGACATCAATGGACCTTCGAAGATCTTCCGGTTTTTTCTTTTCCAGCGAGGTCGCTTTTTCAAATCCCGCACCGAACAGAATTCCATGAATTTTCGACTCTTTCCTGAGCAGGGATTCAATTAACGTTCCCGTATTTTCCCTGTTCGATAAATCACAAACGTGATATTCGTAATCGATATGAGCTTCCTGGAATCGCTTAAAATTTTTCTGAATTTCAAGCTGTTTTTCGATCTTTTGCCAAGCCTTGACCGGAGCTTCTTTTTGTTCGATCGCCTTTTTTACAACGGAGGCGCGCAAATCTTTCAAGCCTTTTTCATCCAATACGGTCAAGTCCAGACTATTATCAACCGGGGTCGATCCGATCAAATGAAGACGGACAGGAAATTCTTTTCCCAATCCAAGCGCAATTTCCGCGTTAATTCCCCGGCATCCTCCCGTAATAATCCACACCATCTTTTGATCATGGACATCTGAGGACGGATCCGCAAATTCGATTTCCTGATGGATCGGGCGAACAACATACCGATGTCCGCCGCGGTAAATGGTATTTTCCCGGAATGTTTCCAAGGCATATTCCCTTAAAAAATCGTCCGCAACCTTCTCCAGCGGAAGATCCGAGGAATGTTCGATCCGCCGGCATCGTCCGCCTGTCCCGGAAACGACATAGGTCTCCACATTGATCCCGTTGAACATGCCTGTAATCGCTCCGTCAAACGGACAGGGACAGTTTTCAACAATTCCAAAAGAACTTCCTTCACGAGTCGCCGCGTATATTCTTAACTGATTCAATTCCTTACGCCCCAAAAGAATATGATACCATTTTTGAACGGCATAAATCGTTCCGAGGATCATATTATTTTCCATTCTGTTCCAATTCTTTTCATTAAAATCAAAAGGTTCGGAACAATCATGGGAGGAAAGAACAAAGGCCGTATAAAATGGTGTTTTTTCAAATAAATCCGTGATTTCCGTGTGGATTTCTTCCTGAGTTTTCAAGGATCCATCCTCTTTACTTGCGGAAAATCGAAGCGCGGAGCCGCCTTTTTCAAGAATTTTCTTTTCCAATTCCCGGGCAAGAGGATTTTTGGGATCGCCGATTAAAAGAATCGGATCCGCCGAGATCTTTTCGGGCAATTCCGGCAGCAGAGGGATCTCAACCAAACGATCGACAAACCGCCGCGCAACACGCTTTACTCCTTCGCAATACTCCTCTTCCGGAGCCTTTTGATTTCGAAAATCAGAATCAGAGATTTCTCTGGAGAGAATAAAGGGATCCTTTTGAGGCGCGAGATCGGAAGTCTCTTCACGGGACTCGATCAATGATCCTTTTTCCGTTCCGACAGCATTATCCGCCGCAGTTTCCGCTTCTATTCCGTCCGGCTGAAATCTTTTATAGTACTTCCAGGGAACAAAAAGGACCTCCGGATCGGGAAGACCGTTCTCAAATTCATTGACGAAGCAGGGAACACCGGTCTCTTTCGTTAAAAAGATCGCTTTCGCGGCAACGAGAGCCCCTTTAATATCGATATGCGAGGCCATTCCGACATCTCCCCAAGCCCCCCATTCCACACAGAAAAAGCGGCACTCGGGCCGGCGTGAACGCCAATAATAAACAGTCTTCGCAACAAGATCATTTTGCGCCGTATAAACGACTTGTCCATTTCCGCCAAAACGTCCGCTTACCGAACTGAAGGCAACAGCAAAACGCAAGGGATGATCCTTCAGCTCTTCCAGAAATGCGCATAAACCGTTTCCTTTTGTATAGATCCCGTCCAAGGCCTCTTCGCGATTCAGATCTTCGAGAGATGCATCTCTTCCCGCCCAGCCGGCGCCAAAGATCAAGCCGGTGATCTTTTCTTTTCGGTCGTTAATCGAACGGATCATTCCGGCAATATTGCTCCAGTATCGTGTATCGCAGGGGATGTATTCCACTTCGATTCCCAATTTTTTGAACAGTTCGAGATTTTGCGTCATTTCGAGATTGCGGCTGAATGTTTTCCAGCATTTCGTCGGGCTTGCCTTTTTAGCCAAAGCTTCCCGCATGATCTTCATGCGCAATCGGGCAATTTCATCATCATTGTACTTCAGATATTCCTTGGCAACAGACACCAGCGGAGAAGAACCGACCAGATAGATCTTGTCCGGACAGGCTTTTTGCGCCAGTCCATACGCGGTTGCGTTAGTAATTCCGCGAAGTCCGCCGACAACGATCCAGGTTCCTCCCTTTTGAGAAGATAAAAATTGGTCCCGATCTTCTCCATGAAATGTCTTCGCTTCTTCTTTGGGAATTGCGATTGTACGAACGACCCGGCGTTTTCCATCACGATATCCGGTTTCTATATCGAAAGGATTCCATCCCTTGATCAACGACTGTCCCTTTGCATCTTCCGAATGGAGCAGCAATTCATTTCGATTCGCTCCGGAATCAATCGCTTCGATCTCCGCCCGAATCTCCGTGAGAAGATCGGCAACAACAGCCTCTTTCGATTCGGAAAGAGCATGATCGACGACTTTAATCGGAAGATAAATGTTCTCTTTGACATGGAGTTCATCCCGAAGAGCTTTCAGTATTCCGCTGGTAAATCCGCCGAGCGGTGAATCGACCTGCGCCCCCATTCCGAAATCACCTCCGAAATGAGTTAAGGCCGCAAATCCAAGTCGATGGATTCGGTTCGCTTTTCGGGCCAAAACGTGCGTTTGCCGACAGGCAAGAATCTGAATAAAAGCCGCTTTTTTGAATTTTTCTTCCCAATAGGTTTTTGGATCATTAACATAATCCCTATCATCGGGATTATCCAGAATCACATATTCGATCGGCATCTCCTCCCAGTACTTTTGGATAAGATCTTCCGCATCTTCGTTTATGGAAGAGGGATCAAGTTCAAAAACCTTCAGACCGGAATCGCGGAGCTTTTTCGCGGTCAATTCAGCGACAGGAGATTCTCCGACGATCAGGAACGCTCCCTGAACATGATCTTTCCAGAGATCCGGATCTGATCCGTCGGGAAGAGGTTTTGTTTCCAGAAGTCTGGGCACAAAACGCTCGATTGTTTTTTCCGTTTTTCCCTCTTTTTTCAAATAAACGGAAGAATGATTGCATTGAAAGAACTCGGAATCGGAAATCATGTATTCCTTTTCGTCAATTTGCGCGGAAGAACCGGAATTGTCTTCTTTGTCCGCCGTTTTTCCCTTTCCGAAAAATTCAAAGGATCCGGAAACAGGCGGGAGCACGGAAGGTTCCGCCGAATGAGCAAGAAAATCGGGAAGAAGACGTTTGATATCGAATGTATCCCAATGTTCTTTTTGTGCGCTGTGAACGTAAGGGGATTCCGTAAGACAAACTTTCAAAAGACCCGGACGGGCAAGATAGACCCAGGAAAACGCGTTATCCAGTCGAAGAACCATGTTCATGGTGCGATAGCGTACTCCGTCTTCCGCTTGGTCCTTATTATCCGATCCGTATTCCTTCGTATCTCTCAAAACGGAAAGAATATTTTCCGAATTTCTCGTAAAAACACCTTCTGTCGATGGAGTAAGAAGCTCCAAAAGACGTTTATATCGAAGGATCGAATGCTTGGGAACCTGGGATTCATCACCGGACGAATTGATCAGCAAGCTGTGATTCGCCTGAATAATATGTTTTTCATCGACGGTGATTTTGACCCGTTTCCCCGTATTTTCCATATGAAGGATCTGTCCGGTTCGTGTATCGCAAACACTGATGGTTTTTGAACCGCATAAATCGGCATTTTGGATAAGATCCATCACATCATTCAGAGAGGAGCAATTGTCCAAAATGGATTGGAGCAGGCTGCCCCGCCGGAACCCTTCCGCTTCCGCGCTGATAAAATCTTCATCAAGCAAATCGCAGGTTGATACCGACAGTCCCTGTGCGTTGATCCCGCCCCGGCTGCCGATCAATCCGGAAGGAATGATCGATACAGACGCAATTTTCCCTTTGGGACGGCGAATCACAAGAGAGTACTTCAACGCGTCGGGAACAATTCGGGTAAAGGCAATATCAATATTTCCTCCGTGGATCAGGCCGCCGTCGGAAAGACGCCCAACGATCTGAACACAATTGGACCGGCTTGACTTGCGGCGATGGGCAAGCATACTGAACGCATTTTGATGTTCGACCGGAAATACGGAGAGATTATGCCTTACAAGGGATTCGTAAGGGATCCCCGCTCCGGCGGCAATTCCGCACAATTCCTCATTTCCCTCTTTTCCAAAATAGAGTTCCGTCTTTTCCAAAATCTCCGGAGTAATCCTTGAAATTAGCGTTTCTTTGGGATGAAGGGCCAAATCCGAGTATCGGCGAAGCGTTTTGCGTATATTGTCCCCCTGAATTTGTCCATATTGATATCCGAGTTCATAAGGAGATCCCGATGTTTTGTGAACCGCGCAGATCTTGTTTTCCCGGTCAAATTCTTCAGGACGCAAAGAGGATCCTGCATCGCTGTCCATTTCTTCCAATTCGACGTTCAGTCCGTTGATCTGAATTACACCGGCGCTTGCGTAAGAGGTAATCCGTTGACGAATTTCCCGCAGATCGGAGGCCAGCGAAAGGAATTCGGAAACATTCCCTCCTTTTCCATTATCGCAATGATAAAACTGAATATCTTTGCAATCGGCAAGAATTTTGGAGGCAAGTTTTTCAAGGACCCGTTTTGTTCCCACCTCAACGAAGAACCGTCCTCCGTTCTGATACGCTTTTCGAATCATTGTGATAAAGTCGACCGGACGGACCATCTGATCCACCAGATTACTCCGAAATTGATCCGGATCCGCTTCAAAGCGCATGGTAACACTGCTCAAAAGAGCGATTTTCGGAACGGAAAAAAGAACCTTATCAAGAACTTCGCGCAAAGGATCGCAAACCTCGCCCACGAGAGGAGAGTGATACGCGGCGGGAACAGGAAGAATAATCGCCGAGAATTTCCGTTTCTTCAACTCTTCTTCCAGTCGAATAAGAGCTTTTCGGGTACCGGATACGATCATCTGATCCGGTGCGTTGCGATTGGAAATAAACAGGGATTTTTCCGCAACCGTCTGCTCCCAAAGTTCTTCAAAGAGTTTATGAAGCTGTTCGGCGCTTGCGTTGGTTGAAAGCATGGTCGTCGAAGAACTTGTATCAAAAAGCTCAATGTTGTTGGGAGAAGGATTGGAATCGTTCATCAGGCATTGTTCAATGATTCGGCAGCGCTGCCAGGTCATCCAGGCCGCCGTTTCAAACGTCCAGACCCCGGAAGCAACAAGCGCCGGATATTCTCCATAGCTGTGTCCCAAAATAATATCGGGAAGGATCCCCTGATTTTCGAAATACTTCGCGATCAAAGAATCTCCAATCAAAAGAGAAAGCTGGGTTCGAAATACATCTTTTCCGAGCAGTGCGGAATTCTTAACCGTCAAATCGTTAAAATCAGGGAACCGGAGCTTTCTCAGAACGGAATCAAAATCCGCCAATGTCTTTTGAAGTTCGGGAATTTGTCCCAGGAGGCCGGAAAGCATCATCTTATATTGGGATCCCTGGCCCGGAAACATGAAAACGATTTTGTCCTTATCGATTCGATTGGAATGTTTTCGCAATACCCGATCATTCGCAAACAGAGAAGGAGGAGTAATGATTTTCGGCGTATCGAAAGTTGTCTTTTCCAATTGATCTGTTGTTGAAGTCTTTTCTTTTTTGATGATCGGACCGGAGCAGTTTTTTTCCAAAAAGACCTGATAAAACATTCCTTCCCGATCCAGTTGAGAGATCACCGCCGAAGTCTGTTTTCCATTCCGGCTAAAATCTTCCAATACATGAAGGATCTCCGCCGCTCCGGATACAGAGTGAAGATCGCCCATGATATCCCGAAGAAAACCGGTCTTTTTTTCCGCTTTAGAAAACTTTTCTCCCTGCTTTTGCCAAACACGGTCATTCAAATCCGATCGTCCATCCAGCACTTCATCGCAAATAGTATCCTCTTTTTTCGATTGAGGAACATTTTCGGAAAACGAGTCCATAAACCGATCAAGAGTCTGTTCGGGAGTATCTCCGATAAATCCTCCTCGAATATCGCGCAGAACACCGAGAATATTGTCCCCGTCCTTTTGGGCGTCCGACAGACGTTTTAAAAAGAAAGCAACAACTCCTTCTCCCGGAACACTCGAACCAAATTCTCCCGATTGATATTTTTCGAGAAATCCTTTTCCCATTCTTCTTCGTCCGACAACACAGAGAACGGACTTGATATCGGAATGATGTCTTAAAAAGTGCATTGCGTTTTCGAGAGCGGCAAAAGAAGAGGATTCTCCGGCATCCAGGGCAAATCCGCCTCCCATCAGATTGTAAGTTTTCGTAATTCGCGATGCCAATGTGCTGATCGTAAATCCTCCGGTCTCATCGTCCAATATCGGATAGGTTTTATAAGCTTCCGCGGAAAAATCATGAATCAGTTTTTCGGCCTGATCATCATGGATTCCTTCTTCCCGGAAGATCCGGCGCAATCTCTTTTCAAACAGAGGAAGCAGCATAATGAGTCCAAGAGCGTCCCTGTGATCACAATCGGTTTCCGTTCCAACGACAACGGCGGTGCTTTTGGAATCCAGGATTTTCCGATTCCCCTGCTTTTGCAGAACGGACTGATATCCCGCCGATTGAATGGCTTCATCCGCCGCGCCAAGAACCATGAACTGAAGAGGATTCGCGAATTTGACATGCTTGGGAGCAACCATGTGCAATCGCCAATTATAATCATATCCATCGACAAACCCGCCCTGATAATGGTCGAAAGAAAAACCGGGAGCCGATCTCTCTTTTTTCGTAAACAGAACATAAGGTCTTTCGGGTGAAAGCGGTGTGATCGCGCTTTTTCCGCTTTGGATCAGTTCCTGCAAGGCGGGAACATTGAAAGCACCCGGAAGAATACATCCCGTCCCCACGATGGCGACAGGCTCCGAGATCATCGGATTCTCCATTTTTTGCGAATTGCCCTCTTTTTGACCCGCTTTTTTGTCAATAGATTCCGGCCCTTCAATAATCACCTGGGTATTCAGCCCCCCAATTCCGAAGGCTTCGACCGCTGCGCTTCGTTTTTTGGAAGGTTTCCAGGAAATATTTTCGGTCGGAACGGAATAATGAGAATTCTTCCAATCAAATTTTGAGGAAGGTGTTTGGAAATTCGGCTGGCGGAGAATCGTTTCGTGTTCCAGAGAAAGAAGAATCTTTTGCAAACTGGCCATTCCGGCAGATTCGAGTGCATGTCCGATATTGGCTTTCACACTTGTAATGGGAATTTTCTTGTCGGGAGAAATATGATTCTCCATCACTTCGGCAAGAGCTTTCAACTCGGTTGCGTCGCCCAACTGCGTTGAAGTCGCGTGAGCCTCAACGTAATCGAGTCCATCGTAGGATGTCCAGCCCGTTTCCTCAAAAGCTCTGTTCATCGCAAGAGCCTGTCCCTCGCTTGAAGGAGCCCATAAACTCTTGCCTCGTCCGTCGGAAGAAAAACCAATTCCCCGAATCACGCCCAATATTTTGTCGCCGTCAGCAATTGCCCGATCAAGCAATTTGACGATACTGAACGAACATCCTTCACCCGGAATAAGTCCGTTTGCCCGTTCTTCGAAAGGATGAGCTCCCGACGCGGAATTGGCGGAAGCATTCGCAAAATGGACAAGGCCTGAACTTGCAAAGTAGGTCATCCCGCCCACGATGGCCATCGCGATTTTATTTTCTTTGAGATAATTTCGTGCAATTTCCAGGCTCATAAGCGACGACGAGCAAGCGGAATCAAAGCAAAAAGCCGATCCTTCCAGACCCAAGGAATTTTGAATAAAACGAACAAGCTGGTTGGCTTCATCATGTCCCAGGAATTTTTCCTTCCAGCTTTCATATTTTTTCTCCGGTTCCACAGCCAAAAGGCGGCTTTTCACTCTTTCCCGCAGTTCCGGTGTCAATTCGCTGTAAGAAGAAATGGAATCCATAAGATCGGTAAGACATTCCAGATTCGGGATGGGCGTCTCTTTTTCCCCATAATTGTTGGCGCTTACCAATCCGCAGAATGTTCCGATCTGATGATTTTGAAGATTCCAGGGATCCATTCCCGCGTTCCGCAAAGCCTGAATCGCGGTATAAAGAGCCAGTAAAGAACCAGGTGATCTTGGAAATAAAGCAATCTTCTTGCCGGAATCGGCAAATTCTTTCTCAAGCTTTGGAACATAAGTCCGGCAAAATTCATTATAGTCCACCGTCGCCGCAAGATTACTGTAAGTATGCCCGCGAAGACCCTTTTGGGAAGAATAATAAGCGGGATCAAAACGGTCCTCAGTGGGAACCGTGATCATGATCTTTTCACTAAAAAGATTGTTCCAATACTCTTCCAGCGATACCGCTCCCGGTAAATAGCAGGCTGCTCCAACGATAGCAAGAGAATTGTTTTCAGTATACGGCATATTCTTTGTTCCCATATCTTTCATGGTGTACTTTATTGGTCTGTTGCAATTTATAAAAAATTTCAAATCGATTTATGAATAAATCCTCAAAAATTCCAACAACAGAAACTGTACATATTAACCAAATTATTTACATTATGCAAATACACAGAATTACACAAATAAAATATATTATCTATTATATCGTCTTTTTTAATTACTCTCATTCAAAAAATTTGAATTTTTCTAAAAAAACACGATTTAAACCCGCTGTTATCAAGATAATTTGAATATATTTGATATTCAATATAATGCACCTGTTTTTATAATAAGGATTATAGGAATTATATGGTTTTTACAGACAAATTTTTTCATCGCTCTGTTGACTTTCCTTCCCATTTAGGAGATAATCAGGTGCGATATGTCCCATCGGAAACCCGCCTTTATATTTGTTTCTGATTTCCAATACCATTTCCCATTTTTTGAATTGAGGCCCTTTATGCAACAAAGATCATCTACCGTTGTTTTCACACTGTTCCTTTTTTTGGGAGCATTGACTCCCCTGCTAAACGGACAAAACCCATTGGATCCCCCTGTAATCTGGAACGATCTTCCCGCGGAGTATCGGGACGAAGCTCGAAAATTTCAGGGAATTCCAAGTCTTTGCGCAACCGGAACCGATCGTCTTTGGGCAACCTGGTATGCGGGCGGACGTACTGAAGATGGGCAAAATTACGTTCTTCTGATCACAAGCGGCGATCACGGACAAACATGGAGCAAACCGCTCTTCGCAATTGATCCTCCCGGTGATGTGCGGGCTTTCGATCCTTCCATTTGGCAAGATCCCGATGGAAAACTCTGGTTGTTCTGGGCCCAGGGCGAATCGGTTCCTCCTCAAATCAGCAAAGCAACGATCTGGGACGGACGCGTCGGTGTCTGGTGTATTTGCACGGAAAATCCGCAAGACGGCGAAAACGCGAAATGGTCCAAACCGCGCCGCCTGTGCGATGGAATCATGATGTGCAAACCGATCGTCGATTCCAAAAACCGATGGCTCTTTCCTGTCGCCATTTGGCATTTCCCTTCCAAATATCGGTCGTCCGTTCCGATCGGCGCAAATGTCTTCGTATCGACCGATAAAGGAAAAACCTTCTCTTTTCTCGGCGGAGCAAAAGCCCCTTTCAAAGATTCCATCTTTCCGGAACACAATTTGATCGAAAAGAAAGACGGATCCCTTTGGCTCCTCGCCCGAATGCGCTATGGAATCGGTGAATCCGTTTCCAAAGACGGCGGAAAGACATTTCCCGACCTCGTTCCTTCCGCAAATCTTAAAAACACCTCTTCCCGATTCTTCATTTGCCGGCTCAACTCCGGAAATCTGCTTCTGGTTAAGAATGGTCCCGCCGATAAAGACGTCGGAAGGTCCCGAATGACCGCTCATCTCTCAACGGATGACGGAAAAACCTGGACTTCCAGCCTTCTTCTCGATGAACGGGGCGGAGTTTCCTATCCCGATGGCGCACAAACCGCCGATGGAACCATCTCTATCGTCTACGATTGGGGTCGATACAGCGAAAAAGAAATTTGCGTTGCCCGGTTTACCGAAGAAGATATCAAGGCGGGCAAAATTGTATCCGACAAAAGCCGTCTGAAAATCGTTGCCAATAAAGCTTTCGGAAAGCTCGAAAAGAAAAAACCGGCCGAAATAAAGAAGCCAGCCGCAAAAAAGAAATCCTACAGTCAATCTTCCGATCCCAATGTTTGGAAAAAGGAATATGAAAAGCGGATCAGCGATACTATTGCCCGGCGCAAAGCGCAAAAGAAGGATTTTGCCAAAGACGTCCAGTTCACAAAGCCCGACTACATCGTTTTCATTCCCAAAGTCGAACCGGAAAAGTTGGGGGATTGCTATAATGATCATTTCCAGGTCTTTGAAAATTCCAAAGGAGAGATGTTTGCGTTGACTTGCCAGGCGACCTGTGAAGGAGCTCAGGATCAGCATGTCGCCTTCTTTCGCAGTTCGGATCGAGGAAAAACTTGGTCCGATCCCAAAGTCCTTGCCGGACCGAAAACGCTTAATGATCCGATCCCGATCGCGAGTTGGGCTTTTCCCATGGTAAGCCGATCCGATCGAATCTACGTAATCTTCGATCAGTATGTTCCCGGCAAAGTCTCTACAAATCGCCAGCATACCGGAATTATGGCGGGAATCTTCAGCGACGACAACGGAAAAACATGGAGTCAACCGCAGCAGGTTCCCATGCCGCGATCCTGCTTCGATTCCTCCGATTCTTCCATTCCGCCCGAATGGGTCGTTTGGCAAAAACCGCTCCGGCTTGCCAAAGGAAACAAATATCTTGTCGGCGTTTCCCGGCATGTTGCTTCCGAATTTCATCAGCGTTTCCGGACGATTACCCAATTTATTCGATTCGAAAATATCGACGACGATCCGAGTCCGGAAAAGATCAAGGCGACTTGGCTTCTTCTCAACGAAAAGGCCCTTTCCATTGGTGTCCACTGCGAAGAGCCTTCCATAGTCAAGTTGCCGGACGGTCGTCTGTTTGCCCAGATGCGAACGGGAACCGGATCCCCGGTCTGGTCGGTAAGTTCCGACGACGGAGAAAACTGGAGCACTCCCAAAAAGCTGCTGGACAAGAACGGAAAACCCTTTCTCCATCCAATGTCCCCTTGCCCATTATATGATTGGAAAGGAGAAAACGCCGCCAGCGGATATTACTTCAGCTTCATTCACAATACATACAATTTCAGCGAGAAGTCCCCTTGGCAAAATCGGGGGCCGCTGTATCTGATCGCCGGACGGTATCAGGCCGATGCCGATCAGCCGATCCAGTTCGAAGAACCCCGTCTGTTTGTCAACAGGAAATTCAATCAGTCCTTTTACACAAGCACGACCCGAATCGACGGAAAAACGGTTCTTTGGTATAATGATCAAAAATTCTATCTGCTTGGAAAAATCATCGACGCGAGCTGGTTCGAACCGGAAAAATAAACGCAGTTCCTCTGATATTTTCATTCGGAATAAATTTCAAATACAAAAAAGCTCCGGAAATCACGTATCCCGGAGCTTTTTGACATAAAAAAATAATACGTTCGGATCAGATCGACTCGTTTTTAAAATATTTACTGAAATCCGGTTTATGTTCCGTCTTGTTCCAATAAGGAGAAGCGCTCCGGACATTTTCCACCGATCGTTTAAAAGCGGCGATCGCTTTGTCGATCTCCTCTTCCGTTGTATATCGGCTCAAGCTGAACCGGATACTTCCCTGAAGCGCGGAAGAAGGAACTTTCATCGCGACCAGAACATGAGAAGGTTCCAATGATCCCGAAGTGCAGGCGGATCCGCTGGAGACCGCGATTCCTTCCTGATTCATCAGCATGAGAAGCGATTCCCCTTCCACCGAATGCGCGGCAACATTCAGCGTATTCGGCATTCGCTTGGCGTTCTTTCCATTGATCTCAACAAACGGAACCGCCTCCTCTATCCCCTTCTGAAGCCGATCGCGCAATCGGAGCATACGGGCAAAATCTTCTTCATGAGTTTCCGCCGCAAGATCCAGCGCACAGGCCATTCCTATAATATAAGGGACATTTTCCGTTCCGCCGCGTCTTCCATTCTCCTGATGTCCGCCGATCAAATAGGGACGAATCGGCGTTCCCGGCCGGACATACAGGGCTCCAACTCCCTTCGGCGCATGAAATTTATGTCCGGAAAACGAAAGAAGATCCACGTTGGAAAAGGATCCGGAAAGATCGATCGGCAGCTTGCTCACCGATTGCGTTGCGTCCGCGTGGAACAGAATATCGGGATCCGTTTCTTTTGCGATCCGCGCCAATCGCTCCACCGGAAAAATCACTCCGGTTTCATTATTCGCGTGCATTATGGAAATCAGAAGGGTCTCCTTCGGACGAAGCGCGTGAACATATTGCTTGAGATCCAGATTCCCGTCGGTATCGACATCGATCCAGCTGATGGAATATCCGCGGCGTTCAAGATCCCGGCAAACTTCAAGAACCGCCGGATGTTCCACTTTTGAAGTGATAATGTGCTTGCGATCCGGATTCGCGCGAACCGCTCCCAATATCGCTGTATTATTACTCTCCGTTGCGCAGGATGTAAAAAGAATGGGCGTAGCCGTTTTTACCCCTAAATGCGCCGCAATCGATTTACGGGCCGCCGCGATATCCCGGGCAAGCGCAATCGCCGGATCGTACATGGAACTCGGATTCCAGAACTTTTCCGTAAAATAGGGTTTCATCGCTTCAAAAACTTCCGACGCAATCGCGGTCGTCGCATTATTGTCCAGATAGATCATCTTATCTCCCGCGCAAAAACTGGAAATGAAAAAGGAATCAGGTTTTTTCGAAAAGGTTCTCTCTATATAGTATTAAAGAACCTGCGAAAAAACCTGATCTGAAAACTGAGCCTTATCGATCTCTTCCTTAATTTTCCGCACCGAAAAGAAAGAATTCGGAAAGCGGAAAATATTACCGGAAAGAAACCATGGATCCCGATCGGGATCAGCTGGCGAAGTGGGCAAACGCTTTGTTCGCTTCGGCCATACGATGGACGTTTTCACGTTTCGTATAGGCAACACCCTGCTTGTTGTACGCATCCAAAAGTTCGGAAGCGAGCTTTTGAGCTGTGGGCTGCCCTTTCTTTTCACGAACCGCCAAAAGGATCCAGCGAATGCAAAGCGATTGAGCGCGGTTGGCTTTTACCGGCATAGGTACCTGATAGGAAGCACCGCCGACCCGCTTCGATCGAACTTCGATGTTCGGCTTGACATTTTCCAACGCTGTGGTGAAAACATCCAGCGGAGAAACGTCAGCGACTTTTTCCTTCAGAATTTCCAAAGCATCATAAAAGATTTTTTGGGCGGCGAATTTCTTACCGTCCCACATCAGGCAGTTGATGAATTTACTGGCCAGCATGGAATTGTAGACCGGATCGCCTTTTAACTGTTTTCGACTTGCTGTAATACGTCCCATTTTTATATTCCCCTAAATAATAGATTCAAGCTTATTTCTTACCTTTGGGTGCGGCGGCATTCTTTTTGGCGCCGTATCGGCTTCGGGCCTGTTTACGGCCTTCAACACCGGTCGCGTCAAGAGTTCCGCGGATCACCTGATACCGAACACCGGGGAGGTCGCGAACACGACCGCCACGAACAAGAACGATCGAGTGTTCTTGCAGCTTGTGTCCTTCGCCGGGGATATATACGGTTACTTCCTTACTGTTGGAAAGTCGAACACGGGTAATACGACGCAACGCGGAATTAGGTTTTTTCGGCTGCATCGTACGAACCAAAAGGCATACGCCCCTCTTCTGGGAACACCCTTCCAGAACTGGAGTCTTCGTACTGCTATGCTGCTGTTTTCGGTTTTTACGAACTAATTGATTGATTGTCGGCATAATTGCTCTCAAATTCTTGCTGTTTTTTCTTTTTTCAACAAACACAAACGTAATCAGGGGAAACCGATGTTCCGATTGTTTACGGAACCAGCATATCCATTTCCCAATCCGTTGATCCTCTTCCCCTCTCTCTCCCCTTTTGCGAAGATATTTATATCTGTTGGGAAAGATCACCCCTCTAAAGAAGGACGGTACAAGTCGGAGACCAATCGGAAATAAACGAATTATATTAGGATAAACGATTATTTTTTCCTGTCAAGGAACCGGATCCAAAATTTTCCCTTTTATTTCATAATTTAAGAGAAATAGGGAGAAATAAAACCTTTTCTGCTGATTTACCCGCCTCTTATTACCATGAGAATCACCAAACTTCCACCTTGACACTTCTATCATTTTACTCAAAAAATTCAATGAATTATCAAAATTATTTCATAAAAAATCCTTCTTTTTACACTCAAACACCTTCCTTTTTTAGATCTTCACTTATAATAGAATATGATTTGTCGGGGCTTTTGCCGTTTTGAGCCTCTTTTTACGACCATTTATCAGGAGAATCTGCATGCAGCTGAACTACAAAGATCTTCAACTTGACCCTTCCCGCGGACTTGACAACAGCCAGATCGATCAAATGCGTGATCTTTTTGGAAAAAACATGTTGACTCCGCCCCCAAAAACTCCCTGGTGGAAAGAACTTCTTGATAAATTTAAAGATCCCACGATTCAAATTCTTCTCGCCGCGGCGGCCATTTCTCTTATCATTACGGCCGTTGAAAAATATGCTCTTCATGATGCCGACGCCAATTTCATTGATTCGATCGGGATTTTCCTCGCCGTCCTCCTTGCGACCCTGGTCGGCTATTTCAGTGAAAGAAAAAGTGCCCGGGAATTCGACCTTCTGAATCGCGTAAAAGATGATATTACCATAAAAGTTCAGCGAAATGGGAAAATTACCGAAGTTCACATTGAAGATATTGTCGTCGGCGATCTGGTTCATCTGCAGCCGGGCGATAAAGTCCCTTCCGACGGGCTTCTGCTTGAATCCCGATCCTTGTATATTGATCAGGCCATGTTGACCGGAGAATCCGTTCCCGCACGCAAAGGGATCTTTGCTCTTGCAAAAGAGAGCGAATCCGCGAACTTCCAGGATCTGATCGATGCCGCCGGACCGCAGCACGATGCGTTTGTTGCCCGCGGTACCATGGTCGCCGACGGACATGGTCTTTTTATTACAACCGCGGTTGGAGATAAAACAGAGATGGGCAAAATTGCCCAGGCCCTTGTTCAGGACGATGATCAGAACAACGAGACCCCGCTTGTCGCCAAACTTGCCCGTCTCGCAAAGCAGATCAGTGTTCTTGGAACGATCGGAGCCACTTCGATCTTTACCCTGATGAGCGTGATCGCCGCCTGCCAATCCCCTCTTTCCCGTCAAATTCTGAAAGAGTCCGGTGAATTGTCCGGGATTATCCTCTGCGCCCTTTTTCTCGGAATCCTGCTGACCAAATTTGCCGCCCTTCCCTTCTTTAAAAGCATGGATATGGAAGTCAAAAAATTCAGACTTCGCGTCCTTCTTTCGATTCCGATGATCATTGCCGCCTTTACCATTTTACTTGGAATCTGGGGAATGGTCTTCCAGGATGCGGAACAGCAGATCGGAATGGATCTCCTGCACAATATTCTTTTGGCCTTTGTTGTTGCCGTTACCATTATCGTTGTTGCCGTTCCGGAAGGACTCCCGATGATGGTAACCGTGAGCCTCGCCCTGAACATGATGAAAATGGCGCGCGAAAACTGCCTCGTCCGAAAGCTCGTTGCGTCGGAAACGATCGGATCGGCAACGATCATCTGTACGGATAAAACCGGGACATTAACCCAAAATCAGATGAAGCCCGTCTGGTTCTGGTCCGGAGAAAATGAATATCATCCCGATCAGTTTTCTTCCCTTGTTCAAACCGGAATTTGGGAACATCTCGTACGCGGAATCACCATTAACAGCAGCGCGAATCTTGAAATCGTCAAAGAGGACGAAAAAGAATCGATCCGGGGAATCGGAAATCCGACCGAATGTTCTTTACTCAAGTTCCTCCAAGCCCAGGGAGTCGACTATTTGGCGGAAAGAAAGCGCGGACAATCTCTTTTCGAGCTGGGACACAATTCGGAACGGAAAATGTCGGCGGTTTTTGCCCGCATATCCGATCGGACAACCTGCTTTCTCAAAGGGGCTCCTGAACGTATCCTTGCCCGATGTTCTTCCATTCTGATCGACGGAAAGGAAGAACCGATCGATCCGTATCGGGAAAAAATTTCCGAAGCGATCAAATCGGCTTCCGACCAGGCTCTTCGAGTCCTTGCGTTCAGTGAAAAAACGTGTTCCGGAGAATGTGAAGGCTGCCGCGGGAAAGATCCCGCCGCTTGCCTTGCCTGCGGAGATCATTGTTTTGTAAGCCTTACCGGAATCGCGGATCCGGTGCGCGAAGAAGTTCCCGCCGCGGTTCAAACCTGTCTGGATGCCGGAGTACAGGTCAAGATCATTACCGGAGATGCCCTTCCGACGGCCAAAGCCATCGCGAAAAAAGTCCATGTTTACAACGGATCCGAGGAAGAGCTCGTTCTGGATTCCGCGGCGTTTAACGCGGTTTCCGATGAGGATCTTCCGGAAAAGGCCGAACATTTGAAAGTCCTTGCCCGTTCGACTCCCATGGATAAACTTCGTCTGGTCAAAGCCCTTCATAAACGGGGAGAAGTGGTCGCAATGACCGGAGACGGAACCAATGATGCGCCCGCCCTGAAATACGCCGATGTCGGTCTTTCCATGGGAATTACCGGAACGGAAGTTGCGAAAGAAGCGAGTGATATCGTTTTATTGGACGATAATTTCAAGAGTATCGTTACCGGGATCTGGTGGGGGCGGACCCTGTTCCAGAATATCCAGCGATTTCTGCAATTCCAGCTTTCGGTCAATATAGTCGCCCTTCTTTGCGCCCTGATCGGGCCGCTCGTGGGCGTTCCGCTTCCCTTTACGGTTACCCAGCTCCTCTGGATCAATATTATCATGGACACGTTTGCCGCGATTGCGCTTTCGACCGATCCGCCCCGTCCGCGAACAATGAAGGAAAAGCCGATTCCCAAAGACGCTCATATCATTACAAAAACGATGGGGATCACCATGGTCGTTGTGAGTCTTTATCAGGTTGCCGTTCTGTTCGCCGTTCTCTTTTGCGGATGGTTTGTCGCGCCGGAACATCAGTACGATGGATCAATTTCAATGACCGATTCCAAATATATGGAACACAATCTGGAAGCGCTGACCGTCTTTTTCACGGTTCTTGTAATGTTCCAGTTTTGGCATAAAATCAATTGCCGATCGCTCCATTATGATGAATCGCCTTGGAATATGATTACAAAGAACCGTTTGTTTATCGCCATTATTTCCATCATTACGATCACGCAGATCATTATGGTCCAATCGCATACGGTTGGCCAATTTTTCCGCACGACTCCTTTGGATTGGGAACAATGGCTCAAAATCTTTCTTTTGACGGCAACCGTTTTACCGGTCGCCTGGATCGGCCGGCAAATCGCACGATTGGCCCATGAACGATAAGTCCCATCTCGAAAGGAAGCATCTATGCTTAATAAAGAGGAATATGTCGAACAGGAATTTTTCTTTCGATCGTTTTCGGAACAGCTGAAAGACGGTTTTTCTTCTCAGGAGATCCTCGCGGCAATGCAAAACACGCTCCTGAGTACAACCGATCTTTGGAAAACGATCGATTTCCTGATCACCGAGATCCGGCATTCCGGATCGATTGGCGAAGCGATGAAGCATCTTCCTCATTATTATACCGCTTTTCAAACCTTTATCGTTCGGGAATCGGAAAAGGCGGGAGGACGGTTCGACTTTAAAATCGCCCTGAAGATCCTCGAAAGAGAAGCCAAATATCTTTCCGGAGATCCGGTCCCGCAGGGGATCTTCTTTTATCAGTTTGAAACCCTGAGCCGAAATCGCCTCGGATTCGATCATGGACTCGAAGCGATTTCAAAAGATCCCATCTTCGATGAAAACTGGCGCAATTGGATCAATATCGTGCTCCGAAGACAGATCGGAATTATTGATCTCGCCAATCTTGTTTATGTCCGAAGTTCCGCTTATGAACGGACAGAAGAAGAAAAAGACGCTCCTCTTCTGTTCGGCGATCGGGAAGGAAAAATCGCGCATGCTTCCCGAAAAAAAGATCCCGCCTTTCTGTTCGCCGCTCTTGCGCGCCATTTAAACTATCCCGCCGTTCCCCATCAGGAAAAAGCAAAAGATCAGGAAAACCTCGTTCCTCTCCTTAAACGAAGAATCGATCTTCTGGAAAGCAAACTCCAAATCCTTGAAGAAGAACTCCACGGCGGAATCAATCTCGACCGTTTTTATGTGAAAAAAAACTGAAAAGAAAGAATATTTTTCTTTTTTTCCCAATCAGAAAATGAAACCGTTGCAAAATGCGCGGAAACTTATATAATACAAACTGGTTAATATGTATAAATAATAGTATTCAATTAAACTTTACGGGTTTTATAAAATCGGGCGGAACAGAAAAATGAACCTAATAAAATTCGTTTTCGGTAAAGATCGGATCACGATCATTCTGTTTTTTTGCGTGATTCTGTTTTTTTGTCGGTCGGGCCTTTCCCAATACACAACGAACAGCAAGGCTTATCCCGGTCCAGCGAACACCGGATCGACTTCTCCTGATTCCAGTCGATCCTCTGTCGGCTTGACGAGTCGGGAAGGATCTTCCAATCCGGATCGGCCGCCCGCGCCGGTCAAAAAACCGCAGGATCTTCAGTATCCGGAAAATTTTCTTTCCCCGTCGAAGGAAAAGACGAAAACGAATGATTCCGATCCGGAAAAATCAAAAGATCCCGCGGCAAAAGGATGGGAACCGGATCCGAATTACAAAAAACGCGGATCCGATCTGCACGGCGATTTCCAGCCGGATCAGATCAAAACAGCCAAAAAAGATCCGACAATGGTTTTCGCATCGATTCTTGCTTCCCTGGGATTTGGCGTTTTTGCGCTTTCCGATTACCGGTATCGATGCCGATTGCAGGAAGTTCTTTCGCGCAATAATCGACTTCTTTCTCCGGAGGCAACTTCATCCGATTTCGCGGAGTTGGCCCATTCCGCGCTTGGCGGAACGAGTCCATTCGCGTTCTCCGGATCCGCTTCTCCCGCATTTAATAAATACATGGATGATTTTAAGACTTCCGGATCTTATCCTTCAACAGGTCTGATCGGATCTTCTGTTCCCGACATTCGACCGTTGGCGGATCATGAGTTCTATACAGAAAAATAAGCAAGGCGGCGATGAGCATTGATCTTACAGAATATTCGGGAGGAGTTCTTTTACCGGTTCGCGCACAGCCGGGATCCCGCAAGAACGAGATCCGCGGCGAGCAGAACGGCGCACTGAAGGTATCAATTACGCAAGTGCCGGAAAAGGGAAAAGCGAACAAGGTTCTTCTTGCGTTTATCGCAAAATCGCTTGGATTGCGAAAATCCCAGATCACCTTGATCGCCGGAGAAACCTCTCCGGCCAAGAGCTTCCTGATCTCCGAGATCACCGTCTCCGAACTGGAGGAGCGTATTGCTCCCTTTCTTTGAAATCATTCTTAGCGGACAACCTGATGATAAACCTTGCCAAGTCCGGGAACGTTGACAAGATAACGTCCTTCTTTGTCGGGCACTGCGGGGGGCGTCGCGTCCCATCCGTGAATTCCTTCCGGCCAGCACGGTGTCTTCCAGACATCGGACCACCTGATTCGATTGCCGGAATAGCAGGCTTCCCGGCCGAGGATCGCGATCAATGTTGCGATCGCTCCCTGCTTTCCGTTGTTCATGTAAATACTTCCCCCGCTGCGAATCGCGTTTGAAAGTTCGATGTGCTCCTGAACTTTCGTAATGGTCTCTTTTCGTTTTTTTCGTTCATAAAGCTGATGTCCGGAATGATCATATAAACCGGCCCCTTTACCCGAAAGAATCGCATAGCCCTTGGATCCCATACAGGAGTCCAGACTTGAGAACATTGTGTTGTTCTGCTGGCGGTAATAGGAATAGACCCTTTTTCCGAAGGGATATTCATACACAACCGACATGGCATCGTAAATATCCCCATACGCGGGCTGTTCAGTACGGGCCATTCTCGCTCCGATCCCGAACGCACTTTCCGGTTCCATTTCACCAAAGATCCGGAAGCCTTTATCAATTCGATGAATCGCCTGTTCCACAATAAAATCGCCGGAGAGCCAAGTGAAATTATACCAGTTCCGAACCTGATACATCAGTTCGGTATCCTTTTCCAATTTCGGCCGGGTCCAAAGTTTTCCGACGATATTATGGAGTTCGGCAGAACAAATTTCACCAATCGCGCCATCCTGAACTCTTTTCAGCATTTCGTTAAAGCAGAAATCATATCGATTATCGAGGCCGACAGCGAGATTGAGTCCCTTTTTTCTTGCGATTTCCACGGAATCCAGGACACTGCGAACACCGGCAGCATCAGTGGCGACCGGCTTTTCACAGAAGACATGTTTACCCGCTTCCACTGCGGCGCGGAGAGAAAACTGCCGGAAATACGGCGTTTCGCACAAAAAAACAACATCGCAATTCGGGATCACCTTTTTATAGCAGTCCGGACCGCCGAAGACCTTTTCTTCAGTAAGATCCACGCGATCAGGATATCGGCCTTTGAGCGCTTCAGCGGCCGCTCGGGCATTTTCGGGAAACGCGTCTCCAATGGCGGCAAGCCGATATTGTTTATCGGCTTCAAACGCGTTGATCACCGCACCTCGTCAGCGCCCCCCGCAGCCTATCAAACCGATTTTCAGAACTCCGCTTTCGCCCGCATGGACTTTCGGAACCGTTAAGGCCGCTCCGGCAAGAATTCCGGCTTGTAAAAATTGACGTCGACTTGCTAATGCACACATGAATTGACTCTCCTATGTTGTTTTTTGAAAGGAACTCCCGTTCGACTCAAAAATTATAACACAGGAAAAACTTGAATCCAAGATTGGTTTGAATCGGAATCCTCTGAACCAAGAACAAAACAGCCTGTATAGCGATTCAGGCTTTGAAATTTTACACGTCCATCGGTAATAATGTGCGGAATTTTCTGAACACATTGTCCCTGTTCGGTTCTCTCAAAGACCCGAACCGTTTTTTTATTCGGATCAGGCAAGGGAATATGAACCGTGGTTGGACCGGACGCCCATATCTCAAGAGAGGTCGTTAATCGTTGCTGTTTTTAGCGCGGAAGGGACCAAAAACGGCTTTAACCTTCATGCTTTCATCGTCGGCAACAAGATGAAAAATTTTGTACTCTCGTCCTCTATCGAAGACACGAAGGACAACATGCCCCTGGGCCGGTTTAAGATATTTCTGCCAACTTTTATCTTTGTATTCTTCCATCCGTTTCGAAGAAACCCAGGTGGGAAAGACCAGCCGCTCGCCTTGATACAGGGAGGGATCGGTCATGTTGATCATGGTATTGTCCTGAAGATGCCATCGATCCCATACGTTCGTAATATAGACGTTCGCCTGCACCTCTTTCGTGAACTCCGGACGCATCGCGTCTTTAAAGGAATGGTGATTCGATTTGCATACATCGACGATTCCCGCCGCTTTCCCAACGGCCCCTTCGAGTTGTTTATCCTTATTGTTTCGATCCGGAACATTTCCGCTTACATCCCCTCCTGTAAAATAACGGAAAGGACCATAGTCGATTGTAAATCCAAGACTTAACGCATTTTCAGAAATATATTTTCCTTTGGGCCAGTCTGCAAAAAAGTCGATATTTTTTCCTTCTTCCCCCGTCCAAACGATTCCGTTCGCGCAGATGTTTCGTGTATGGAATTCGGGATACGCTTTCGGTTTTTTACGAAGCAGAATTTGATCTTTCTTTCCGACCAAAAATTCCTCCATATGAAAATCGCCGTTTTTGATTTTCCAATCGGTGAACTTTTTGAAATTTTCATATCCATCCGCAGTGGCGGCATTGAGCATATAGGGACGTTTATAATGCGGATATCCCCGATCGAAAACGGTATTGAAAGAAAATGTTTCACCCAGATTTGCCAATCCGCTCAGATAATAATCATGACCGCGACCCGAT
>JAUNSU010000041.1 GCA_030539035.1 Planctomycetia bacterium
AATGCGCCGGTGAAATCGAATATCCCTCCTGCTGCATCGCGGAAATCAGAATCTTCGTCTTGTCCGTTTCCGTCTTGTCGATCTTGTAATAAAACTTCGGAATCTCCACCATTACATCGCCTGATGCCGGTGTCCGCGAAAAACCCGCATCGCCCTCATAATAAGCAACCTCGCCGTCAACAAGATTACACAACTTAATGTCCTTGTAAATTTCGAGTGCATCGAAATCGCTCGCACCTTCCTGGGCTGCTCCGATCTGCGGCGTAAACGTTTTGCCGACCGCGTCTTCCAATCGCGTTAAAGAGGGATCCGATTGCGTATCGTCAATCATTGCCCCGTAAACGTCCGCGAAAGAAAATCGATACAGCTTCACGCAGTCAATGTTAAACGTTTTGTATTTTCCGCCGCGAATAAAAAACGTGTGATCGCCCAACTCTTTTAAATTAAACCGGCATATATTGTTTGTCGATACACCGGTCAAGGTCCGGTCTCCTGTGTACATCACTGGCTCGGTGCCGGGCGTACAGCAAAGGGCTGTTCCCGTTGGAACCGAAAGTAAAACAATCGGTCTGATAATATCTGCGGTTGTCGCAATCGTTCCGCTTTTCACAGGTGCTGTAAGCGTATATCCATTGTTGACAAGCGAAGAATGTGTATGGCTTGTGTCCGATTTGTTCATAAGAGATGTTTGAAGACTGATCGGAGTAACAATACCGTTCCGGATTGTGAGCATCGCACTTTGTAATTCTGTCGCATCAATTCCGGATGATCCGAGCGATTTTTGTCCGTAAGTTGTTTCTCCGCTGTACATTACGATTTGCCGATCATTGGCTTTTTGATTGATCCAGGGAATGTCTTCGGTCGTTGCGATCACCCCGGACTTCGCGGGAATCGAAAGCGTATTTGTTCCGTCTGTCAATGAGGAATGCGCATGAACAGTATCCGCTTTCGCGGCGAACAGAGCGGAGTGCGCGGTATTCAATCCATCGTGAAGAGTGATCGATCCGGCCGTTTCGAAATCACCGGACACGTACTCGGAATCGATAATATTTCCGGATCCGTCGAGAGCCGCGAAATTGCCGTTCGATCCGGCCGCAATGGTCGGAATCGCCGGAGCTGGCGGAACAACCGGAATATCATCCGTCGTTGCGATTGTCCCGGACTTCGCGGGAATCGAAAGCGTATTTGTTCCGTCTGTCAATGAAGAATGCGCATGAACAGTATCCGCTTTCGCGGCGAACAGAGCGGAGTGCGCGGTATTCAATCCATCGTGAAGAGTGATCGATCCGGCCGTTTCGAAATCACCGGACACGTACTCGGAATCGATAATATTTCCGGATCCGTCGAGAGCCGCGAAATTGCCGTTCGATCCGGCCGCAATGGTCGGAATCGCCGGAGCTGGCGGAACAACCGGAATATCATCCGTCGTTGCGATTGTCCCGGACTTCGCGGGAATCGAAAGCGTATTCGTTCCGTCTGTCAATGAGGAATGCGTATGAACGGCAGGAGCGGCTCCGACATCTTCGGCGTCGAGAGCGACCGCGCCGGTCTGTCCGTTTACGGAAAGAATTGTATTGGAGGAGGTTAAGATCTCTTTCCAGTTGGCAAGATCGGCATAAGATCCCGGATCAGAGACGGAAAGAATAAAGGTTTTGTTCAGATCGGATCGAATCGCGACATCGCCTTCTTCCGCGCCGGCAAGGGCCAGCATTGCTTCTTCACTGTCAACGACATGAACAGACGAAATGGCAACGGCGGGAACGACGGAACTGGGAAGAATTCCTTCCGAGAGAAGCGGGATCCTGTCGGTATTCACGGATAAAGTTCCATCCGCATCGACCACGAGGGTCTGATTGTCCGGCTTTACCGCACCTGGAATCCCGTTGACCGCGGTCGGCAGTGCGTAATGCCCTTCGTTTGCGAGATCCCGATTTTCGAAACTCAACTCGACAATGGTTCCATTATATGCATCGGATACATATTTTTTATTCTGATTAATCATGTTTTTCCTTCCTTAAAATCAATTTTGGACCAAAATGACAGGGAATTCCCTGTTTACGTGGTGATCTTTTTAACCTTAATACCGTTTAAATACAAGGGTTTTGACCGTTTTTAAGATCATGGATGTTAATGGGCGGTCATTGAGAGCGATAAAATCGAAAAGAATCCTTAAAAATCCTTGATAATTGGATAATTTTTGTTAAAATTCTTGACAGGAAAAAAGAGATCAGCCCGTTCGGGCTCGGATTTGACCAAGGGTGGGCGCGAATTTGCGCGAAAGGGGGATTTTTAAAACCACGGATTTTCGCGGATAACCACGGATGGGCCTTTCGGCGGATCAGTGCCTGTTCGGAAACCGCAGATTATTTTTTTGCTTGGTTTTTTGAAAAGATGAGATCTGCCCGGAACTGCCAAACCGGGATTTACTTCGTCCGGTTGGAACGGCCGATAACCGGCGCCCCGAAGTTGGCAGTGCTGCCAACGGAGAAAGCGACCAACGGGAGCGATTATTCGCCTATCGCGCGGCAGCGCGTACTGGGAGCGGCGGCTCCGCCGCTGCGAGGGCGAGGACGCCAACCGTCCCAGCGCTCGGATTCGAACCGCACACACAAATCAACGTTTTTTTCCGCTTCCCCGGTCTTCTCAAAAAACATCGCTTTTTCAAAATCCCATTCGTGGTTATCCGTGAACATCCGTGGTTTCAAAAATGGGAATGGGACGACTGAGACAGCCGGGATTATTGAATCTGCGGTTTAAAATCTCAACTCTTTTAGAAAGTTAACACCGCTCGGGGCCGGGACGATCACCCTCCGTATGCGGTTTCAAAATCGCGGTCGGATCCCGCTCTCCCGATCCCGCGAGCTTACACTGCCGCCGTGGACGAAGAGATTCGATTTCATAAACGCTCTGAATCTTTATCGCGAATTGAGCGGAATAATTTGATCGGCCCAATCTTCCTGAACAAGTCCGACGGCGCGTACGGGCGAACCATCCGCACAAACAACCGAAAGCGGAAAACAGGAAAGAATAAATTCCGAAGGAAGACGATCCAGATTTACCAGCCCTTCCAAGATCAAAACAGGGGGACGACGGCCCAATAGAATCCGATGAGCTTCCGCATCAGAATGAAGCGTGATCTCGTCCAAGGGAACTTCACGGCCCTCTTCCCTGCTCCTAAGCGTGTTTTCGGAACTCTGATCGGAATAGAGTGGAATAATATTTTGCCGGAAATCATTGGAATCCGACTCTTCTTCCGATTCCGATTCCGGCGATTCCTCATTCTTCAGATAAGGTAATGAGGAAAGGGATGGTGTTTCCAGACCTAAAAGATGAATCGGATAATCGGCGATCCAATCGGCGGTCTCCGGAAGAAGCGCCGGGAACGCAAAATAGTAATCCGAGGCGGCAATATGAGCTTCCCATCCTGTCTTTAATATAATTTTATTGGCTTTCTCAAATTGAGATTCAAAGGGATAGAGCATCTTCGGTTCAATTTGAGCAGGGATCCGATTCGTTTTCTGATACTGTTCCAAAAGAGCCGGACGAAGATCGATCACGGATGCCGGACCATAAAAATAATCCAGCGGAATTTGATCTGCGGTCTCTCCATCTGAAAAATAATGGAAAGGGACGTCAATATGAGTTCCCAAATGAGATCCGATACTCCATTGGGAAACGTGGTATCCGTCCCAATTATGCGAAGCAACGGTCTCTGCGCCAAAGAGCGGATCGCCTGGATAAACAGACATTCCTTCCTCAATTCGCCGAGAAAGATCAACCAGCTTTAAATGTGAATCCTTCATAAAAATCCTTATAAAAAACGGAATGAAAACCTTTCGATTTTCATTCCGTCAGCCAAAACCATTATTTTCCCTTTGGGACAATTTGATCGATTGTTCCGCTGGGACCGGATCGAAGTCCGTTTCGTACTTTCGAAAGGTCCGAAGATCTTTCGAAGGTATTTCCTGATGTATTCTTTTTGATTGCGGGGAAGGGACGTTTCAAGTTCGGATTATCGATTGAACTGAGCGGTAAACATCACACCGTGCTGGATCGTATCGAAGTTCCGGTCTTTTTTACTGTCCTTGACTCCGAAGATATGTCCGTCTTCATGGATCTTGTAATTATTAACCGCGGCGGCTCGGGCCAAATTGCTCATGAACAGGAACTCATATCCGACTTTGAAGGAAACACATCGTGTCCAATGCCAGGCCGCTTCGAATCTTGCTTCAACACAAGGGGAAAATTCCGTGAAATGTTCCGAGTAGGAGAAGTAGTTCTGGACCGTACTGATCGGTGCATACATTACGTTTCCGTTCGTATAGGTAAGGTTGGTACTCTGGCTGGAAGCAGGCTTCAAACCGAGTTCACCGTTTCCGTAGATATTCTGCCGGTTGACCGCGGCGAAGAACATGGTTTCTCCCGAAAAACGCCATCTGTTGTTGGAGAGTGTGTATCGGGCCCCGATCTGCGGACCAACCAGATTATTGTCGGCACGGAACTGCCACATCGAATAGCCAAGGTCGGCACCAATGCTGAAGTCTTCGTTTTGGGTACTGTTGCTGAACTGTTCTCCCTGTCCAACGACCGCGCTTCCGCTGTCGGAGACGATATTGGAACTTTGCAAAATATCAATAACCGTGTTGGTATATTCCGTGGTCAGCTTGGTGGTCGAATGGCCGGAAAATCCGAAGTTTTCATCAAAGACCGTGTATCGAAGACCGCCAAGGATCTCCAGTACGCCGCGGCGGAACGGATGGAAGCGGTAAGTATACATCGCTTCAACGCTCCAGGTATTCACTTTGCTTTTTACTTCGAACATATCATAGTTCAACGGGATCGGAACAAAGACGATAATGGAATCTTCACCAACCGTGCTTCCGCCGCCTCCGGCAGATCCCGTTCCGGAATTTGTATTCGACTGGGTACCGCTGCCGTAGAGTCCGATGATCCCCCAAAGATGACCGATCGTTTGTCCGCGTCCGTTGGTAACCGGTTCAATACCGCCGTTTCCCTGTCCGTTGAAGACATAGTAATTGGTCTCATTGACACCGTCTTCCCAGCCGTAGAGCTGAACAGACTTGGGATCTTCGAGAACGATACCGCCGGCCATTCCCTTAACTTCCTGTTCCTGCGGGGTAACGACCGTTCCGCGAACGGACCATCCATGATGTCCGCGGATATTCCCGACTTCAAACCGGGTTGCGGTTACCCAACGCGCGTTGAATTCACTTGTCGTGATTTGGCTGTTCGACTGATAACCGGTCATCACCGCATATCCGCCGCCGTCATCGACAGTGTTTCCCATGGAGGTACCGACGTAATAACCGCCTTCTCCCATATTGCCGGTATTCCCTCCGGAATAGCCAACAACCTGGTCCGGGGCGGCTGTAATCGCTACCAAGCCGGCACTTACAGTACCGTAAAATCCTTCATTCATGTATGCTCCGCCGCCGAATTGATCATCCGGATAAGGGGACCATAATCGCATTTGCGACATCTGGGCATTTACGGACGATGTTGCCAAAAGCAAACAGATACTTGCAATAAACAGTTTTAAGCTAATTCGAGACATGGTTAATGCCCACCTCTGTTTTCACTATGGGATCAAAATAATGGTTTAGACAAACCTTGACATGGCTTGATCTATTACGGCTGTGCCGATAATATCGGACTTTTCGTCTGCAACAGTTGAATCATAAACATTATCCAGACCAAAAAAAGCGAAAACTTTTGATTTTTTAATTCCAACAAGTTTAAGCTGGGTATTTTCGGCAGTATAATTAAATTTTTACAAAACAGTTGCATCTTTTTTCTCTTTTACCTGTTCTTTAAAGCAGAAGCCTTTATTCCCTTAAAGACAAAAAACTTTAAATTGGTATAATCAATACATCGGGAATATGGATCATAAGACTTAAATGATTAGAGGGTTTTTTATGTTTATACTGAAAATAATTGGATTTGGCCCCAAAAAATTTCAATACAATCTTTGCCTATATTTTACAGCTTTCTGCTTCTTTGTATTTTACCACTCTTCCAGTGCGAACAGAATGCTTCTTCTTGGCAGTGAAAACAGGGAATCTCCCGTATTTCAGTCTCTTTCCGACGCGGATACCGGGAATTTCAATAATCCCTCATTATATATAAGGGGAGTCCGTTCGAAGAGCGGTACTCTTAACGCGCTTCAAACTTCCATTATACGATTTACCGGCAGCAGGCAGCATCCGGATCTTTGCATTGATCTGATTGGGGTGATTCATTTCGCGGAAAAGGAATACTATGAGAAATTAAATCAGATCTTTCAGGAGTATGATGCGGTTCTGTATGAAATGGTGATTCCTGCCGGTATGGATTACAGACAAATGGCCCAAAGTCTTAAAAAAGAGAGCCTTCGAAAACAGGAGCCGCAAAAAGAGGATTTTTCGTTCAAATTTTCCCCGCGTAAAAGGCCGGCCGATCCGCAGATCCTTCTTGAACTCTTTGCCAAGGCCCAGGATTGGCTCGGAAACAGACTCAAGCTGGTCGATCAAACGACCTGGATTGATTACACCCCTCAAAATATGATTCACGCGGATATTGATTCGGAAACCTTTCTCAAAGAAATTGTCGAAAAAGGAGAAATCGTTGACTTCTTCTATCAATCGATATTGGACAGTATGTTTTCCGCCTCCAATCATGGTCCTTCCTCGATCCTCCTTTTCTTCGCAAGGGACCGAACAACCGCGCTCAAGCGAAAAGTTGCCGAAGCGCTCCTCGTATCGATCGATGAAGATCTTAAAAATACCACTATTATAGGACTGAGAAACAGAATTGCCTTTCGCGAATTGACAAAAACGGTCGAACAGGGTCCTAAAAAGATCGCCCTGTTTTACGGATCGGCGCATCTTTCCTATTTTTCTCTCCTGCTTCAGGAGAAATTTCAATTTCAGTCCTGGAAGATCCGTTGGCTCACCGCCTGGTCAATGCCTTCCGTGAAAGAACCCATAAAACCAAAATAATCGATATATATCATCTATTCTGTTTAAACTTTCCCTATATTCGTAAAAATCCGAAAATTTTTTAATTATTTCCTGGTTTTACCTACCCGTTATTGGGGAAAGCCTGTAGAATAATAAAATGGACTGTAAATTCTACCATTTTTCAAGGGGGGTGTTCAAAATGAATGACAATACAGAAAACAACAAGAGTATGGAAGAAAAATCTGCTGGAACCAATGTCGATCTTTTTATCGTTGAAGATGCGAATAATGGGCGCTTTCTGAAGTCCGATTTGGGACCTGGTACCATGAGCCGGCATTTCTTCGATCAGATCAGTACTGGAGTTGTGGTCGTTAATATAAATCATCAGGTTGTCGATTACAATCAGAGTTTTGAGGATTGTGTTCGGGACAAGGAGGAAGCGACTTACCGGCCCAACTATTACGGTCAAGATTTTTACGCATTGTTTAACGGGCAATGCGAGATCGAGGGACCCGACTTTTGTCCTTTTGCGACGGTGAAAACGACCTTGCGGCCGACAGAAACGACGTTGCGCATCGGGGATCGTACAATCGATATGAAGGTCAAGGGGCTCACGTGTCCGGAAACCCGTGAAATTACCAGCTTTCTCGTCGAGCTTACCAACTCTACAAAATACACGGTTTTGCAGCAAAAAATCGGGCTTCTTCAGGAGATCGGACGAAAATTAACGGATCTCACCGCGAAAGAGATCCTGGAGATGTCCGATGGGGAGCGGAAAGAGCTGATAAAATGCAATATTATGGAGGGGATCAAACAGCTCTTTCCTTACGTGGTCTTTGAGATCCGGCTTCTTGTCAAAGAAACGCACGTTCTGGAACCGTTTATCGCTGAAGGGATGACCGAGGAAGCCAAAAATCGCGTCCTTCATGCGGAAGCAACGGGAAACGGAACGACCGGGAATGTTGCCCTGTTCAACAAACCCTACTACTGTGAAGATATTCAGGACGATACCTTTTATCTTACCGGAGCCGAGAATACTCGATCGACTTATACGCTGCCGATAACCTATCATAATGAAGTCGTGGGGACCTTCCATCTTGAGAGTTCCTATCCTTCCGATTTTTCTCTTGGTCAGCAGAAACTGTTGAAATACTTTTCCGACGATATTGCAGAGGCGATTCATATTCTTACCCTTCTGTCGGCGGAAAATCGCAAGGCCGCATGGGAAAAGGTTACCAAGATACTCGAAGTCGTTGCGATTCCGTTCGATCAGCTGATTCGGGACATTTCTTCCGCGAGCGAAGTCGTCTGTGTTTATCAGAAAGATCTGAATTTCCTGCTCAACGCTGCTAAAAATCAGTTGGAAACCAAAGATTTCCTGGGAATGAGAGAAGCGATTGGCAATATGTATGCGCAGATCGGGGAGGATCTTGAGCAATTTGTCCGGAAATTCGGGGAATCGATTGTGTCGATTCGGGATCAATGCCGTACGGTAAAGGATGTGATCTCACACGAAAAAGACAAATTGGAAGGAGATGATACCCAGGATCCGAAAATGATTGCCCTTTTACGGAATCGGCGGATTCTTGTTATTGACAAGGACGACACTATTCTGCTCAAGGCCCACCGGATATTGGAAAAGATGGGGTGTATTGTCGAAACAGCTTCGGACGCCTTAACCGCGCTTCAAATGGCCCAGGGGAGCAAGTACGATGCGATTATCACTGAACGAACGCCTCTTGGCGGTATGGATGCCGAGCAGTTTATGATCCGGCTTGAGAATATTTACACGGTTGACGGCGAGAGCAAAGTCCCGCTTGTGATATTGAGGGAGAACGGAATTTACGATACCGGGCATATCATCGCCAACTGCCGATTACGGGGAGGATCGCACGTCGGGATCATCTGTCGGGATCCATTGATTGAGACTCAGATCTTTCTCGCGGTGTTCACCGCCATTAAGACCTGCTGCGAGAAGGATGAGAACGGCGATCCGATCCTTTTGACTGAACCGTCCGGGTCATCAAGAAGCGGGGATGGTGTTCACTTATCCCCATTGGGCAGCACCTCGTTTTCCACCTCCGGAATTCGCGGTTTTCATCTTCAGGCGAAAGCAAAACGCTTCGATCAATGGGCAGAGCAGATTAGAATTCTGGAGCTGGATGATGATGGCTATGAGGACCATGATGACGATGAGGAGAATCCGCCCATGAATGTAAACGCGCTGGACGCAACCTGATCTTTCTCCTTCCATTTTTAAACTGTAAACAGATTTTTGTTTGGAACCACGGATGACACGGATAAACACGGATGAATTCCATTGATATCCGAAGCCGTTATTTTGTGAGAAAATGGCTTGTTATCCAAAAACCATCCGTGAAAATCCGTGGTTTCAAAATCGGTTATTTACAGTTTGAGTTCCATTTTTAACGGAAAAATACGGTATTACCATGAAAAAAGCCAAGAACACCCGATGGCATGCGAGCGAAGAATCCAATGCCTTGATCTTCGATGTCTGCAAGCACTTTCTGGACCAATTCAGTTCGAAGCAGGAAAACGATTCCGACGACTCCGGTTCCGATTCGGAAAAAAAGGGGGCCGCCGGAACCGCGCAATGGGTCAGTCAAAAATGGAATCGAAATGATATCTCGCGGGAAAAGATCTATCCCCTCCTCGCAGAAGGAATTCGAAGGGGTTTTCTTTTCCTGCAAACTCCCGTGGAAAAACAGCTCCCGGAAAGATTGAAAAATAAATTCCATCTGGAAAACCATGAGGGGACCATTACCGTTGTCGATATTGCGGGCAAGGATAATTCCGCCATTGCCGAAGGGGTTACCTCGCAAGCCGCGGATCAGGTTATTTATCTGATCGATGAAGTCGCCCGGCAAAAAGCCCAGAAAGAGGGGAAAGAGATCAGCCAGGTCAAGGTCCATCTCGGAATGGGGGCGGGTTTGGTCTCCATGCTCGTTGCCCAAAAGCTCGCGCAGCGGGTCCGATCCGGGAAAAACATACCTTGTCTGGTTCTTCACGCCATTTCGACAGGCGGATTTTTCATTGCGGCTCCTCACAAGGCGCCCATCACCTATTTCAGCTATTTCGACGAGATCCGATCCAAGGTCGAATATATTGCTCTTTTTGCTCATACGGTCGTTCCGGAAGAAGAATATGCGAAGATCAAGGAAAATCCCGGTTTGCGCCTTTGCTTTGAGAGGAAAAATGAGATCGACATTATCATTACCTCGATGGCCGGTGCCCAGCACAAACATGGACTTCTCCGGCAATATTTCGAATGGCTGATCGACAATCATCTGATCAACAGCGATACGATTACCAACATGGAAGAGGCGGGCTGGATCGGAGACGTTCAGTTCCAGCCGTATACAAAAGACGGAATTCTGGAAAAAGCCAGTCCTTTTCGCGCGGTTACCCTGTTCGATCTGAATGAACTTGTCGAGTTCGCGAAAACGCCCGGAAAATATATCGTTCTGGTCGGCGGTCCTTGCGGGGAGTGCGGTGAATTGAAAACGGACCCTCTTCGTCCGCTGCTGGCAAACGATCATCTTCGCCTCTGGACCCATTTGATCCTCGATGTAAAAACGGCCAACGAGCTCCTCGCGGCCATGTAGATTCGGCGCCGGGCTCTTCTTTTTCGAACACACATCCCTCGAAAAGTTGAGCCGGCGCCGATCCCAATTTTCCCTGTTTTACGGATTCCTTTATCCGGTTTGTTTTCCACCTCCCTGTTGTAAAATTTCAAAGATTGTGTTAAATAGTAAAAGATTCTATTTCAATTAAATTTAAGATATTAAGGAAATGATTCATGCAATCCGGTTTGAAATTTACCAATCGACGGGAAGAGATCGCGGAAATTGCCGTTCGCGATCTTGCGAAAAAATACGGAACACCTTTATTTGTTTACGATCATTCATCGATTATCGCCCGATATCATGATCTTGATGCCTTCGATGCGGTCCGATACGCGCAGAAAGCCTGTTCCAATATCGAGATCCTTAAAATTCTGAGGAAGGAAGGATCCCTGATCGACGCGGTCAGCGAAATGGAAATCAGACGGGCCATTGCCGCCGGATACCCCATCGAACGGGAAAACGCGCAATCTCCTTATCCGATCGTCTATACAGCCGATATTTTTGACCGCGGAACACTGGATCTGATCACAGGCGATGCCCCGGTCCATGTGAATTGCGGATCGATCGATATGATTCAGCAGCTGGGAGAACGGGCACCCGGCCGCGATATTACTTTAAGAATCAATCCCGGCTTTGGACACGGACACTGTCAAAAGACCAATACAGGAGGACCGGGCGCCAAGCATGGGATCTGGTTCCAGGATCTTCCCAAAGCAAAGGAACTTGCCGCGAATTACGGCATAAAGATCACCGGGCTCCATATGCACATCGGATCGGGAACCGATATGGAACATCTCGCAATGGTCGCTGGCGCGATGAAAGAGGCTGTTCATGAAATCGGATCTTCTGTGGATACGATCAGCTGCGGCGGCGGACTTCCGATCCCGTATAAAGAAGGAGAGATCTGCGTCGATATCTCCGAATATCATCGGCTTTGGAATGATCTGATCCTCGAACTGCAAGAAGAATATGGGCATCCGATCTCTCTGGAGATCGAGCCGGGCCGATATCTGTCCGCCGAAAGCGGATATCTTGTCTGCGAGATTCGCGCCGTCAAGAATCAGGAAAACAACGTCTTTTATCTGATCGACGCCGGTTTCAACAATCTTGCCCGGCCGATCATGTACGGTTCCTGGCACCCGATCTCCATCGCTTCTTCCGACGGGCGGAAACTTCCCGAGGAAGAACTCGACGTGATCGTTGGCGGTCCCCTTTGCGAGTCGGGCGACATCTTTACTCAGGAAGAAGGGGGATTTGTTTCCAAAAGATCCCTTCCCATCGCAAAGGTCGGAGACTATTTGATCCTGGAAAAAGCAGGCGCATACGGCGCTTCCATGTCTTCCAATTATAATTCAAAGCCCCTTGCGCCTGAAGTTTTAATCGAAAAGGGAAATGATCGAATGATCCGAAAACGCCAAACATTCGATCAGCTCATTATGAACGAAATATTTTAACTGGGGAGAGATTATCATGTCGGACCAGCTCCTTTCCATTCTTGTTCCCGTTTATAATGAACAGGCCTATTTGGCCCGGATCATTGATCGCGTTATTCAGGCCCCTGTTCCGTGTGAACTTCGAAAGGAGATCATTCTGGTCAATGATGCGTCCACCGACAAAACGGCGGAGGTAATCGAACAGATCACAAAAAAATATCCCGATCTTGTCCGCGCTTTCCATCAGCCTTATAACCAGGGAAAAGGCGCCGCCATTCAACGCGCGATCAAGGAGATGAAAGGGGACTTCGCGATTATTCAGGACGCAGATCTCGAATATGATCCCGACGAATATCCGATCGTACTCAAGCCGCTTGTGGAAGGATTGGCCGATGTCGTTTACGGCTCCCGTTTCCTTACCCGGGAAATGAGAAAAGTCCTCTTTTATCATCACAAACTGGGAAATCTTTTTCTCACCCATCTTTCCAATTGGACAACTGGTCTGGATCTCACCGATATGGAGACCTGCTATAAAGCTTTTCGAGGAGAGATTCTGAAGTCGATTCCGATCCGTTCCCGGCGATTTGGAATCGAACCGGAAATTACGGCCAAAATTGCCAAACGGGGCCTTACTGTTTACGAAGTCCCGATCAGCTATCATGGACGCCGCTATTCCGAAGGAAAAAAGATCGGATGGAAAGACGGGGTCAGTGCGATCAAAACGATTCTTACCTACTGGCTGATTGACGACTGCTATGTCGATTCCGCGGATAATCCGAATCTTCTCCGCACGATGGAACAGGCGCGGAATTTTACCCGTCTGATCATTAAAAAAAGCGCTTCCCGATTCGGACAAAAGATCGTTGAGCTCGGATCAGGACTCGGTAATGTTTCCAAGCACCTTCCGCAGAAAGAGACGCTGCTTCTTACCGATTCCATGGAAAACAATATTCGGATTCTTAAAAATTCCTATGATGGCAACGCCGTTGTGGAAGTCGATCATCTGGATCCGCAAAGAGAGATCCCGGGAAGCAATCGCCGGGAACAATTCGATACCGCGATCCTTTTCAATCAGCTTGAACACGCGGCGGATGATGAAAAAGTCCTTGAGTGCGCCGCCGATCTTCTTGAGCCGAACGGCCGGGTCCTGATCGTTGTTCCCAAAGAATCCCATTGCTGCTGGAAGTTGAAAAAATACGGGGGATACGAACAGCGGTATTCCAAACGCGATCTGAAAAAGAAACTGGAAGAAGCGGGTTTTGAAATGGAAACGATCCAATCGTTCAATCGGATCGGATCGTTGCTTTGGCGCTGGAATCAGATTTGCCGCCGCCCCTCCGCCCATCCGTTCGGTCGATTTGGCCTCAAGATTTTTGATACTTTTCTCGGATGGGGAGAATGGCTTTTCTTCTTTCTTCCCGGCGCGAACTGGTTCGTCGTCGGAAAGAAAAAATAGATTTTCAGCCTTTATAAAGCTTTCGTTCGATCACTGGAATGTAGTTGGTCCATTTGCTTCCCGCCGAAGGATCTTCCAGCATTCGTTTTTCGAATTCCGCAAGTTTGGCATCCAGAGAATCGAGATAGAACAGCACAAGAGCTTCCAGGGTCATCGGCAGCTTTGTACTTCCATTTTCCAATGTTCCATGATGCGAGATCAGCAGATGTTTGAGGAGCATTGCGGTTTCGGAATCAAAGGTTTCTCCGGTCAATTTTTCCGTTTCCCGGATCTTCTCCAGAAGAATTTCCAGAGCAAGCAGGGGATGTCCGAGCATTTGGCCTTCATCGGTATAGATCATTCCGCCGGAAAGGCTCAATTCCCGCACTTTTCCGGTATCGTGCAAAAAGGCGCCGATCAGGAGCAGATCCCTGTTCAAACGCGATCCGTAGATCGCCGCCGTCTTCAAGGCCAGCTCCATTACCGAAAGAGTATGTTCCAGAAGTCCTCCCTCGTAAGCATGATGCAATTTGATCCCGGCGGGCATTCGGCAAAAAAGATCCATGAAGTTTTCATCAGCAAGAAAACAATCGGCCAAATTCAACAGATCCGGGTTTTGAATTCCCTTGAGGATCTCACGCAATCTCCCGATCATTACGGGAAGATCAAGCCGAACCGATCGGGCATAATCGTCAAGATTGACCGTCGAAGCGCCCGTTTTCGTTAATTTTTTCGCAATAAACTGCAAATTCCCCTGAAAGCGCTGAATCGCACCTTCACAAAGAAGAAAATCGTTTTCTGAAAAAGAAAGGAAGAAGTCTTCTGTTGCGTTCCAAAGCCTTCCGGAAAGAGATCCTGTCCGATCGGTCATCGTAAATTGAAGATACAAATTACCATTCTTGTTTGGACGTAAAATTTTTTCCGTAATCTGATAGACTTCGGAGATGCTGTCGTTTTCCTTTAACTGATTGATAAATCGATGCGCCATTTCTGCTCCATAGTAATGTAAGAAAATAAAGAAGGCGGCTTCCCGGTTTGAGAAACCGCCCATTATTCTGATGAAGTCGGGATCAAAAGAGGATCCTGTTCCTCAAAGAGGAAGACTACTTTTTGAGTGCTTTGCGAACTTCTTCCAGATGTCCGGCGCTTCCGAGCTTCTGATTTTTATGAATGATATATTCGGCGTAGGCGGGCATGAAAATTTTCCCAGGGGCGCGAAGATCGAATTCCGCAGGCTTATCGCGGAAGAATTCACGGTGGATCGCACACCAAACCAAACGTCCGTCGGTATCGATATTGATCTTGGTAACCCCGAGCTTGGCGGCCGGGAAGTACTGATTCTCATCGACACCGCTGGCGTTCTTGAGAGCTCCGCCCGCATTGTTGATTCTTTCGACCCATTCCTTCGGAACGGAAGAACTTCCGTGCATTACAAGCGGGAAATTCGGCTTGACCGCATTGACGGCCGCCTGAATCTTTTCCAGAACGTCGAAATGGAGTCCTTGGGTTCCGGAGAACTTGAAGGCGCCGTGCGAAGTACCAATCGCAACCGCGAGAGAATCGCAGCCGGTTCTTTCAATGAATTCCGCAGCCTGGGCCGGATCGGTCAATTTAACGCTTCCGACAACATCTTCTTCAACACCGCCGAGCTGTCCGAGTTCGGCTTCGACAACGATTCCCTTGGCGTGGGCGCGATCAACAACCTTCTTGACGATTTCCACGTTCTTGTCGAACGGTTCGTGCGAGGCATCGATCATTACGGAGCTGTAAAATCCGCTGTCAATGCAATCATAGCAGACTTCTTCGGTTCCATGGTCAAGATGAACCGCGAAAATGGAATCGGGAAATACCTGTTCGGCAGTTCGAATCATTCCTTCCAGAAAAGCCTTGTCCGTATAGGTTCGGGCGCCTCTGGAGATCTGGATAATAAACGGAGCGCTGGTCGCAGCGTCGCTCGCCTCTTCATTGGAGGCTGTCTTACCCAAATTGCCCCGGAACAAACCAACGATCTGTTCCAGATTGTTGATGTTGTATGCGCCAATCGCGTACTTTCCATAAGCCTGTTGGAACAATTCTTTCGTGGTAACGATCATTTTGTTTCTTTCTCCTTGCTTTATCCACACTTTTTTTATCTGTTCGCGGAAACGAATTTCCGCTGAAAACTGCTTCTGATAATCTCTGTCGTATCCTTTTCCGGACGGATTTTATTAAATCCTCAAAGTGATTATCCCTCCAAAAAGATACAACCTTTCATTTTAGCAGATTATTCATTTCCTTCCATACTGTCGAAAGCAAATAATTGGAAAAAATTTACCGAAAAAGACTTTTTGTCCTATAAAAGATGCTGGGCTTTGATTTGCAGATACTTATTGATAAGCGGAACAGTTAATTCCTCCGGAAAGACATCCAGGGTCAAGGCGCCGTTGGAAGAAAGTTGTTTGAGAACTTTGCAGCGCCAGGCGAGAATTTCTCCCGCCGCTCCCGACCGGTAAAATTCGATTTCCGCTTCTTTTGACTGCTCCTGAAAATCTGAATTCTCTGTTTTCAGGTCTTTTTTGGCTTTCATTTGCCGAATGAGCGGATCGAAAAGAAGATGATCCCGAAGGAGGATCCCCAAAGGAAGATGGCGCCCTCCCAGATTGTGAAGCCGGGCTTCGATCTGTCCGCTGTTCCGCTGATCGATAATATTCGAAATGAAAACAACGAGAGACCGTTTTCGACAATGAGTATCAAGATAGGCAAATGCCTGATCGTATCGGCTTTCCACCGATTCCGGAAAGATATTGAAGCACCCGTGGATCAAATGATTCATCTGCGATAAACCGCCGCGGGGCGCGATATATTGCCGTATATCGTCGGAAAAGGCGAGAAAACCGACTTCATCTCCCTGTTTAAGGGCAATATAAGCGAGCATCAGCATGGAATTGAACGCGTAATCCAGGCAGGCGATTCCTTTGACCGTATGATTCATCATTCGCCCGGTATCGATCATAAAGATGATCCGCTGGGACTTGCTCATCTGGAAATCTTTGACCGTAAGTTTATTTCGACGGGCCGTTGCTCTCCAGTCAATGAATTTGTACTGATCATCCAGTGTATAATCTCTCAGGCGTTCGAAATCATTATCCTGTCCGATACGGCGGCTCTTTCGCAAACCGAGCATATGGAGCCGTTCCGAACGCGCAAGGAGCTCATATTCACTGATCTGCCGCAAATCGGGATAAACATTGATCTCATCTTTTACTGGAAGTACGATCTCCTTTTTCCATAATCGCAATGGCGAATAAACGGCGAGATAAATCTTCTCAAGCAGAAAGGCCCCGCGAACAAGCGGTTTGAACCGGTAATCCAATTCCAGCGATTTTCCGGCGGGAATAATCTCTTCCTTTTTAAAAAAACCATCCTGATTATTCAGATCTGAAAGGACATCATCCGAAATGCAAACCGTACGGGCCGATCGGCTCCGATTTTCCAGACGGATCACGATCTGATGATCCCGGCCGAGTGACGCGGTTTTTTCCATGATCCGTCTTCCGGAAAAACCCCGGATCGAAATGGCAAAGCAAAAATCCGCCAAAAAAAGCGCGATCAGGACAAAATCGAGAATTTTCAGCAGATAAATTCCTTCAAACGCGTTCAAAATAAAAAAGGGAAGAGAAAAAAGAATACTCGTACTGAACAGAAGGATTCCGCGAAAGGCGGGAGCTGTTTTGCAAAGTAAAGCAACGATCAAAAGGGGAAAAAGCAGAAATAATCCGTAAAAGCAGGAAATGAACTCTTCCAGCTCTGCGAGAGGGAAATATTTGATCAGATCATAAAACATGAGGGTTTTCCCATATTGACATAATTGGTTAAAGGGATATTATAAAATGATATCGTTTCCATTATATAATAGTGAGGATCGTGTCCCTGATCGCGGATTATCCGATTGTTTAACAAACATCCCGATCCAAAATGGGAATCAGGACATGAAACGCGCTCTGGAGATCAGAAGGGAGATTCCTCGTGCAGGACATTAAACAACAACTCATAGGTGATCTGAAATCCGCAACGACTGCCGAACAGGTGGAACAGCTTCGAGTCAATTACCTCGGCCGAAAAGGAATTATTACCACTTTGGCCAAGAACACTGATTTTAGCAAATTTTCCCCGGAAGAAAAGAAGGAATTCGGTCAAAAACTGAATGAACTCAAAAATTTCGCAACGGAACAGATCGGGGCGGCCGTTGAACAATCGCGATCATTGGGCGAAAAAAGCTCAAAACGTGAGATCGATTTAACCGCGCCCGGCGCCGGACATCGCCTCGGATCCCTTCATCCGATCACAATGACCCAAATGGAACTCGAAGATATCTTTCAGGGAATGGGCTTTTCCGTCCTTTACGGACCTGAAGTGGAATCGGAGTATTTCTGTTTTGAAGCTCTGAACATTCCTCCGGATCATCCGGCGCGCGATATGCAGGATACTTTCTGGCTCAAAAACCATCTTATTTTGCGAACGCATACATCGGCGAATCAGGTTCGAACCTTAAAACGGTTTGGCGCTCCGGTTCGCGCGATTTTTCCCGGCCGGTGTTTTCGATATGAAGCCGTCGATCCCAGCCATGAGAATACTTTTTATCAGTGTGAAGGACTCATGGTCGATAAGAATATTTCCGTTGCCAACCTGATCGCTGTAATGAAGACCATTCTCAGTGAAGTTTTTCGAAAAGAGGTGAAGGTCCGTCTTCGGCCCGGCTTTTTCCCCTTCGTTGAACCTGGATTTGAACTGGATCTGCAATGCCTGCTCTGCGGAGGAAAAGGATGCCCCACCTGCGGAGATGGCTGGATCGAACTGATCCCCTGCGGCCTGGTTCATCCTGAAGTCCTGCGGCACGGCGGAATCGATCCCCATGAATACAGCGGATTCGCCTTCGGCATCGGTTTGACCCGACTCGCAATGATGAAATACGGAATCCATGATATCCGGCATCTCAATTCCGGCGACCTTCGTTTTAACGAACAATTTGCTCCCATGCTTTGATTTACGGAAGAACCGCAAGAAAAGAAAATCGCCCCGCTTTCAACCGAAGGAAGGGCGATTTCTTTTTTTCTTCCGATTCAGACCTTTTCTACACGCACAAGCAAACTGGACAAAATTTCCGCGATTACGATCGGAGTACCCGCCGGAAGCGTCTCTTCATAATCCGAGACCGCTTCATATTCCATCGTTCTTTCCTGTTGATTGACAAGGATCTTGCCCGCACCGCTTCTTGCCGGAGGAATGCGAACGTGAACAGTCCCTTTGCATCCGAGCAGTGTTCCTTCCTGAATTGATCCGGAATAGCGGAGCGAGTAGAGAAGCCGGAACAGCAGATAAACCAGTAAAATCCCGAAAAATCCGGCAATCATTGCGATCAAAAAGGTAATGATCGGGTGAATACCGGCCGATTCACTTCCCAATCCGGCCAAGCCGAAAAAGGCAAGTCCCGCAGAACAGGTTCTCAATGAGAGGATCTTTAAAAAGCCGAGTACAGATCCATGTCCGACACCATGGGCCCCATCCCCATCACCGGCATCTCCGTCTCCGGTATCACCGTCGCCCGTATCTCCGGCGTCTCCCGCATCACCGCCGTCGCCGCCGTCCATATCGGAATCACCGCCAAATCCGCTGAAGCACATCATCAGAAATTGGATCACCAAAAAGACGAATCCAAAAACGGCGCAAAACAAGTACATCGGACTGTACGAATCGAGAAATTCCGACATCGTTCGGCTCCTTAAAAAACAGTTTTCATTAAAATCAGGGCATTCCTGCCGCGGTCAATTGTATATCCGCAATCCGGGCAAGTAAATATCCGCTCCTCACCATTTATTATATCACACAGACAGGGTTTTTGTCCACAGTATCAAAAAACAAATTTCAAAAAACGCAAAATAATATCTCCCATTAACGGAAAATCTTCCAATTTCCTGTTTTTCTTAATCTGTTTTGCGATTACTCTCTCTATTTTTATATTATTTTCACTTTTTTGCCCATTTTGAGGTAAAAAAACGGGAAACAGAAAAAATATCTGGTAAAATAGAGAGAGTAGGTCAAAAGATCTTTCGAAGAAAATTCGGATCGCAAAACTTTTACGTCAAATTGTTTCCATTTCACAAAAGGAGGTTTAAAATGGTGTTCTCAATCTCGGACAGTGCGCTTTTCGGAGCCGGTTGGCAAACTTTCGCGGCAGCCGGCGCAATTTTGGTCGTAATTATTCTGCTTATGTTTGTCGTCTTTTTGAGCAAACGCTATATGCGCTGTCCAAGCAACCGGATCCTGGTGATCTTCGGAAGCCGGACCCGTAATCAAAGTGCGGAATGTATCCACGGCGGCGCCCGCTTCGTGATCCCTTTACTTCAAGATTACGATTATTTGAGTCTGGAACCGATGCAGATCGAAATTCCTCTTCGAGGAGCCCTTTCGATGGAGAATATTCGGGTCAATGTTCCAAGCGTCTTTTCAATCGCGATTGGAACGACTCCGGAATTGATGCAGAATGCCGCCATTCGTCTTTTGGGGCTTACCAAACAGGAGATCTCCAAACAGGCGGAAGATATTATTTTCGGACAGCTGCGTCAAGTCATCGCATCCATGCACATCGAAGAGATCAATCGGGACCGCGAATCTTTTCTGTCGAATATTCAGACCTCACTGGAACCGGAACTTCGCAAGATCGGGCTGATCCTGATCAATGTCAACGTTACCGACATCACGGATGAGTCGGGCTATATCGAAGCGATTGGGCGAAAAGCGGCTTCCGAAGCGATTCAAAAGGCGCGGGGCGATGTCGCCGACAACGAGCGGATGGGAGAAACGCGTGTTGCCGAAGCGGAACAGCTCAAGGCGATTCAGGTGGCCAACGCGCAAAAGCTGAAGGAGATCGGAACAAAAGAGGCCAATCGGGAACAGGTTGTTCGAACCTCCGAGATCAATCAGGAGCAGGCCGTTCGGCTGGCGGAACTGGAAAAGATCAAAATCGTCGGAGAGCAATCGGCGAGCTTCAAAAAAGAAGCCGAAGTCAAGCAGGCGGAAAGGGATATGCGTATTCAGTTGGCCGACGCGAACGCGGCGGCTGTTTCCGGTGAAAACCTTGCTAAGGCGGTGATCGCCAATTCGGATGCGGAACTGAAAGTGAAAACCGCGGAAGCGTATCAGACTGGGGAAACCAAACGGCGCCAGGCGGAAGCGGCTGTTCTCGAAGCGGAACATCTTGCCCAGGCTCAGGCCGCTCTTGCGGAAGCCCAGCGAATTGAAGCCGAGAGACGTGCGGAAGTGGAAGCTCCTGCAAAAGCGGAAAAAGCAAAAGTCGTTGTCGATGCCGAAGCGGTTGCCGAACGAAAACGGATCGAAGCGGAAGGAGAAGCCAAAGCGATCTTTGCGAAGCTGGAAGCCGAAGCCCGCGGTCAATACGAGATCCTTGCCAAAAAGGGAGAAGGTCTCAAAGAGATCATTTCCGCCTGCGGCAGTGCGAAAGACGCCTTCCAATTACTCATGCTGGAGCACTTTGATGAACTTGTCGCCGCTTCCGCGCAAGCGATCTCCAATATCAAGTTCGATAAGGTGGTCGTTTGGGACGGCGGACAGGGAAATTCACCGAACGGGGGAAACGCGACGACGAACTGGCTTCATCAGATGACCAAGACGCTCCCGCCCATGTTCCAGGTAATGAAAGATATCGGAGGAATTGAACTGCCGGAGACCCTTGCCAAGTTCACCGGTGAAGAACCGGAAAAGAAAGCTCCCGATGATCTCAAACCGGAAAAGGACAACGCTTAACGATTCAAGATCAAAATTTAATCAGCTCCTTTAAAGATCGGGCCGGATTCTTTCCGGCCCTTTGCTTTTTGGCCTGATTTTTTTTGCTCTCACAAGAGCCAAAATGGATCAAACGGCTATGTTTATTCCCAAAAAATTTATTTTTCCACTTGACTTTTTTACAGAGTACTATAATAATAAATATAGTATCAGTATATTTTTATCGATATAGACAAACAGAAAATGATCTTTGTTTAAGAATTGAGATTTTGTAAAAGGTATCTGTTTTCTGATTGACATTATCGATAAGGAAGGGATAAGGCAAAGTAATGCCAAAAAGAAAAGTCGTCATTTGCATGGGGAGTTCCTGTTTTATTCGCGGAAACGCACAAAACGCGGAAATTGCGGAAAAATTTATTCAGGACCATGATCTGAACGAAAATACAGATCTGGATATTTGCGGAGGTCTCTGCACGGAAAACTGTCTTAACGGTCCGATTGTCCAAATTGGCGGGACCGTTTACAAACATGTCGACAAAACTGTCTTACTCGAACTTCTGGAATCGGAACTTCTGAAAACATCCAGCCAAATCATTGATGATCATAAATAGACAACAGGGGAAAGACCATGGGACAAACAGGACCGGTTTTTACGACAGAAAATGAATGCCAGGACTGCTATAAATGCGTTCGGCATTGCCATTGCAAGGCGATTCGAATCGTTAACGGCAAAGCTTCCGTGATTCCGGAAGCCTGTGTCAGCTGCGGAGAATGCGTTAAAGTTTGCCCGGCGCACGCAAAAAAGATCCGATCCGATTTGGGACGTCTCCGATTTCTGCTGGAAGGAAAAAACCGCGTTATCGCTTCGTTGGCTCCAAGCTGGGTCGGCTATTTCCCCAATACAAATCTTGATCGGCTGGCGAGAGCCTTAAAACGGATCGGTTTTGAGGGAATCAGTGAAACCGCCTTGGGAGCGGAAGCCCTCAGTGCGGAAACCTGTGCCTGGCTTCGAAAAACAAAACGCCCGCTTGTAATCTCAACGGCCTGTCCGGCTGCCGTCGATTATATTCGAAAATACATGCCTCAATACACAGGGGCTCTTTTACCGTTTTATTCACCGGTGATTTCCCATTGCCGTTTATTGCGGAAACAACTCGGGAACGAGATCAAGATCGCTTTTTTCGGACCGTGTGCGGCAAAGAAAAATGAATCGGACCAAAATCAGGGCCTGCTGGATCTTGCACTGACGTTTTCCGATCTTGCGCAGCTTCTGGAGGAAAACGGATTACAGCTCAATGATTCTGATTGTGATTCCATTGACGGGGATTTCGCGTTGGAGTCTGATCGGGAACTCCTGATCGGAAAGGCTGAAGAAGGACGATTCTATTCCGTCGAAGGAGGAATGAACGATACACTGCGGAACGGCAATGATCATATCCGGTATACAGCAGTTTCCGGACTCGATAATCTTTTTCGAATCCTGCATCAATGGAACGGGAACGGAGGAGATCGAACGATCTTTCTTGAAGCACTCGCCTGCCGCGGAGGATGTGTCAATGGACCGGATATGCCTGCCAGGGCATCTTCTCTTGATGTTCTGTTCCAAACAGACCGGATCAGTTCTGCCGCGTGCAGCGAGGGTAAAATCTCCAATGTCCCCCTTGATCGGATCTGCAAGGAAGATCCTCTTGCAGAATGGATCCCAAGTGAAGAAGAGATGGAACGTGCTCTTGCCCGTGTTGGAAAATATGGAAGATCGGACGAACTGAACTGCGGGGCCTGCGGATACAATACCTGCCGGGATTTTGCCCGTGCTTTGCTTCAAAATAAAGCGGAAGAAGCAATGTGCCATAATTATCTTCGGAAAAATTATGAGCGAACGAGCAACGCCCTGATAAAATATATTCCGGCGGCAGTCGTGATCGTCAATAATGAACTGCAAATTACGGAATGCAATCGGATCTTTGCCGATCTGGCCGGAGATTCTGTTGTTTTCGATTCTCTTGGCAATCTTGATGGGATTTCCATTCAGATCTATCTTCCGGAATATGCCGAACTCTTTACAAGCGTTCTGGAAAACGGCGGTGAAATTGAAAAGTACAATCAGAAGTATCAGAACAGAATTCTGAATTTAAGCGTCTTCACCATTGCCCGGGGCAAGTTTGCCGGCGCGGTGATTCAGGATGTTACACGAAAAGAATTTCAAAGAGAACAGGCCGCCGCAAAAGCGCGCGAAGTGATTCAGAAAAATGTTTTAACTGTCCAAAAGGTTGCACGGCTGTTCGGCGAGCATATCGCGGAAACGGAGATCATGCTTCATGAGATCGCAAAATCCTGTGAAACGGAAAATGGAGAAACCGATGAACGATGATCTTTTTGTTGAAATGGAATACCGGCAATACACAAAACATGGACAGGCCGCGTGCGGAGACGATGTTCAGCTTCAAACACTGGAAAATGAAAACCGCAGCCTTGCGGTTTTATCGGATGGACTCGGCAGCGGGATCAAAGCGCTTGTGCTGGCCAACATGACGACAACAATGGCGTTGAATTTTCTGCGGACAAACCTCGATCTTCTTCAGTCGGTCGAGATCATTATGGATTCCCTTCCGGTTTGCGAGGTTCGCAAGATCAGTTATGCGGCCTTTTCCATGGTCGATCTGCGTCTTGGCGGAACAACTCGAATCGCGGAAATGGGAAATCCGCGCTACATTCATCTGCGCGGCGATTGGGAAGTGCCTGATCTGCAATGCAAAACAATGATTTCACAGCATTGGCCGGATCGGGAAGTCGAGTGCCATGAACTCAAAATGGAACCGGGAGATCGTCTGATCGTCTGTTCGGATGGAATCACCCAAGCGGGACTTGGAACGGAAAAGAACGAATACCGATTCGGCTGGAAGCGGTCCGGCGAGCTTGCTTTCGCTCAGGATCAGATCCGAAATGATCCGGATATTTCTGCCCGGGATCTTGCCGGAGCAATTGCAGGACGTGCATTGGAGATCTCCGGATATCATTGTTCCGATGATATTACCTGTCTGGTTGTCTATGTGCGGCATCCTCGGATTTTACGCATTTTAACCGGACCGCCGTTTTACAAGGACCATGATGCGGAATTTGCGCGGCAGGCATCTCTCGGGGAAGATCATACCGTGATCTGCGGCGGAACGACCGCCAACATTCTTTCACGGGAATTCAAGAGACAAGTCGAATTTGATTTGAAACTCTGCCGGACCGCAGGCGATCTTCCTCCTCCGGCCGTTTTGCCGGGAATTGGTCTGGTAACGGAAGGAATCCTTACCTTAACGCGAATTTGCGATAATCTTGACCGCGGTTCGTTTGATGAACTTCCGCTCGCGGCACGGGTAATTGTCGAAAAAATGATGAATCACGACCGAATCGAGTTTATCGTTGGAACCAGGGTCAACGAAGCGCATCAGGATCCCATGCTTGCACGGGAATTGGAACTTCGAAGCGGAACCGTTCGACGGATTGCCGCCGCTCTGGAAAACCGGTTTCGTAAAAAAATCAGAATCAATTATTATTAAGAATGAGAACGGGGAAAACTGAATGACGATCAAACTGGATATCTGCTGCGGAACCGCATGTTATTTGCTCGGAGCGGGAAAACTAATGGAAATGGAAAACGATCTTCCGCAGAATTGGCGGTCAAAAGTGGAGATTCGGATCTTCCCTTGCCTCAATCTTTGCGAATCTGAAGATCTGGAAGGAGCTCCTTTCGTTCGGATCGATGAAGAAATTATCGCAAAAGCGACATTGGAAAAGATCATGAACCGAATCCGAAATAAGCTCGAAAACGAAGAAAAAGGGAAAGGAGCCGATCATGATTAACGGGGCACAATATATTCGCCGCGAACTGTTAATCCGGCTCGTTCGGGCTTTCGATGAAGGAATTCTTGAAGAGGAACTTGATCGAATACCGATTCGGATGCGTCCGAAAGACGGACCGTCCAGCCGCTGCTGCGTGTATCATGATCGGGCCGTGCTTCGATATCGTCTGATCAATCTTCTTGGTTTTTCCTGTGAAGAGGAGACAGATGAAACACGATCGCTTGCATCCTATTTTCGGGAAGCCGCCGCTCGAACGGAGGTGAACGGAGAAAATCCTCTCTCTGCCTGTTCTGCCGGATGTTCCGCGTGTCCAGACGCAAAGATCATGGTAACGGGGAACTGCCGGGGATGTTTTGCCCGTCCGTGTATGTATAATTGCCCGAAACAGGCGATTCGTATTGAAAACCAAACGGCCGCCGTGGATGATTCGAAATGTGTCAAATGCGGAAAGTGTCTTGCCGTCTGTCCGTTTCACGCGATTGTTAAAACGACTGTTCCTTGTGAGGAAGCCTGTCCGGTCGGCGCAATTCGCAAGGATGAATCCGGTAAAGCGGCTATTGATTTTGAGAAGTGTATTTTCTGCGGAAAATGTTTCTCCGCTTGTCCGTTCAGTGCGATTATGGAGCGGTCGCAGATCATTGACGTTTTAACTGCGATGAAGCAAAAAGAAAAAATGATCGCGCTGGTTGCCCCTTCCGCCGCCGCTCAATTCCCGGGGTCAATAGAGCAACTGTTTACCGCAATTTCCAAGGTCGGATTCGACGATGTATGTGAAGCCGCGCTGGGAGCGGAAAAAACTGCGGAAAATGAAGCGCGGGAATTTCAGAAGAAAATGTCGGAAAAACAGATATTCATGACCACATCCTGCTGTCCGGCTTATACGGAACTGGTTCGTAAACATTGTCCTGATTTTTTGCAATATGTATCGACAACGCCAAGCCCAATGATCTTTACCGATCGAATTGCGAGGGAAAAGCATCCAAATGCCCGTACTGTTTTTATCGGTCCCTGTATTGCCAAAAGGGTCGAAGCGCATCGAAATGGAATTGATTTTGTTTTGAGTTTTGAGGAATTGGGAGCAATTCTGGCCGGCCGTCGAATTGACGTTATCGCCTGTGATCCCTGGCCGCTTCCGCGGCCCGCCTCTGTTCATGCGCGAAATTTTGCGAAAAGCTGCGGAGTAACACAGGCAATCCTTGCGGAAACAGACGGATTCGACGCCTCTTTTAAACTTGACGGAAAGTTTATTAATGGAATCGGCAAAAAAACTCTTCCCCTGTTAAAATTCTACGCGTCAGGTAAAGATTCTTTGAATTTTCTGGAAGTTATGTCCTGCGAAGGAGGGTGTGTCAACGGTCCGACTTCCTTGACTAAGAACGGATAATGAGCATTTGCGTTTTACGGTATCTATTACCGTGTTCGTTTGTGCGCAGGCGGCGAGGCGCCGCTCCCAGTTCGCGCTTCCGCGCGGTTGCCGGAGCCCGCTCCCGTTGGTCGCTGATTTACCGGTTGTTCTTTTTGCACTGCGCTTACAGCGCGCTGCTTTTTTGGGGGGTCGTAGACCCGGGGCAGTGCCCCTGCGGGGCGCTATTTATCGAATGTTCCAGCCGGATGAAGTAAACGATGTCCTCCCCTGCGGGTTAATTTGTATTTGCGTTTTATGGTATATAATTCCGTGTTCGTTTGCGTCCATTCGAAGAGGCTCCGCAACGGTTTTAGAAAATTCACATCGCTTGGGGCGGCCAAGATGAGCGCCCTCCGTATGCGGCTTCGCCGCTGAGAAATAAAAGGGTAAAAATCTTTAAAAAACACAATATCCCATTATCCAAGCGCCGGAGGTACTGGTCCCCACTAATCACTAATTATAAGTTCCCTGATTCCATTCCCCGCTGATACACTCTTTAAACGGTTTAAAAGTTTTTGCGGAATTCATTGGGAGTCATTCCCATCCGGAGCCGAAACGCGCGAACAAAATGCTCGACCAATGGATATCCTGATTGACGGCCGATCTGTTCCAGTGAAAGTGTCGTTTCACGAAGTAATCTCTTTGCGTGTTCCATGCGAACGCGAATGATCTCTTCTTCCGGCGTTCGATTAATGTACTTCCGGAACCATCGCGAAAGGGTCCTCCGCGAGACGCAAAGTTCGTCCGCAATCTCCTGAACCTGAATTCGCTCTGTTGCCCGTTGACGAATCAATTGTATCGCCGCCGTGAAATCCGCGTGGTCAATGGCGAAAGTATCGGTCGATTGCCGCAGGACAACTCCTTCCGGCGGAATGAGAATCGGCAGTTGAGGAAGTGTTTCCCCTTTCATTTTTTTATCGAGCAGCAGCGCGGCTTCGTATCCCGTTTGGCGGCCATTCGCTCCAATACTCGAAAGGGACGGCGTTGTTATGGAACAAATGACTTCATTATTGCCCAAATTCAAAATCGCCACGTCATCAGGAACATTCAATCCCTGCATTTGACACTGATTCAGAAGAACAGTTGAATTTGTAACCGGAGGAGAAAAGATCGCCGCGGGCTTCGGAAGGGAAACAAGCCATTTGGTAAACATATTCATCTGGCGATCGCTTATAACAAGCGTACTGTTCAGATCGATTTTTCGAAAGGAAGTCGGACAGATACTGCAGTTGCAGCCTGATTTTTCGACTTCGCGAACAAACGCGTTTCGAAATTCGGTCAGAAACCAGTTTTGTCCCAGGGAAAAGAATCCGAAATTACGGAATCCATGTTCCCAAAAATGCTCGAACGCCATTTTCCCGACAAGATTTTCGTCGCTCAGAACATCGCTTTTAGAAACTTTTCCATCGCCGAGAAGTTCGACCATGGGTATATTCAATTCTTTGAGTTGTTCATGAACCTGAAGATTGTGCGACCGAACAATCACACCGTCGCAATGCCACTTTTTAAGCCATTCCGGGGTAGCCGTTACCGGTCCCAGTTCATCAAGATAAATCATCCATTCATTATTTTGACGGACATAACGTGTAATTCCTTCCACGATCTCATGCGTGTAATAATTCGTCATTTCCAACAGGAGGAGAATACGCTTTTTTTGTGTCATAAATAATTTCCAATAGCGTTATGTCCCAATATGGCCATATTTTGGCACAATCAGGCAATTGACAAACAGCATTATCATTGGTAATATAGCAAATAAGAAAAGCGGAGGACAGATCATTTTCCAAGCCGCGATTTATATTATATCCAAAAAATCGGATAAAGCAACCAGTGCAAAAAAAATAATTTTCCGTCGATTGCCTTGATCATTCGGTCCGGAAACCGAGATAATCCTTTTCGGACTCTTCAGGGTACGCGAATGTCATGGAATCGGAAGATCCGCTGCCATTTTACACCTTGCGCCAGGAGAAAACAATGATGCAAAAAAGGAACAGTCATCGAATGTACTGGAAAAGGAAGGCGATTTTTTTTGCCGCGGGAACGACATTATTATTCATGTTCTGCATTATGGAAACAGGAATATCGGCGGAACCGATGCCGCGTCCGCTTTTGGGCGCAATTCGCTGGGATGCATGGTACGGTAAAATTCCGGAAGGGACAAAATTGCGTGCCCCGAAGTCATATCCGGGTATACCGCAAGATCTCCCTTTTTCACCAGATCCGGGTGCAGAAACACGTCGTGCTCTTGACGAACCAATGTGGTATTGGCGGCTCCCGTTTTATACGGAATTCGGGAAAGACGGCAAAGTCTCCGATATTAACGGAACCGCTCGCGAAGTCCTTGAGAAAGAAATCGAACTGGCATCCGCAAGCGGAATCGACTACTGGTCGTTCGCATTCTATCCGAAAGATTGTCCGTTAAGCTATACGATGCAAAGCTATTTGACCTGTCCCAATCGTGCCAAAGTGCCCTTTTGTCTTTTTTTAATTCTGACCCACAAGAATTATGGAAACTTTACACGTGATCCCGAGATGCAGAAATTTGCTCTGGATCTTGCCGCGCGTCCGGAATATCTCAAAGTCCAGGGAAATCGGCCTGTTTTCTTCCTCAGTTTTTTCACTGATGAAACACTTCAGGCGTTTCGTGAAGGCGTTTGGGAAAATTTCTGTAAACAGATCGAAGCCAAGGGACTTGGTCGTCCGTATGCCATATTCAATCAACCGGTCCTTAACAGGGAATTCAAGGGAGATGCGATTTCCGCCTATTGCCCGCCGCAAATCAAAGGCGAACCGCGTCCCTATTCTGATCTGGTAAAAAATACGGAGTCCCTTTGGCTCGAATGGGAAAAATCAGGGATGAATGTGGTTCCTTGCTGTACTGCCGGATGGGATAACCGTCCGCGTATGCTTCATCCGGTATCGTGGATCGGCGGTGTCTACAGCGGAAAATGGATTGAACGATATATTATTTCCGGCAGTCCGCAGGAAATCGCCGCTCATATTAAAAATGGAGTGGACTGGCATAAAACTCATCCGTCAAAAGACGGCGTAAAACTGACAATCATTTACGCATGGAATGAATATGATGAAGGCGGCTGGATTGCTCCGACACTTCCGCCGCCTGTCGGTGAAGGTACGGCTCGGCTCGATGCCATTAAAAAACTTTTACGGCCGGCATACTGATCGTCTGATTACCGAAGATCAAATACAAAAAAACGATTTATTGACAATAAGATACATTGAACCGCGGCGAAAAATATTCGGTGCCGATTGCAAACAAATATTTAAATACGTCATCAGAAAGGAACGAATCATGAAAAAACGGGGATTTACGTTAGTGGAATTGCTTGTGGTGATCGCGATCATCGGGATCTTGATCGGACTGCTCTTGCCGGCTGTTCAGGCTGCGCGGGAAGCGGCGCGCCGTATGCAGTGCACGAACAATTTGAAGCAGATCGGAATCGGGGTGCATAACTTCCACGATGTTCGTGACGGACTGCCGCCGATTCATCTGGCCCTGTCCCGTGCATCAATTTTCGCGCTGCTCTATCCGTTTATTGAATGCCCCGCCCTGTACGATTTTCTTCAGCAGACAAAATCGCCCGTTGGATCCGATTATCTTGTCGGTCCCTGTGCTTCGTTGACCGGAGCGGACTGGTGGCGGGAGTCTGCGGGATGTATTACCGATAAGGATCGAACCGCTCTCAGTTCAGTAACGACATATCTTTGTCCGAGCCGCGCACGGCTCTTTCCGGCTATGCTCAATTACGACAGCGGTTCCGGAGTTACAGACAGTGTCCGGCTTCACAGACAGGGACCGCAAACGGATTACGCCGTCGTCTACAGTGTTACCAATTTGACCGCGCCAACAAGTGTGGAACATTGGGTTTCCTGGTGCTCGCACGATGCTTCGGAAAAAATTAAACAGATCGGGTCGGGCCCGTTTCGCATTGCCATGACCGATTGTCCCGGATATACCGGCGGATCTGTAACCTTGGCTAAATTCCACTTCTCTTACTGGAAACCGCGGGATACTTTCGCCTGGCTTCAGGACGGAACGACCAATCAGATTCTGTTCGGCGAAAAACATTTTTCCACAAAGTATCCTGTTGGCCATACAGGCGAACTTAATAAATCGTATACCGTGGACGGTTCCTATCTCTGCGCGAGCGACTCCGGGGGAAGTCAGGTTACTTTCGTCAGAACATTTTATGAAAGCGGCTGCGGCGGGAATTGGTTTGGACGCGATATAAACGACGAAGGACCAACCGGAATTGCTTCTCCCTGGTTCGGCGGACCGCACCCGGAAGTCGGAAATTTCCTGATGGGAGACGGTTCCGTTCGTCCCGTTAATAAAACGGCATCGGTGAAAATCCTGGTCGCCCTGGGGCATGTTTGCGACGGCGAAATCGTATCCTTACCGTAGTATTATCCTCATACTGTAAAAATATTTTTGTTTGGAACCACGGATAAA
>JAUNSU010000042.1 GCA_030539035.1 Planctomycetia bacterium
CGTGTTTATCCGTGGTTATCCGTGGTTCCAAACAAAAAAATTTTACAGTATGAGTTTCTTAGATTACAACGGTTTTGCCTTGATGTCCGTGCTTGAACCTGTCCTTAAAACTCAAGTTTCAAGAAAAGTGTTATATATTTCATAAAAATGAGTAATTTTTCGATATTCGGGATAGTATTTGATTGAAAATCGAACCCGGGGCAAGTATAATACAGAAAAACTTGACAAGCTCTTTCCGGTTGTTTATACTCAACAGATCAGGATCGGTGAAAGGTTTCCCGGATTCGATGGAAAGTCCCTTTATTTTTAGGAGAAATTGACAATGAAACAGACTCGACGGAGTTTTTTGGCGGCCAGCGCGGTTCTTTCCGCGGCAGCCTTGTCCGGTGTTCCCCGTGTCCACGCGTCGGAATCGTCTTTACTAAAAATCGGACTCATCGGTTGCGGCGGACGCGGAAGCGGGGCAATCGTCGATGCCTTCTCGGTGGATCCGCAAGTCAAACTGACCGCCGCCTGTGATATCTTCCCCGAAAGAGCCAACGCGTCCCTCGAAGGACTCAAAGTAAAATTCGGCGACCGGATCGCGGTAAACAAGGATTCTCTCTTCATCGGATTCGACGCTTACAAAAAGGTCCTCGCCTCCGATGTCGATGTCGTGATCCTCGCGACTCCTCAGCATTTTCGCCCGGTTACCCTGCGCGATGCGATCGCCGCCGGAAAACATGTCTTCGCGGAAAAACCGGTCGCGGTCGACGGGGCCGGAATTCGCATGGTTCTCGCCGCCGCCGAAATGGCCAAAGAGAAAAAACTCAATCTCGTTTCCGGACTCGTCAATCGATATCATATGCCGAATATCGAAATCATCAAACGAATTCAAGACGGCGCAATTGGAAAGGTTATCAGTGCCCGTGCGCACCGGATGGGCGGTCAACTCTGGAAACGTCCCCGAATCGAAGGCGATTCCGAAATGAAATATCAGATGAGAAATTGGGTCAACTTCAACTGGATCGCGAGCGAATATATCAACGACGTTACCATTCATCAGATCGATCTTTGCCTTTGGGCGATGGGCGATCCGACTCCGGTTGCCGCGCTCGGAATGGGCGGCCGAACCGCACGCCGCGGAATCGATACCGGCGATATGTACGACTGTATGGCCAATACGTTCGAATTTGAAGACGGCCGTTTTCTCATGTCCTATTCCCGCCAGATCCCCGGCTCCTGGAGCGATTGCGCCGCGTATGTTCACGGATCCGAGGGAACTGCGACCATGAAAGGAACCTGGCTCAAGGGAAGCGGGATCTCCGGCGCTCATCCGTTCGAGCCGGGCAAAGCCGCCCTTACCGGCAATCAGTATGAACACAAAGTCCTTCTCGACGCGATTCGAAGCGGCGGAAACGTCTATGTCAATAATGGAAAATACATGGCAAATTCCACAATGACCTGTATCCTCGGAAAACTCGCCGCCTATACCGGACAGCGCGTTACCTGGGAAGAAGCGCTCGCTTACGAAGAGAAAAAGCCGGATGCCTACTCCTGGGACGCACTTCCGCCGACTCTCCCCAACGAGCAGGGCCTTTACAAAATCGCCGTTCCAAACGCGGGCTGGGAATACCTCAACTGACGATGTTTTTAAATTGTTCAAACAGGAAAACGATTTTTGTTTGAAACCGTTGATTACACCGATAATCACGGATGGATTCCATTGATATCCGGTTTTTTTGTGTCAAATGTCTTTGTTGTCAAAAAATATCCGTGAAAATCCATGCTGTCCGCGGTTTCAAATACTTCGGATTTCCAGTTTGAGCATCGATTTTTTCGATCCGGAAAGAAAAAAATGAAAAGACGAAGTTTTTGTAAAGCGGCGGTCGGCTTGATCACCGCTTCCCTGCCGGCGGCCCTGTTCGCGATCCCGGAGAAAAATGAGATCTCCGCGGATCAGATGAGGGCCGTTTACGAAGAAGTGAAGACGCCTTACAAATATGGAGTGATACTTCCGCAGGAAGAAGGGGAAATGGTCGATTGTCCAAACGTCTTCCGATATAAAAATCATTGGTACATGATCTATGTTCGAATGAGAAAAAATATCGGATACGAAGGACGGCTCGCTGAAAGTTCCGACCTTCTTCACTGGAAACCGGTGGGGACCATTCTCTCATTTCGTCAAAAGGGCTGGGACGCCTGGCAGGCATCGCCCTCGGCTGCTCTTGTCGATCATCGCTGGGGCGGATCAGGCATGATCCAGCCGTTCAACGGAAAATACTGGATCACCTATCTCGGCGGAGAAGGGAAAGGATACGAACCGGATCCTTTGAAGATCGGACTCGCCTGGACAGGGGATCCTTCTGCCGCAAAAGAATACGAGCGCCGTCCCGATCCGATCATGTCCCCGCAAGATTCGGACGCACGATGGTTCGAAAAAACAACTCTTTACAAAACGAACGTGATCTGGGACCGGGAGAAGACTCTCGGAATGCCGTTCATCAATTTCTACAACGCCAAATCCGTTCAAGGGGGAAAGAGTACGGAACGAATCGGATTGGCTCTTTCCGACGACATGATTCATTGGAAGCGATTCGGAAAAGATCCGCTGATCGACAATGGATCCGGGATCTCCGGTGATCCGCAGATCGTTCGATTCGGCAATCTTTGGATCATGTTCTACTTCGGTGCCTTCTGGAAGCCGAACGCGTTTGACACATTCGCCGTTTCCCTGGATCTGATCCATTGGCGCAAATGGGACGGCCCTCATCTGGTCGAACCTTCTGAAAAATGGGATCACAAGTTCGCGCATAAACCGTGGGTGATCAAGCACGAAGATATCGTTTATCATTTTTACAATGCGGTTGGTTCGAACGGACGATGTATTGCGCTCGCCCTTTCCAAAAAGATCTGATCCCGAAATTCCATAATGTTTTTTACACCTCAAAATGGAGTATGATATGAAAAAATTTTCTCTGGTACTGATTCTTTTTCTGCTGTTCACCGCGTCCATGATCTCGGCGCAGGAGACCTCAAAGCTGATCCTGCGGGTCTGCGATCTTCCCGACAGCGGACTTCTTCTGCAGCGAATCGATTTGACCGCACTCGCGGAAGGATCGTCGATGATCCCTGCGGAAAAAGATCTCGGGGAATTTATCCTTCAGTTCCGGGGAACGGAGATCCCTGCGCAATTCGCTCCCGTCGAATCCGCGTATCAGGGCTTCCTGATCGCGCGCTTTTCGAAAGATCTGATCGAAAAATCGGCAAAGAATCCGCTCGTATTGGATCTTGTAATCAAAAATAAAAAGAACGGAGAAAAAGGTCTTTACGAAAAGATCTCTCCTCTCGATCAATACAATTATACAACAGGGAAAAATACGATCCGTTTTCAGGCCGGATCGCAGGGAGGATTTCCTTCACGCCTGGAATTCGGACAAACCGGAACGATTCATGAGCCCGGATCCTTCTTTTGGGAAGACCGAATTTATCGGAAGGATCTCGCCGGATATAATCTCCGTTTGGATAAACAGGCAAAAATCGATCTCGTTTCCGACGGTCCGGTCTGTACGGTAATTCGCTCCCGTGCGAAATTCATCAATTACAACGGAAAAACGCCGGAATCCGCACCGGAAGCTGTCTATCACTGGTTCTGCTTTAAAGAAACACCCTACATCCATGTTCTTGCCGATTACTTCCAAAAAGATCCAATGTTCTGGAGTCAAGTGCACTTTTGCGAATTCCATCATCAAAAGATCTTTTCAAACTGGATCGGAACCGATCCAGAACAAACGGAAAAGTTCGCCGGCGCAAGTAAGATCAGCCCGTATAAAAAGTCCGCCGCGCTCTTCGATGATAAAGGAAACGCGCTGATCCTTTTCGGCAAAAATACCTGTGTCTATGATGGCAAAACGGCAATCAGTTCTTATCTGATGCTCGATCCGACGTTCGCCTGGAAAAAATGGGAAACGACCCGGAACGCGAACAGCGGATGGATCTGCTTGACCAGTCTGCCCAATAAGACGGAAGAGAAGTACGTGTTTCTTCGGGATCTCGAAAAGAAGAAAATCACTGTATCCGGGGAACTGGACATAATCTCATTGTCGAGCACGGAAGAAAACTGGCGCGATCAGATCGCCGCCAAACTTCTGATCAATGGATCTTCCCTTCCCGCTTCCGATCTCCGATCGATCTCTTCTCTCAAAATCGGATCGCTTTCCGATCAAGGTTTCCTCGCACTCGAAAGCGCCGATCTTGGACTTCTCTTCGCTTTGAAGAAAACAAATTTCGGCAGTGCGAACACTTCTTCCGGATTCGATCTTCTGGGAATCGCTGATAAAAAGAAAAGAACAATCCTCGCCGTTTCAAAATCGACCCCGATCTTTTCCTTCTCCGTCCGTGATTGCTCCGTAAAAAAAGAAGCGGAAAAGTCCTCGAAAAAAGAGGGCCAAAAGGATGCGTCTGATCCGGATCAGGAAATCCGCTTCGATTCCCTTTCCGGATGGAAATCGATTTCCGTGATCAAGGTCCCGCAGGGAGTTCAGATCAGTTTCCGAAATCCTCAAATTGTCAATGATCTTGATCTGAATGCGATACTCTCGATCCATTGCGATTCAAAGAAAAATGGACTCGAAATGGAATTGGAATACAAGATCAAATCGCAAAAGTATTCCGTAATGGAACTGACCTTTCCCGCGGTCGTGATTCGTCCGTTCGGCTTTGGATTAACCGCGTTTTATCCGACTGGGCCGGGCGTTCTTTTTGAAGATCCGATTGGCGGCAAGATCGTTCGCGACAATCAATATCCGACCGGATTCGGCGCTCCGATGTCCTGGATGCAGATCCATGATAAATACTCCGGTGCAGGATTCTATTTCGCCGTTCATGATCCCTGGGCAACTGCCCGCTCTTTGAAGCTGGACGCAAATACAGGTACCGATCTCCTCATGGAATGCCGATACATCGCCGAAAACAAGACCCGGCCGGGCAATTCCTGGAAGATCCCCGGATCCGTTCATTGGGAAGCCGTTCACGATGATTGGTTCGATGGAGCGATGATCTACCGCGATTGGGTCCGCCGAGAAGCGAAATGGTATCCGAAGCTCGGACCCGAAGGCCGTGAAGATACCCCGCTCTGGATGCGCCGTCTTTCCCTTTGGGCGATCAGCGGTCATCTGATCCCCAGTACGCTTGTCGAACCGATTCATCAATTTCAAAAGGCGTTCGGAGTACCCACGGGCGTTCATTGGTATAATTGGCATCAGATCCCGTTCGATAATGATTATCCCCATTTTCTTCCTTCCCGAAAAGGATTTCACAAAGCGGTCAACGACATCCAGAAAGACGGTACCATTTTCGTAATGCCTTACATCAACGGACGTCTTTGGGACAGTAAAGACCGCGGAATGGAAGATTGGCAATTTACCTCCATCGCAAAGAAAGGAGTCTCCAAGAAGGAAGACGGATCCCCTGTTTTGGAAACTTATCACAGTAAGGAGCAGGACGGGCAAAAAGTTCAGCTCGGAGTGATGTGCCCCGCTTCGGAGATCTGGAGAGCCAAGATGCGGGAAGTCGTTCTTCGTCTGATGAATGAAGAAGGCGTTGCCGCGGTCTATATGGATCAGATCGCCGCGTCGAAATCGTCCTATTGCATGGATCCCGATCATGGACATCCGCTTGGCGGCGGATCGTGGTGGAGTCCCGCCTATTGGGAAATGCTCCGAAGGATCCGATCCGATATGAAGCGGGAAGCCGCCGATTATCCTCTTGCGCCGGAAGAGAAAAAGATCCTTGCCGCAAAGCCCGATCTGCTCAAGAATAGAGTGCTCACAACCGAATGCAATATGGAATCCCAGATCGCGGCGTTCGACGGATATTTGACCTGGCATTGGCAGTTCAGCCGGTCCGTTCCCGCTTTTCCGACAGTGTACGGCGGAACCGTTCAAATGTTCGGACGATCCTATTCCGGAAACGCGGCTGCATGGAGAATGAAAGCCGCAGAAGAACTCGTCTTCGGAGAACAGATCGGATGGTTCACGATAAATATTACGAAAGATCCCGACAAGTTCGACTTTATAAAAGATCTCGTTCAACTTCGATCCGAAAACGTCGAATACTTCTATAAGGGAGAAATGGCGCGTCCGGCCCGATTCCTTGATCCGATCCCGATGATCACGGAAGATTGGCAATGGAGCAACAAGCCCTGTCCCGTTACCAATGACGCGGTCCGAACGTCCACTTGGCGTATCCTTGATTACGCGGCCGCGGAAAAGGGAATCATCAAGGTCCGATCTGCTCTGATTCTCTTTTCGAATCCGACCGATCAGATCTGCAAGAGCCGAATCGCGCTGGATCTTACTGAACTCGGACTTCCATCAGGCCATTTTCGATTACAGAAAATCGAAGCGAACGGAAAACGCGAAGATCTTCCGGAATCGTATCTGAAGAGTTCCGTGAATTTTCCGGCAAGATGTTCCTGGGCCCTGGAACTGACAAGACGGAACTGATGTGTCTTGTGATCAAAAGATTTAAGAAATAAAAGATCGAACGAAATCCCTGAATTCGCAAAAACTCGGAGACAGATTCCGGTCCGGATCCATAAGAGGGGCGATATTGATTGCCCATTCCATTTTTATCTTGCCAATTTCCTGAAAACCTTTTTGGGCAAGTTTTGCAGAACCGCCGGGATAGATTGCGTCGGCCATTTTTTCCCACGTTTCGCAAATGGAATCTTGAACATAGGCAGAAAGAACCTCCGTTTTACAATGCGGATAAGCTGTTTTTAACGCTTGAATATCTCCGAAAAACCATGCTTCACCTTCTTCAATGGCAAGAGAAAAATGGGCGTTGGGCTGCGGATCACAGCGTTGGAGAAGAGCGTTCAATTCGGAAATAAAATTCTATTTATTTCTTTTATCGAGATCACAAACGATAATAACCGCAGCCTGAAAATCAAGAAACGCTTTACCATATCCGGCGAGCAATCGGGGAAGATTCTCCAATAAAATACGATGTTTTGCCTTTTCCGGGTGTTTTCTCAAATCGGAAGGAACCTTGCCGCCCCTTATAAGAAATAACACGCCAAGAGTGCGGCGGATTGATCATGCCAGGCAGTAAACGTTCCAGCATTTCTTTTCCGGAAGCATCTTCAATAAGAAATTCAAAGTGCATGGCATGGTCCTTCCGTTCCGTCCAGATAATCACTGTACCAGAGACTGCCGAGCGGCAAACCTTCATTGACCATATTTTGTATGATCGGATCGGAGGATGCCCTTTTTACGGAAGAAAAACCGTCCTTTCTTTTTTCCAGCACCCAAACTTCATCCGGGTCAAGACTGTTCACGAAATAGGGCTGATGGGTCGTAATAAAAACTTGAGAGCCGTCCTTCTTCCCGCTGGAGTATTCACGAAATTCAAGTGCCAACGTTTCCAATAATTTGTGATACAGACCATTTTCCGGTTCTTCAATACAGATCAATGGTGCAGGACTCGGAGAAGCCAATAAAAGAAGATAAGTAAAGACCTTCAATGTCCCGTCCGACATTTGCTGTGCGAAAAAGGGATCTTCAAAACCTTTCGTATAAAAACGAAGCAGAATACGGCCATCGTCCGTTTTATCTGTGTCGATATTATCAATTCCCGGAATTTTCGCTGCAATTTGATCTAAAACCTTTTGAAAACGATCAGGATGTTCCCGTTCCATAAATTGGACGACATTACTTAAATTGTCTCCATGAACATTTAACTGTTTCTGTGGGCCTGCTAACGGAAGATTGCGTGCGGAATCCGGCGCAAAATAACTCAGATACCATCCTTCAATAAACCTGCGAAACGTGGAAATACGGGGATGCTGCTTGAGAGATCCCAAGGCGGCAATTCCAAGTTTGCGATAATCTTCCAATTCAACTTCTTCCGTATCCCGGGACTCTTCGGCATTTTTGCCAAGATCTTCATAAAGTGTCTGAACCGAAATCGGAGATTCGTCTTCAAGGATCTGTTTCCCGGCAGATTCTCCTTTCCAGACAATTCCCTGTCCGGCATTGAGAATCAAAAACGAAAATGGCCAACCATGCTGCTGTCCCTTCCGGCGTTGACGAAGCCGTTCCCGTAAAACATAGGGACGCGAATGATCGTCCAGATCAATGGAAAATTCATAAGTAATCGGACGTTCTCCCGGAAATTCGCGAAAATAGATCTCAAAGGAAATGGGCCCTTCCTGCGATTTTGAATGAATTCGATCATAACCCCCGCGATGATTCAGATCACAAGCCTCTTCGACTCCATATTTTAAACAATCTGCAATAAAACCAAACACATCAAACAAAGAACTCTTGCCTGTCCCGTTTTTGCCGATAATAACACTCATGGGCGTTAATGCTTTCGACTTTTGATCATTCCACATTTTTCCCAACTGGACATCTTTCAATGTTCGAAAATTTCGTATTCGTATTCCTTCTATCATTCCCATAAAAACCTCTGATGTGAATTTTAATGAACGGGCTCATATAAAACAGCCAAGATTTCGTCCAGGGAATCGACGCCGGAGGATAAAAGATTCTTTTCGACTGTTTCTTTCTTTTGGATTTTGTGCGCTTCGATCAGATAATCATACTCTTCTTTTGTCAAAAGATCCGGATCGGAAAGCGCATAATCCTGCTCCGCCGGAACAACGGATTGTGATACCGGCAATGTGTCTGCCGCCGGAGTCTTTTTCGATTCCTCCGATTTCTCATCGTTCCGGATATACCCGGATGAACTTTTTTCCAAAAGATCCAATGCGAGCAGATCTCTTTCCGGAACAGGCGCTTCAGACGGATCCGATTCCAAAAGTTCCGATTCCGGTGCGAGTTCCTCTCCATTATCCACGAATTCGGCCGTCTGCGATTCTGCTTGTGTTCCCGGAACTGTGTGAGAACCGAGATAATAGGTAACAACATTGTCCTCTGAATCTTTTAAATCGAGCAGTAAAGAGAACTCCGTTGTTTGTGATTGCGGTCCGTAATAATGGGCCGCTATAAGCAGACTTCCCGAGATCTTGTACGAAATCGGATCGGATTCTCCTCCCCAGTAAAGTGTCCATTCCTGAATTTTCAGATCATAGCTGTTAATCGATACGGCCAGTTTCAGAATTTGCCCGTCCAGGAAAGTATACTCTTTTACGGATATAGACGGAATATAAGGGTTAATCACAACGGCGACCTGTTTCGCGGCGCAGGTCTCACCTTCCGTATTTTCCGCGGCAAGCCAGAAGTATCCTTTTCCGCCCGCACAACGATTCAGATCGTTCCATGAAATCCAAATATCGGAGCCGGAAAGATCGAAGATTCCATCACCGTCAAAATCAACGAGATATCGGGTATATTCAAATCCGTTCGTATCGGATCCTTCACAGACAAGCCGGAACGAACAGCCGGGCGAGACGGAAAGTCGGGAAGGAAATGCGGAATCAAAGTCCGTCGGCTGATATTCATAAGCTCCCAAATCGATTCTTTCATTCCGGATTCTCGAATTGCCCGACAGATCCGTACTGTCCGGTCCTAATCCCGCTGATTGTGCCGCGCCGCTGTTTCCGTGATCGATTGCCTGGGATGCGCTGTCCTGAACAAGATGATAATCCCCTTCTGTTTTCGAATTGAAATGATAATCACTCAGAAACAGCGGCACGGAAGAATTGTAAAGCAGATTTCCCTCTCCGTCTGTCCATTTTTGAAAAGTCGAAAGCGAATGGAATCCGATACAGGATCCTTCCGCTGCGATATTGAGATCAAGATCGGGATCTTTCGCTGTATGAACTTTATTTCCAACAATAATGGAATTAGATACGGTCAATTCGGCAATAGTATTCCCGGAATCTGCCCCGCAAAAGGAAATCCCGCCACCGGATCCGGCCTCGACGGTTCCGGCAAGATTCCCTGTAATAGTCGCATTGACGATACGAACCGTATTGACAGGACGTGAAGAATTGTAATAGCCGTAGGAACAGATCCCGCCGCCGTTCTCACCGGCAATATTTCCGCTGATCACCGATCCGGTAAGATCAAGATTTCCACGCAGTGCGATTCCGCCGCCATTGCTTTCCGCTGTATTCCCCCGGATAAAACAGTAATGAATATTCAAGTTGGCCAGCAGATCGGAATAGATCCCGCCGCCGAATTCAAACGCGTAATTTTCCTGAACAGCAGATTCAAGAATCGTGAAGATGCCTGAAATTCCATTGCAGATCCCGCCGCCGCTCCAGGCTGAATTCCCGGAAACCGTACTTTCTCCGCTGAGGATCACGGTTCCGAGATTATAGATCCCGCCGCCTTTGCCCATCACTTCAACTTGGACCGGAACAGCCAACTCCACCCCGCTGAATTGCGGCATCAGATATTTGAGCCCGAAATCGGCGGTGTTGTTCTGAAGCGTACAGTTCTCAAGAAGGATTGACGCATTGGACGCGTTAAAGATCCCGCCTCCTGCCCCAAACGCGGCCTGCTCATTATCATTGATCGAGCCGGACAAAGCCGTATTATTCGAGATCTCCGACCGATAAACGAAAAGCGATCCGGCATTGTAAATCCCGCCGCCGGAGGAGTTGATTCCGTAATAAAAGCGATCGAACAATCCTGAATCAACCTGATTCCCGGTAATCTGAACTTGATCAAGCCGCAGGATCCCCGCGTTTGCGACTCCGCCTCCTGTGCCGCAGATCGCCGGATCTCCGGACAGATCCGATGTGCCAAGTCCTCCTGTAAGAGATAAATTGCCGATCTGAACTTCCGATCCGGCTGATACCGTCAATACGCGATTCAACGATTTCGCGTCGATCCGGAGCGGTGCATTTCCATCGGCAATAATCGTAATGCGACCCTTCGAAGCCGCATCAGAATTGATCAATAATACGTCGGAAGCGTCCGTAAAGATCAGATCCGACTGATGTTCTGATTGACGGATCAGAATCAGATCATCGCTTTCCGTTTCCGCCGCGTTTGCAATGGCAGACTTGATCGACGCAATCGAAAGATCTTCCGCCGCGATTACAATCAGATTGAGATCATCGGCAAAGGTAAAATCAGACCATTCCGCCCGGAGCGCAGAAAGATCGACCGTCGTTCCCGACAGCAGATGCCGATCTTCCAGCAACTCAAGACTCAGCCGCCGAAATCCCCTGAACATGTCCATTTGATCTTTCTTCCGTGTCATCCGTGCTTCCAAACAAAAAAATTTTTACAGTAGGAGTTTCTCAAATAAAATTTATGTTTTAAAAAAAACCATTAAATTATATATTTTTCTCTCATTTTTTACAATATTTATTCTTGTATAAAACTCAAAAAGGAAAAAATAATTTACAATACTGTTTATTTTATCTATGCTTTCCAAATTATATCCTGTAAAATTTTATCTTTTTTTTCAAAGACTCTCAATAAGGACAACCGGTTTTTACGATAAAAACGAAAGGTTCTGTTCTGTCAACCGTAAGGTCCGATTATCAAAAACCAAATTTAAGGAAAACGGCGAAATACTCCATAATTACATCATATTGCGCATAATGCGATAAAAAGTAATTACAGACAATATACAAAAGAGAAATAATATGGGTAAAATAAATAACACAAAAAGACTCTCTTCCCGAACTGTCCAGTACTTTGGGCTTGGAACGGTTCTGACGTCCGTCCTTTTCTTCGGACCGCTCACCGCCTTGCAAGCGGTCGTTCCGAATTCCGATGGAACAGTGATTTTGACCGGAACAGACGATAATTTTCCGACAGGAACAACCTACCTCGGAACAACTTACACAGCCGGCCTTCATTTCAAAAACGCGGTCAGTAATCCCCAGCTCCGCTATGATTTCACAAACCAGGGAATGATCGGAACTGTGGCAGACCCTATGAGTTCGATAACCGCAGCGGAGATCGGGACGTTCAATAATCAGGGCTCTATCCAGTTCTCCAGCTCAATGACGAATTCGGCTTTGACCAACACGGCCGGTTCGACCATTACCTCTGATGCAGGAACTTTAACCGTAACCAATGCAATTACGAACAGCGGAACATTGGATATCGGCGGTACCATTGAATCAAGTTCCCTTTCCAATACCGGAATAATCCAAAACGCGGAGACGATAAGTATTACAGGCGCTCTGGATCAAACAGCCGGAACGATCCGGAACGTTGGCAATCTGAACGTTGGCACGAATTTAACGAACAACGGGTCAATCGACAATGTCGATACTATCATCGGGCACGATATTTCCAATTCATCCTCGATCACAAACAGCGGATCACTGACCGCAAGCAATCAACTCATAAACAACGGAACAATCTCTGAAATGAATACCGTATCGGCAACGGATTCTCTGATTAATAACGGCGATATGATCAATATCACAACGATCAGCGGACCTGTAACGAACAACGGCGGCGGTATGATCCGGAATGCCGGCACAATCAGCGGCAAACTGATCAATAACGGATCTGTATCTGTAACAGGAACGGATCCTGCAACGACGAATATCGGCGTTCTCGTAAACGAATCGAACGGGTCCTTTGATGTTCGAATCTCGAAAAACGGAACGGGACTGACAAACGATCAATATGCTGTCGGTGCATCTGCACTCATTAACGGCGGAAGTGTCAACGTCTCTGAACTCGATTCTTCAGAAGGCGGATATAAACTCGGTGATACATGGACCTTTATGACAACAGGGTCGCTCGATGTAACGGAAGATCTGAGCGTGAATACGAATGTCCCGCTCGATTCCCTTCTCAAATTCGGAGTCCGCAGCGACAGTTCCAATTATTATCTCGAAGTCGTAAGAGCGAAAAATTACGCGGACGGGTCTCAAACATACAATCAGCTTCATTTCGGACAGTATCTCGACGATATCGGAAGCAGCTATGTTCCGGACAGCGACCTGGAATATGTTCTTCGCAAACTCGACGCATTGAGTCCCGGCGAAGGAATCTCTCCGGCAGCGCGGCAGGCAATGGCCGAAATGGACGGCGCGATCTACGGATCTCTGTCAACACTCGGCACTCAGAGTCAAACGATCTTTAATCAGCAGCTGGGCGATCTGCTCCGTCCCCAATCGAATTGCGCTTTGGATCTCTGCAAACCTTATCGCAACTTATGGGGCAAGTATTACGGGGTCAGCGGAACATTGGACTTTGACGGGAATGTCGCCGGCGGCGATTATCGAGTCAACGGGATCATGGCCGGCGGTGATTTTCTCGTGATCAGAGCCGCAAATTCCTGTATTCGCGTCGGCGGATATTTCGGGTACGGAGGGTCCGAGTATTTCATGGACGATATTAATGATCATGCCGCGATTGATCAGTACAAAGGCGGGTTTTATTTCCTTCAGAACAGTGCTTCGGATTATCTGCTCGGAAATATCCATTACGGATACGATGAATATACTGTGAATCGGCAGATCACATTTCTTAATCGGAATCATGCAAGCGAGTTCGACGGAAATGAATGGTCTGTTCGGCTCGAAAAAGGATGGAATGTGCCTCTTGATTCTTTTATGCTCCAGCCGTTCGCAGCCTTTCAGTATGCTGGACTTGATACGGAATCGTTTACGGAGACCGGATCCGGAACAACTGCTCTTACGGTTGACGAAACGAAGTATGATTCCTATCGTTCGGAACTCGGCAGCCGTGTGATTATCAAATACATCGCGGAAGACGCAAGGGCCCTGGACTTCAATTTCAAAGCGGTCTGGCTTCATGAGTTCAGCGACAAGATCGGCGAAGCAGACTGCCAGTTCAGTAATGTCAATTCTGCGAATTTTACAGGAACGGTTTCCCCGTATACGATTCGAGGGAGCGAGGCCAAACGGGACTGGTGCGATCTTGGACTTAATATCGATTACACGATTGTGAATAAAAGACTTTACTGCGGATACGATTATCTGATCAACGGCAATGAACAGTTCCATACCGGCAACGTCGGCTTCGCCTGCCAGTGGTAATTTTATCGGAATGAAGTGCAGATTTAAACGGTGAGATATACATCCATTACGCCGGGGCAGCGGAGCCTGGGAACGCAGGTTTCCAGCCTGCCCGGCGGCCCCGCCGCCGTTCTCCGCGATGGGCGTGGAGTTTATAAAAAACGCAATCTCCCATTAACCAAACGCAGGAGACGCTGGTCCCCGCTAATCACTAATCATTAAACACTAATCACTGTCATTACGGGCTTGCGGTCGGTTGTCGGACATCGTTCCCGGCCTCTGATTCAATCCTGATCGGGTTTGTCTTGAGTCCGATCTGCCGACGGTTTACAACGCTGTTCCAAGGATCTGTTTGAATTCAGGGGCAAGTGCATTGGCCCAGCGTTTGTATCCTTCGCTGCTCAGATGAATCCGATCCGGCATGATCTCCCTGGAGATCGTCCGATTTTCCATAAAGACTCGGCTGATGTCCTTGATCCGCACATAATCCAGGTCCCGGAGGAAATATGGGATCAGATCGTTCAGGGCGTCAACACGCGGCTGCCGGGGATCGCCGTTTTTGAGTGTCAAAGTCGTAATCGGATACACCTTAAGAACGAGAATTTTTGCCTTCGGACATTTTTCATGAACCTTTTGACAGATCTTTCGAATGCCAAAAGCGACTTCGCCCGCCTTGAAATCATCTGCGCCTGTATTGTTTACACCAATGAGCACAACGGCCATTTTCGGCGAAATCTTGCTGAAATCCAGATTTTCCAATCGCCAAAGAACATGCTGCGTCCGATCCCCGTCAACCCCCAAATTGATCGGATTGTATTTGGCAAGCGGACCGGTCCACACAGACCAGCCATTATGCTCATACTCAAATTTGGGAGGTCGCGGAGTCTTCAAATTCCAGCGGTTGGTAATCGAATCTCCAATAAAAAGAAGATCGCCTTTGCCGGAATTGAGGGCGGCCTGTTCGTTTTCAAAAACTTGACCAAGCCATTTCACGGCGTTGCGATTTTCGTTGTTCGGCTGGGCAACGGCCGGTCTCTCGCCGAGTCCTTCCATAATTTTCGCTTCCATCGCTTTTGCCCAGATCTGATATCCTTCGGCATCTGGATGAAGAAAATCGGGCATAAGATCTTTGGGCAGCGATCCGTCCGGCTTGAGATAATACTTGCCGATCGAATCAAGTTCGACATTTTCGATATTGACGAGTTCCTTCCGAAGTACGGAATTGATCTCTTCGACCGCCAGCCTCATCGGATCATTTGCTTTTTCTCCTCGCGGAAAAACTTCCAATACGAGAATTTTCATTTTTGGAAATTTTTCTTTGAGAATGAAAACGATCTTTTTGATCCCTTCCGCCGCTTGAGCCGGAGTCGACGATTTGTGTCCGACATTGTTTGTTCCGATCATAAGGACAGCCATTTTAGGAGAGATCTTGTCCAGCGGCGCATGCAGCAGACGCCAAATCACATGTTCGGTCCGGTCGGCGCCTGTTCCAAAATTGAGGGCGTTTCGCTTTCCGTAGTATTCGTTCCAAACGGCATAGTGATCGGCCTTGCGTTCCCAGCCATGAGTAATGGAATCTCCAATCATCATGAGATCGACATTTCCTTTTTTGATTCGTTGACATTGGAGTTCGAATCGTTCTTTCCACCAGGTTTGATCCAAATGATCCGCAGGAACGACCGCCGGATTCTCGACGGCAGAACCCGCCTTGGACGCATCGGCCGCGAACAGCGATGAAGTAAAAAGAAAAAACAGACCGGCAAACAGCAATCGGGACGTTTTCATCATATCTCCTTTGGGTAAAAACACTTTAATAAAGCCGTCGATCCTGATCAAAGAATAAATATTATTTGTCCCCATGGACCGGACAAAAAATATCGATTTTATCATGGTCCATGTTGTTGCATTCAGTCTTCTCAAACTGTAAATAACCGATTTTGAAACCACGGATTTTCACGGATAATTAATACATTTTCTCACAAAATTATGATTTTGGATATCAATGAAATTCATCCGTGTTTATCAGTGTAATCCGTGGTTTCAAACAAAAATCTGTTTACAGTTTAAGCAGTCTTGTTAATCAAGATCGTTTAAGGAAAAACTTTCTGTGATTCCAATTCTTTTATCATTCGGGCACATCGCCTGTCGAAAGATCTTCGGTTCCACATCGTCGGATACGATCCGGCAGCTTCCATCGCAAAGAGCGGCGACAACAATTCCATTGTGAAAGGAACTCGGTCGGGCCGTTGCCCAGGTATAGGCGCGATTTTCCAGCAGACTCACGCATTTGTTGATTGGCAGTACCGGAGCCGACGCCCAAATCGGATCGTTGGTTGTGTTCCGGTTCCATCCGCCGATTTCGCAAATAATGCTTTGTCCGGTATCATAATTTGATTTGGCCGTTTCCAGTTGCGTCAGTAATGTCTCACAATCGGTTGTGTTCAAGGTTACCGTTCCATTACGGTAGTGAGAGCGGCTTGCTTCCGTTGTATAGACAAAACCGACCTGATACTCCTCGTTGTTCCAAAAATCTCCGCATTGGACATTTTCGGACATGAAAAGCGTGTTGCTTAGACCATCCATAATATCGCTGAATTCGAGGATCTTTCCATTGTTATCTTGCCAAACATCTTCCCCTGCGCAGTGATTAAAGCCTAAATTATTCATTACGCCGTAATATTTAGTCCGATCCGAAGCTTCATAGACCCCATCGGAGGGATTTACCAATAAACCGTCGTCGCGTCCGCAATTTCCAACATAAGAATTCCGTCCCTCTTCCTGAGATCCAAGACTTGGACAATGGGTAAAAGGAAGTTTGAATTTTTTTGTCGCATTTTCCCTCTCGAAAGATTCTATCACATATTCCGCTTCAAGAAAGGGGGTCAACTGAACAAGCCAGCTAAAACAGTTATAATGTCCGACAAAGCCCGGTTTGCCGGTGTTTATATCGAATTCCAGTCTGTGCCCCCTGCAAAACGGCGAGATCTCTTTTTTAAGATCGTACATATTGTGCATCGCAAGTGTAATGTTTTTTTGATTATTGATACACTGTGTCCGTCGAGCCGCTTCCCGGGCCGCCTGAACTGCCGGAAGCAAGAGACCGGCCAAAGCAGCAATGATCGCGATCACGACCAGAAGTTCGATTAGGGTAAATCCCAGTTTTTTCATTTTCTTTCTCCTTTTTCAGATGATCCTGTGTTTTTTGTAAAACATTCAACCCGTATCCAGTTCCCTTCATAAACAGAAGCGAATCGAAAACGTGTTTCCCTTCAGGAAAAAGAAAATTTTTGAGTTTTTTTACTTAAATTGTAAATTTATGGAATTTTCAGTAATACCGATGATTTTATCGTTTGGACACATTGCCTGCCGAAAGATCTTTGGTTCGACCGTCTCGGAAATAATTTTGCAGCTTCCATCGCAAAATGCGGCGACAATGATTCCCTCATGATTCGAACTTGGACGGGCCGTTGCCCAGGCATAGGCGCGGTTTTCCAGAACACTCGCACATTTATTAATGGGCAATACAGGTTCCCTGGCCCATTTTTCATCATTGTCGGTATTGCGATTATACGCGATTGTATCGAAAACGACTGCCTGCCCGGAATCATACAAATTGCAGGCACTGTAAATATCATTGAAAAACTGATCGCAGTTCGACGTGCATAAAGTAACCGTTCCGTTTCCGTAAGAAGCCGGATTCTCCTCACTGGTATATACAAAGCCGACTTGAAATTCTTCATGCGACCAGAGATCTCCGCTTTGCAGATTCTCTGTAATGAACAGGGTATTACCGGATCCGTCTTTAATGTCGTCCATTTCCAGTATTTTTCCGTTATTATCCTGCCAGTGATTATTTCCTGCAATGGAATTAAAGCCGAAATCATTCATGATCCCGTAGTTTTTCGTTTGATCAGATGTGATGAAGACATCCCCGATCGGATTAACAAGCAGACCATCGGTTCGGCCGCAATTTCCAGCGTAAGAGATTTGATTCTCTTCCAGTATTCCCCTGTATGGGCAATTCGCGAAAGGAAGTTTGAATTTTTCCAGTTTATTGTTCTTTTCGAACGAATCGACAATGTCATTCGCCTCCAGATACGGCATTAGTTGAAAGAGCCAGCTTATCAGACCATAATGCCCCACAAATCCCCGTTTTCGGAAACGGTGTTTTGGGAAAACACGCAGCAGGACAGATTTGATTTTAAACTTTCCTGCGAGAGAGATCCTCCGCCGGAGGCATTTGCGTCGGGATTATAGGAAGGTTCCCTTTTTGAGGATTGATCCTCATTTAAAAGAAAGACGACACCGCCGCCGCATCTTGCGAAATTTTTGTGAAATACAGTATCATCGCAAAAAAGCGTTCCTTTTTGATCAACGGCAATGCCGCCGCCGTTTAAAGAAGAGCGGTTTTCGGTGAAATTCGAATGGGAAAGTTTACACTGATTGCGTGTCATCAAGGCCCCGCCGTCTCCTTCAAGGGCGCTGTTTTTGAGAAAGGAACTTTTTCTTATCACGGAATATCCCATTGTGTAAACAGCACCGCCGGAAAATTTTGCCTCGTTGTCCGTAAATGAAGCCTTTTTCAAATGGAGATCAAAAGAAGGGGTTCTATTTGAAAGTGCCCCGCCGGATTTCCCGGATTGATTATTTTCAAAATCGCAGGCATCAACGCACAGGACACTTTTTATTTCCATGATCCTTATGATTTGTTCCGCAAAGGATCGATCCGCCGTCTTCCGAACTTTTACCGTTTTGAAGTGAAAGATTCCGGATCAGAAATGATCCCTGTTTAAAAGAGAAGTGCCGTGACTTTTTTCCCGCGTCCAGGATTGGTTTTTGCGGTCCCTTTCCCTCGATGATGATCCCCCTTGTGTTCGGCATGAATTCGATTGCGATCTCCTTGTCGAAAGGAATCCGGTTGTTGTCCTTGTCTGTTTGCAGTATAATCTGAACATTCCCTTTTGATCGTATTGCTGTTGAAATTGCCTTTTCCAGTCCTTCCCGCGTAAAATTTTTGTTCCGCGATGAAAGGACAATTTTTTGATCATATTTCGGTTCTTTGCCGCTCGATAAAAAAATATCCGTAATCGATTCATTTTTTGCCTGAACTCTGCTGGTGTTTTCAAGAGAATCAAACGGAAACTGCCAGTAGACAAGCGAAAAAAATACGATCAGCGATGCGATCAGAACAGAGAGAAAACCGAGTCCGAACCGTTTTTTGGGAAGAAAAGTCTCCTCCAGCGCGGCCGCAAATTCACCGCAGGTCGAATAACGCCTGTTTGGAATCGAAGAAAGAGCCTTCCTCAATACATTGCGTTCCTTTAAAGGGAAAAAAGAGAGATTCGGATCGTTTTTTTCCTGCTGGTGAATAATTTCATAAAGATTCCCTTTGCAGGGAAAGCCCCCTCCGCGCAGAACGCACCAGGTTACCGCAAGCGAATACTGATCCGAATTTTTGTGCATATGCCCTTTAAGATATTCTGGTACAGCGTATAAAAACGTCAAACCGCCCGAATGACTTTGTCCCTCCTGTTTGAGAATTCGAGCTTGGCCAAGATCGCCGACCAAAATACTGTTCCCGGAAAGAAAGATATTTTCCGGTTTGATATCCCCATGAAGGATCGGCATGGAATCTTCCGTCGAAGAGCCGCGCGGTTGATTCAGAAAGTCCAGTGTCTTGGCGATATCCCGAAACCATAAAAGCAGGACCGGAATTCTGATCCCCGGTTGTCCTTCTTTGCACGTTGCCCGAAAACGGTCCCAAAGGGTCTCATCCGCCAGCGAGGAAATAATGACCCGATATTCCTGATTGTTCCAGATCCCGTGAATTGGAAGAAGATGAGGATAGCGCACTTTACGGATGATCTCCATTGCCTCATCGCGGGAATCCAAATCGTTTTGATTTATTGTACTGTTTTCCGGAGAAATAAATTTCATAGCGACGTGAACATCGCCCGGTCCTTTCCCGAGCCATACTTCCCCGGATCCGCCTCCTCCGATCCGGGATATTAAGGTATAGCCGGGTATAATTTCCTCTCCGGGCGTTAAATTCAAACTGAGCAGACAGGGAGTTTTAACACAAGTTTTCGCATCCCAATAATTTCCGAGCAGTTGAGAACTTTTTGTCCCTGCTGGTGATTCACCTGCAAGGTGTTTTTCGACCCGGTTAAGCATATTCCAATCGTGCAGAAAAGCGCATCGCTCTTCTTCGGAGAGCTGCAGATCGCCAACCGCATACACTTCAAGAAAATGATCCGCATTCGAAAGATCCGCGGGGCCAAGATCATCCCGAATGTCTAAAAGTGATTCGATTTTATCATGGTTCATGCTGTTGCGTCCAAATGCGAATTATTGGAAATACGGAAAGCGATCAATGGGATTCTGTATTTATAAGCGTATCGCGAATGTTAATATCTTCATAAATTTTTATAAAACAGACTGAATTTTCGTTTTTTTCAATTACCGACTGGAATGGAATCAGGAAAGAAGTTCACCGAGTTTGATCTTGGCGCGCCGCCAGCCGCGATAGACCGATTGCGGGGAAATGCCAAGGATCTCCGCCGCTTTCTGCTGAGTATTCCCTTCATAAAAAAGAAGTTCGAAAAGCAGCTTTTCCTCTTCATCGAGCTGATCAATGGCTTCATGGAACAAGATCCATTGTTCGGGCGTATACGAAGCCTGATCGTCAGCGAAATTTGATAAATCCACCTCCGCATCGCACGCCAGCGAAGCGGGAAAAAGATGATACCGTTTTCTCAACTGGCGGGCCGTATCCAGAATTTCACGCCGGATCATTGTTGCCGCAAGACGCATAAAATCGTTTTTGGTCTTCGGATGAACACTTTTCATCGCCTGATAAAGACGCATCGACGCGTTCTGGAAGAGATCATCGGTTTGAATATGGCGATGGATGAACTGCTCAGTCAATAATTTGCGGTGCGCCAACTGCTGAATCCTCATCATCGATAATTCGATAATCTGATCAAAGCAATCAATATCATTCCCCTGATGCTTGTCGAGCAGCTCTTCCAATTTTTGCGTATAGCCGGAAGCTTCTTCGTTCATAAACCATAATACCCTTAAAAAATTGCAGTGAGCGATAATTATAAACTCTGTTTTTCGATCGTTTTCAGCCAATCGAAGCAGCGATCGCGCCAGGTTTTCGCGTTTTCCAGATCGTTCCAATACATGAATCCGTGAACAGCGCCGGTATAAACATGAAGTTCGCAGGGAAGCTGCATTTGATGATACTTTTTGTAGATCTCAATTGATCCCAATGAAGAATAAATATCATTGTGTCCATGAATCAGACAAAGAGGCGGTGAATTTTCATCGAAATGAAAGTCCTTGAGGAGTGCGGCCCCTTCTCCCCGATTTTTATTCGGCTTGTCCGCGCCGTCGTCCAATACGTAGGCCGGATAGACAGGAATCGCAAAAGCAACATTGCAGGGAATCTTGTCCAACTTGTCAACCGGATCATAAGACGCCGTTTTACTGTTCAAAGCAAGAAGCAGGGTCAAATGTCCTCCGGCAGAATATCCCTGAACTCCGATCTTATTCGGATCCAGTCCGTATTTTTGACTGTTGGCCCGAATCCATCGAATCGCGCGCTGCCCATCTTGCAGCGCGGAAAAGTAAATCGGTTTTCCCTTCGGACGGGGAACGCGATAGAGCAATACGAAAGCGGTGATCCCTTTACTGTTCCACCATTTTGCGTTCAAAAAGCCTTCTCCCTCATAGAAACAGGTTCCGTATCCTCCGCCGGGAACGATCAGAAGGGAAAGATCGGATGTTTTCTTTTCCGGTCGAAAAACGACAAGACGGGGTGTTGTGATCTTTTGCGCGCTTCCCAGGGACTTTTCGATATTCGGTTCCCGACAGGTTTCTCCCGGCGCGTTTCCCGGCCAAAGATCGATCGATTCTTCGGTGGTCCCGATATTTCCAATCGTGAAAAACAGAATAAAAGCAAAAAAAACGGTTCGCATGTTCCTTTTCTCCGTAAACATCAGTGAAAAGACCGAACGATCAGTCGTCCGAGAATAATCCCGAACAGACAAAGACCGACACTCAATAAAACGTAAAGAAAACCAATTCCGAATCGGCCTTTATCCAGATGGTTCATCGTTTCCAGGGAAAATGTGGAAAAAGTCGTGAATCCGCCGCAGAGTCCCACCTGAAGAAATAATCGGACATTTTCTCTTAATGGGGAAATCCGAAAGGAGTATTCCGAAAAGATCCCGATCAAAATCGATCCGAGCAGATTCACTAAAAGTGTTGTAAACGGAAATTGGGTATTGCTGATCGGGATCAATCCGAACAGATATCGCCCCAATGCTCCCAAAAAACCGCCCAATCCCACGCATAAACATTCCAGCATGATTCCCGATTCTCCTCGTCAAATGATTGAGATCTATTGTACTTTTTTCCTTCTTCCTGTCAAGAATTCCATTGACTTTGAATCCGGATTCCGGTAAAATGCGAAAGAATTGTTTGTTTGTCCAAAAATTTGACCTTTTTCGGAAAGGAATTTCATGAAAGTCTCCGTTGTTTTTCTCGCTTTTGCCTTTACCATTTTTCTTTTTGCGCCGCTTTCCCAAGCCGAGGGGGCCGAAGCGGTCCAGGCTGTTTGGACCTTTATGGACGGTTCGACGCAAAAAGCATCGATTCCTTTGGTAAAAAAAGGAAATGTCGAATCTCTTCTGATCACGCGGAACTCGATTCCTGAATCGGTTCGATTCGTTGAGATCCATCATCCCGACTGCACCGCGGCTGCCGGAGAGAAGGGATTTTATATTTTCAACAACGGGATGTATGGAGAATTTAAAAAACGTCCGAAAGATGCCCGATATACACACAGCGGAACCATTATGCCGATGTTCGGTGTCCGAACGCCCAAAGGCGCCTTTACGGTGATCCAAAAAGGAATGCGATTCGATTCCAAATATGTCGTCGATTATAAAAAAGGAAAATACGATGTCTTCCTGATTTATACGCTCGACGGTGAAAAAGCGTACAATGATATCGAAATCCTGTATCATCGCATGAAGTCCGATGCCGCTTACAGCGAGATGGCCCGTCTTTATCGAAAATATCAGTTGGATCGCGGGGCCTGTATTCCGATCAAGGAACGGATTCGGAATAATCCCGATCTCAAATATGCCGCGGAATCCATGGAGATCCGGGTCCGGCAAGCCTGGAAGCCCGTTCCTTCTCCTGTCGGGGAACAGAGCAAGGGAAATGAACCGCCGGTCGGGGTCAAGATCACTTTCGATCGTTTTAAGCAGATCGTCGATGAATTCAAAAAACAGGGAATCCATCGCGCGGAATTCTGTCTGGTCGGATGGAATGTCGGCGGACATGATGGACGATGGCCCCAAGTCTTTCCCGTTGAACCAAAGCTCGGCGGCGAAGAAAAACTGAAAGAAGCGATTCAATACGCGCAAAAAAACGGTTTTCAGATCGTTTGCCATACAAATAATTTCGACGCCTATCACGCCTCCTCCATCGGCGGATTATGGGACTGGAATTATCTGATCGTCCGAAAAGACGGGATCCGAACAACGCGCACCTGGGGCGGCGGCAACGTCTATCAGACCTGTCCGAAATGCGTCTATGAGCGATTTGTCAAGTCGGATCAGGATCGGATCCGCGCCCTCGGATTCCATGGGATTCATTATATCGATGTCTATACCATTTGGCAGCCGGAACGCTGTCTTGCTCCGGAACATCCGCTTACTAAAGAGGAAAACGTCCAATGGTGTCAAAAGATCTTCGCAAATACCCAAAAGGTCTTCGGAGGATTCGGATCGGAAAGCGGATTTGATTTCGCGATCGGCAATGTCGATTACGCTCTTTATGTCTCTTTCCATGATCCCGGAAAATTCCTTCGCCCGGAAGAAAAGGCAAAAGCCAACGCAACTTATAATCCGACCAAATCTCTGCATCCTTTGATCGATCGGCATACTCCCTTTTGGCAGCTCGTCTATAATGGAATCGTTCTGAATAATCCTTTCTGCGCAACAACCAATTACACCTTGAAAGATCCAGTCTCGAAATTAAAGCTGATTGAATACGGCGGACGGCCCATGTTCTATTTTTATTCCGGATTTCTCGCCGCAGGATCCAACTGGATGGGCGAACGCGATATCACTTGCGGTACCGATGAAGAACTTCGCCAAAGCGTCGCTAAAATCAAGGAAGGATACGATGAATTCGAAAAACTCCGTTCTCTCCAATACGAATTTTTCGAGGATCATGAAATGATCGCGGAAGGGATCTTTCGAAGTGCGTTCAGCAACGGATCGTCCATCATTACAAACTATACGGACAAACCGTATTCCTGGAAAGGACGATCTGTTCCTTCTCTTGGATATGTTCTCGTGCAGTAATCATTTGTGAAAATTTTTGGAATCAGTGAGGGAATCAAGCGGAAATTGTTTGAAATTTGTATTGATAAACAGTTTATTGTACTGAATATTGTTCAATCGAAGGCAATTTCCGGGATCCGCGATTCAGAAAGAGGTCAAGTGAATTGACATTCGGAATTTTTCCGATATCATTAAGGCAAATGGATCAATACTCTTTTTTCTTTTTTGGAGGTGATAATCAATGAACAAGAAGAAACCCGGTTCCCGTAAAAACGAACCGATTCAATCCCAAAGTGATCTTTCCTCGCCTTCAACGGGCAAAATAACACCTGATCTTCCCGAAAAGGAAAAAGGACTGTCGAAAGAAAATCCATCCAGTCTTTCTCTCTTAACAGGAGCGGTTCTCGTTTTTCTTGTCGTCTTTACAATTCTGTTTAATACGACAGGCAAAATGAGCTTAACCTGGGATGAAGGCGATTCTTTCCGAAGAGCCGACTCCATTGTGAATTGGTTTGGCGCTGTCCGGGGAAAAGAATTTCCCTTGCCCGACGGGACATCGAAAAAGATCAATCCCTTTACTCGGGAAGGCCTGGAACTCGGCTGGGAAGGAACGACCCGACGCGAAGGACATCCAGCCGGATATTCGGAGATCATCGCCGTTGGAAAGATCGTTGCAGATTCTTTAAACTGCGGGATCTCGCAAAAGGTCTCTTATCGCATTGGTCCGAGCTTTCTTTTTGCGATCGCTTTGGCGGCTGTCTATTATCGATTGACCAAAATGAGCGATCGAAAAACAGGCATCGCCGCCGTATTGGCGATACTCCTTATTCCGCGTCTTTTTGGACACGTCAATATCTCCGCCTGTGAATCGACTCTGCTCGGATCCTGGATCCTCTCCTGGGCCGTTTTTCATTACGCACTTCGAAGCAATTTCGGGGCAGTGGTCTGGGGAGCAATTATGGGATTGGTCCTTTCCGCCAAATTCACCGGATGGCTTGTTCCTCTCCCTTATATCGCCTGGGTCGTACTCTATTATTATCGGAAACCTTTTTCGAAAGAGGTGCTTCGAATCGCGCTGATCGGATTGCCCTGTGCGCTTTTGTTTTTCTTTATTCTCAATCCGCCGCTCTGGTTTAATCTGTTCGGAGTCTCCGATTTTGTTGCTTTGAACATGGACCGCAAACCATTGAATATTCCGGCGACTTTCCTGGGACAATATTGTGATATATACAATCCGCTTCCCTGGTATAATACTTTATTTTGGACCGGGGTTACTGTACCCGCCGGACTTCTTATTCTTGCCCTTTTTGCGCTGGGATCTCAAATTACACTTTCCAGTCCGCAAAAAAAAGAAAGCGATTCCGGTATATTGGAAAGAAAAGAGATGTTCAAAGGCTTGATCACACTTGCTTTTTTCCATTATCTTTTGCTTGCGACGATTCGAATGATTCCCGGTGTTCCGGTTCACGACAATGCGCGGCAGATCATTGGGATGTTCCCTTTTATTGGAATTCTGGCTGGAATCGGGGCGGGAAAATGGATGAGTTGGGCCGTAAGCTCGACCGTACGAAAAGTCCTTGTCTATCCGGCTCTTGCCCTCTTTTATGGAACGGCCATTTTTAATATGTACTGGTATTCTCCGCTTTGGCTGGAATACTATAATTGCCTGATCGGCGGTCCGAACGGCGCGAGGAATGCCGGAATGGAGTTCGTTTATTATTGGGATACATTGGACAAAACATCGCTTGACACAATCAACAGGCTCGCGGTAACACCCGACGGAAAGCCAGGCAAAGTGCTTTTCAGCTATCATGCAATGGACACAATAGAGCGTTTAAAGAAGTTTGGTGAACTGAAACCGTTTGCACGGTCAACGCTTCAGGGGCTTACGGTCGATCTTGATGAATATCAGATTTATGTTTTTCAGCCGCGAATTTCGGTATTACGGCCATTAGAGATTCGATTGATGAACGAGTGCAAGCCTCTTTGGATCCGATTTATCCATTCCGGGGGATTCGGTCCATGGGACACATCACAGGCACCGGTTCTTTTGATTTATGATATGAAAGATTTTCAGCGTCTTGTTTTGGAAGAAATGGAAGCAGGGCAACGGGAAGATGTCGATTTCGGCTTCGAGTATTCGTTCCGTTTCCGTCCGGAGGAGGTTGAAAAAATGAAAAAGCACAAAGAAGAAATGATGAAAGAGGAAAAGCAAAAAAAGGAATCTCTGGACATCATAAAAAAGACGCTCCAATAGAATTCCATGCGGAAGACCGGTTTAAAAGAACGGACAATCATTTGGGATTTGAGTCTTCCTATTTGATAAACATTTCACTTAAAAGAGGTTGAAATTTTATTGCGGTCGGTTGTGGGCACCGCACCCGGCGGGCGGAGCCGCCGCTCTGTGATGGGGATAAAATCTTTAAAAAAAGATAAACACTGATTAACCCGGGAAACCCGAGAAAAATAAAGATTTTTGTGTAAGGTTCGAACCCGAGCGCTGGGATGGTGCCCATCTTGGGCACCCGGCGGCGAAGCCGCCGTGGTCGAAGAGTTGGAATCTCTAAAAAAAGGTGTGATTCGAATAAGGGCTGAACCACGATCCCCCGGGCGATGTTCTTTCCCTAATAAAGTTCGCCCGTGATTAGGAGACAATGGGAACAGAGGGGACAAAACCGCTGATCCCCGCTAATCCCTAAACCCTGAACACTGATCACTGGTTTTTCTTTTTATAAAAGATCAGTTTGAACGATCGCTTCGGAATCTGGACATTCCAGGAAGCAAGATCGGAACCGGATACTGTCTTTTTACTGCCGTCGAAAAATTCGATTTCATACTTCGCACCCGAATCTATATTCGATAAAGCAAAAGTCCTTGATCCCTCCGGTGCGTTCGCACGACGGAATACGATCGCGAATCCTTCCTTGTGATCCGGCTGATCAAGCTGCCATCCGCACCAGAGATCATCTGCGACGGACGTCTCTTCTGTCAGTGGATAAAAATCGCCCATGTAATAATCGCTCATTCGCGCTGCCGTTTTAAAGACTTTTTTGAACCAGGCCGTTTCCTGATCCGAAAATTTTCGTTTTACGATTGCCCCGTCAACATCGGACGGTGTCCATACATATCCGGAAGACACGACACTCATCATCGCATAATCATCAAAAGGAAGGACACCGTTCGCATCACTTCCCTGGAACGGAAGATAAGCAAGAGTGTTCAAAGTCGCGTTTTGCGAGAAAGTAAAAGCTGTATCGCCCGGTCTTCGCCCGATCGGATAATCGCTCCGGCAATAAGTGTGCGCTCGCGATATCATCTCAATATCAATTCTTCTCCCGCCGGAAGCACAATTTTCCTGAATGATGTTCGGGAACTTCTTTCGCATTTCATCCAGAAACGTGTAAAGTCCGGCGATATGTTTTGCTTCGGCGATTCCGACACGATCAGGATTCATTTTATCCAGTTCTGCCCAAACCGGTCCGGGCTGCATATTGAAATCTTCGCGATAAACATCGATACTGTGTTTTTCGATCATTCCGTAAACGATATTCTGAATCCATTTGAGTGCGTCGGGATTTCCAAGATTGAGCAAACTGCGATTCCAATATTCCGGATTTTCGTTTTTCTTAATCCAAAAAGAGCCGCGCCGTTCCGGTTCGAACCAGAGAAGGAATTTCATATTCGCTTTGTGAACTGCATTTGAGATCGGAAGAAGATCCCCGGTCGGATGGGTCTTCGTGTTCACTTGCCAGTCGCCGACATACTTGGACCAGTTCGGACCGCAGTTGCGATAATGTTCATCTTCATGCGGGGTCCCATACCATCCGGCATCGACCCAATATGTATTGAACGGAAGATCATTGTCGATCTTGTACTGAAGGACATCGAGCATCATTTTCGGCGTTTTGTTTCCCCCGCCTGCGGTAATCGCGCGAAGAGGCGGAAGGATCCGGCCTTGTATATCCCGGGGAGCTTTTCGTTCCTTCATAAAACGATGAACCGTCGTTTTAAAAGCAAGACGATTCAGGCCTGATCGTTTAAAAATTGTAATCGACGGTTGAATGATCGACTCGCCCGGCAAAAGTTTAAAATGAGAAGCGATTGTTCCCGCGGAAACATGGACTGCGGATCCGTTGTTCTCGAATTCGGCGATCCAGGAGCCTGTCCAGCCAATCGCGAAGACCCAGCCTTCCGAGTCGTTGAAATTGAGTTCAATAAAGGGGATCCAGTCGTTCGATGAACGTCCGCAATCCGTTTTAAAGATCTCCTTCTTGCCCGAAGGAAGAGGAACTGCGGCGGGTATGAAATCATCGGCTTTGTTTTGCGACCCGTGAATGATATTCAATACGGCCGAAGAATTTTTTACAGGAAGATTCGGTTTGAAATCAAGCGATCGGAAGTTCTCGACGATCCCGGTCGATTCCGTTTTGGAACAGTTGGTCAAACGAACGGAGTATTCACGAACAGGAAAGTTTTTATGGATCTTTCGTGTGATCTCCAGACGTAATTTCCCGTCCGGCGCGGTATAAAAAGTTTTCAGAAGCACAAAATGCGGAAGATCTTTTTGCTCGATCTTTTCCTGTTTAAAAGAATTGATCGACGCTTCCTTGCCCTCATATTGAAAAGAAGGAAAGAATTCCTGCGCCGGAGTCAATTCCGATAAAAGAAGAAAAAAACTGAAAAAACAGGCAAATGAAAATCCGGTTAATAATTTTTTCATAAACGGAACCTCACCTTCAAGTTAAAATGTTCAGGGCGATTTATCAAACCACGATACCATTTTACTGTCATAAAGTGATAATTTCAATGAACTTTTGCGCATAATTGCTTTCAATATTGCGCAGGGACTGTAATTTTAAATAAGATATATAAAATAGATGTATTATTAAAAGAGAGGAGTGAATCCCGACGGCGGAGCTGCCTCCGTCGCCGAGTATTATTGATCAATAATTATCCACTGTACGGACCGCAAATTTTTACGGACAGGTTATTCGAGACAGTTCGGCAATGGTCTACGCTTCGATTTTTCGAACCGGACTCGGCGCTTGACCGCAAATGCAAAGACCGCTTTCCAAACGGGAAGCGGTCTTTCTTCTATTCATCAAATAAACATCGATTATCGGTTCAAGGGGAGCTGCTGCCAGCCGTAAGGAGCACTTCCCGCACTGCCCGCGTAAAAACGGTTTCCGCTCTTCCAAACACCGTCGGCGGACGTTGAGGCCTGAATGGTTCCTCCGTCTTCTGTGCGATAGGTATTGCGATCGTAGATATAGTCGCCCCATTCTTTTCCCCAATCGAATCCGGACGACTCCCCTGCGGTGCGGTAAGAGGTCGATCGTTCTTTCATCATCGCGGCCGCTTTCGCCTGGGTCATCGCGATATTCTCTTGTGTCAAGCGGTTGAATACGGCGTTCTGGATCTCGCTTCCGTACTTGTTGTTGACAAAGGTAAATTCATTCTGCGCCTTCATATTATCCATAATAAAGCGATAAACGGCGTAGTCCCGATCGAAGAACGCTTTTGTTTTTCCGCTGTAAAGAATCATGAAGGGACAGACCCATTCGTTAAACAACATCGTTCCGGTATTGCTGTGAACGGATTCACTCACGCCAAAGGTCGCACACGCTGTCTCCGCGTAATGCCACTCTCCATTGGGGAGCATCACTTCGTATTGCCGATTGGCCAGTGTTGCTTCCTGTCCGGTTTGAACATATTGAGCGCCGCCGTTTGCGAAGACCGGATACAGCTTTTGCTGAAGGGCCGAAGTATAGATCCCGAGCATCTTGTTGATTGCATTGCGCGCCGGTTCAGAGGGCTCGAATTCTTTTACAAAATTGAAGGCTTGCAGTCCAAAGATATTGCCCAGATAGAAATCGGACATTGCATCAGCGCGCCGGTACCGCAATTTGGTCGTATAGGTTTTATAATCGATTCCATCCTGATGAAAAAACGAATCCGCCGTTGACGGTTTCGATATAATTTCGGCCGGAACACCAGATGATGCCTGTATTTCCATCAGGCGAGAGAATGGTAACTTGGGCGACGCCGGGGAACAGGGTACTCACATTATTCCAGTTGACCTCGCACTTTGCGGTCCAGTTTTCTGGAACGACGACTTCGAGGACAGGAACGCCGGAGCTCGGATCTTTCAGAATCTATTTGGTATAATAGCCTGGAGGTGCGGTAATCATCTTTTTTTCTCCTCCCTGGAGTTCGGATGAATCAAGGTAAAAAAACATCGATATCAGAATCACGATCGAAATTAAATGTAATCCGGGAAAGATAGATAAATTTTTCTGATTATTCCGATTTTTATAAAAAAAGATCGGTTTCTTTTGGGAAAGAGAAGTAAGGGAATTCTCGGGCAGTGAATTGATCGAGTTCATAATATTGCCTGTTATCTGAATAAAATATTGATATCTTCACGTAATCCGTTTTTGTATCGGCAATCGAAAAACCGGACTTGAAGAATTTTTCATTTTGCTCTTTTTGAAACCACGGATGTTCACGGATAACCACGGATGGGACCTTTGATTAGTGATTAGGGGTTAGTGATTAGTAAGGAACCAGCGGCAAAGCCGCCGCAAGCCCGTAATGAGGTGAGCGAAGCGAACGGAA